>DATNBQ010000608.1:0-20713 GCA_035571955.1 Urbifossiella sp. | reverse complement strand
GCCGATTAGGTCTCAGCCGAACGGGCCGTTTTTTCCCAGGCGGCCAGGTGCGCATCGAGCAATGCCCCGTCGATGGCTGTTGGGGCGAACCAGGCCACCAGCGCTGCGAACGTGGGAAACATCAACGGTCCCTCGCGGGTATGGAATCCTCACCGCCTTATTCCTCCGCCGCGCCGGAGAAACAAGATGGAACGCTCGGGTCGCCTGTAAGCGCCCGCTCACACCAATCGGCTTGGGCGCGAAAACGCTCCGCCCACTACCAACTTTTTCAACTCCCGTCACAACCGATTCAATCGAAAACCCTTTCTTTTCCCGAGTAATTGACAGAATCGGCGCAACCGTTCTAGGGATTGTTTAGACCAGACGCACGAGTTATATGGCTCGCCAGTGCGACTCCGGTCGCCGCACTCGCCGGACTGCGGCGGACGCCGGACTTCAGGCCTGACCCCGGGGCCGAGGTTGGCATCCGTGCTTCGGCGCCGATCGAGGTTTCCGCTCCGCCGCCGACTCGCATTCGCGCGTCCACGGAGCCGCGAGCCCGGCTTAACCCGCCGGCCGCGAACGCCCTGACTCGGATCCGCGGAATTATCCGAATTGCCGTTGCATTCGGACCAGTCGTTAACGACACTGTGCGTCCTTCTTTCTCGTACCGCATGCCTTGCGCCGCGCCGGAGAAGGACTGCGCCCATCGCCGTGCGCCCGACTGGCCACCTTAGACACGGGACGTTCCAGGTGACCGCGATATGTGGTTGACAGACTTCTTCGCCCCACCGACCGCCCATAACAAACGTCTTACCACTCGCGCACGCCGCCTGTGGCTCGAATCGCTCGAATCGCGCGAGGTGCCGGCCATCACCGTGCAGCTCGACTATTCGTACGACGCCAGCGGCTTCTTCAACGATCCGTCGCGGCGGGCGATTCTTCAGCAAGCCGTCAACGACATCGCCAGCCATCTGGATGCCAATCTCGCGGCCATCGTTCCCTCCGCCGGCAATACCTGGAGCGAGACGTTCTTCAACCCGGCGACCGGCCAGCAATCTAGCATCGCCAATCCGTCGGTCGGGGCGAACACGCTCACACTTTATGTCGGCGGCCGCGACATCGGCGGCCCGGAAGCGGGCTTCGGTGGTTCCGGCGGCTACTCCGCTTCCGGCAACCAGGCCTTCCTCAATACGCTCTCCACGCGCGGCCCCGGCGGCTCCCTCCTCTGGGGCGGCAGCATTACCTTCGATACCAGCACCAACTGGTTCTTCGGTTCTTCGACTTCCGGCCTCACCGGCAACCAGGTCGATTTCCTCTCCGTTGCCGAGCACGAGTTCGGCCACGTGCTGGGAATTGGAACGGCGCCGCGCTGGTTCAGCCTGTCGAGCGGCGGGAACTTCTACGGGCCCGCGGCCGCGAGCATTTACGGCGGGCCCGTGCCCGAGAGCCCGGACGGCGCCCACTTCGGCGAGATCACCGCGGCCGGCGTGCCTCCCGCCATGGAACCTCAACTGTTGATGGGAACGCGCGTCGCGTTTTCGTCGCTCGATTACGCGGGGCTCATCGACCTCGGCTGGGGTGTCTCGGCCAGCCCGCCGCCGGCCAGTCCGCCGCCCGCCAGCCCGCCGCCGCCCGTCATTTCAAACGGCCCGCTCAATGTGCATCCAGTGCCGGCCAACAGCCCGCTGTTGAGGAACGGCCAAATGGTGATCCTCACCGGGGCAACGGATGGTTCGGCTCAAGTGTTCACGCAAGGGTCGGGTGGGACGCTGGTCGCGGCCGGCCCGAGCTTCCAGCCGTTCCCCGGTTACACGGGCGTCATTCGCTCGACGATCGCCGACTTCAACGGCGACGGCATCGCCGACTTCGCGTTTGCGACGGGGGGTGGGGTCGCCGGCACGGTGCGGATCATCGACGGTTCGACGGGCGGCGATGTGGTTGCTCCGAGCGCGGTGCTCGGTGGCTTCAGCGGGGGCGTCTTCATCGCGGCCGGCGACGTCGATCGCGACGGCAAGGCGGAACTCGCTGTCTCCGCCGATGTCGGCGGCGGGCCGCGCGTCACGGTCTACAAAGTTCAAAACGGCACACTGGTGGACGAACGCGATTTCATCGCCTTCGGCAGTCCGGGGTTCCGGGGCGGCAGCCGCGTCGCGATGGCCGATGTCAACCACGACGGCATCGCCGACCTGATCGTCGGGGCCGGCATCGGCGGCGGCCCCCGCGTCAGCATCTACAACGGCAATAGCCTGCTTTCCGGGAACCTCGTGAGCCTCGTCCCCGACTTCTTTGCCCTCGATCCGAACTTGCGGAGCGGCGTCTACGTCACGGCCGCGGATGTGAACGGCGACGGCTACGCGGACGTGATTTACAGCACCGGCGACTCGGGCGGTCCGCGCATCCGCGTCGTCAGCGGCCTCGAGTTGTTGCAGAACCCCGGCGCCAATGTCGCCGCGCTGCCGCCGCTCGCCGATTTCTTCGCGCTCGATCCGAACGATCGCCAGGGGATTCGCGTCGCCGCCCGCGATATTAACGGCGACGGCAAGGCGGAACTGATCATTGGCAGCGGCTCGAAGACCAACGCCGAAGTGCGCATCATTCCCCTGACGCAGATGAACTTCCCCAGCAATCCCCTGCAGGATCCGTTCAGCAATCCGGCGACGATCGACGGAATCTACGTGGGATGAGTTTCGCGTAGCCGCGACCCAACGGGGAGCGCGCGCGCTCCCCGTTAGGTCGCGGCGAAAACCATTCAATAGTTCACCTGGAGTTGGCAGCGGAGTACGTCGCCGCGGAAGTTCGCGTAAGAGACCGCGCCCGGATCGGTCAGCGCGTTCAAACTGACGCCATTGACGAACCCATACTCGACCACCAGTTCCAGTTCCTTGCGAATCTGCCATTCCACTCCGAGGTCGTATTCGTCGTGCGTGCCGTAAGGGGCGTTGGCGATCGAACGGTAGCCGCCGTGGTAATGCTGGTAGCGGGCGTAGGGGATGAAGATGCCGTGGTCGGCGGTATCGTGCTTGTACATCGTCATGACGTAGCCGCCTTCGATGGGTCGCGAGAGCACGGCGGTCTGGGCGTCGTTGAGCCCCGGCCCGCGGCCCACGTTCCATTCGGTCTGGAAGCCAAACGGCTGCGGATACCAAATGAAGGACGCGGCCAGGCGCTCTTCGACCACGCCGGGCGGTCCCACTCCTGTGGGCGTCGTGAGATCGCCTTGCCCGAGCGGGCGGATCGGCGTGCCGAAGGCGACGAACTTGCCGTAGAAGCCCTGGATGCTCATTTCCACGGCCTGCCCGCTGGGAAGCAGGAACGGCCAGGTTAAGCGCGAGACGGTGTGCAAACTGCGGTTGAAATCGAGCTGTGCGCCCCCTTCGCCGTTGTAAACGCCGAGCGCGAAGATGCCGTAATTGCCCGTTCCCTTGAGGCCGCCCTGCTGGAGTTCCTGCAGCAACTTCTGCTTGTCCTCCGGCGTCCAATAGTAGAAAGCGCCCAGGTCGCGCTGGTTCGGGCTGTCGCCGGAATCGATGGCGTCGCTGCGATCGAGCGGTACGCGGTTGCCGCTCGATTGCATTTCCTCGAAGCCCCACGGCAACTTCGATTGCCCGACGCGAATGCGATGCACCCGATCCGTGGTCAAGTAGATGTCGGCGTACAGGTCGCGGATCTGGGCGAAGAACGTGTTCGGCCCGTCGGCGGGATTGTTGGCGAAGTCGGCCTGGAAGTAGAGGGAAACGCGTTCGCTCAAGTCGCCGGAGATCAAGAATCGCGCCCGGCGAATCGAGAATGTCCCGGTGTGGATGCCGATCGATCGGTCGCCGAGCAAGCTGGGGTCGCCGCTCCCCGGTTCCTGCGTCACGGCCCGCCCGTAGCGGATTTGCGAGTAGCCGCGAAAGGCAAACTTCTCGTACCAGTGCTTGGTGCTCTTCTTGGCGGGGTCGTGGAACGAATCGAAGAGCGACTTGATTGGCGCCCCGTCTTCAACGGCCGGCACGGGGTCCGGCGGGGCCAGTGGTCCGGCCGGGTCTGCACTCACGGGAAGCAATGAGTTATTTAGACGCTCTTTCTCGGGAACGATGCCGCGGAAGGGGAATCCATCCGGGAGGCCTCCGGCAGGTGCGGAACTTGGAGCGGTTGGGGGAAGGGATTCGATGGGCGCGACGGGTTGCCCCTTCGCTTGACCCGCGACGAGCAGGATCACGCAAGCGACGAGAATGACTCGACTTGCGTGGACAATCTCCGCGGATCGCGGCATCCTGCACTCCGGCCTCTTGACGGTTTGGCGCGCGAATTAGCATCTCTTCATAATGGAAACAAGCCCTTCCCGGATCGCGGTTTACCGCATTAGAACAACCGGATGGATGTTCCCGCTGCTTCGGGTTACCGAATGCCGGCCGAGTGGTCGCCGCACGCCGGCACCTGGCTGGCGTGGCCGCACCAACGCTCGGACTGGCCCGGCAAGTTCTCCCCCACCCGCTGGGTCTACACGGAAATCATTCGAGCCATCACGCGGCATGAACGCGTCAACCTGATCGTCGGCGGCAAGAAGATGCGTGAGGCCGCCGCCGCGAAGCTCGCCTTCGCCTCCGTCGATATGGACCAGGTGACGTTCTGGGAACTGCCGACGGATCGTTCGTGGGTCCGCGATTCCGGACCGATCTTTGCCGTCAACAATCGCGGCGAACGGGCTGTTCTCGACTGGCACTTCAACGCCTGGGCCAAGTATGAGAACTGGACGCGCGACGATCTGTTGCCCGCCTTCGTCGCCGAGCGGCTTAGACTCCCGGCGCGGCAACCGCTGCACAAGGGCCGCCGCGTCGTCCTCGAAGGCGGCAGCATCGATGTGAACGGCGAAGGGCTGCTGCTCACCACCGAGGAATGCTTGCTGAGCAAAGTGCAAGAGCGCAATCCGGGATTCGATCGCGGCGATTACGAGCGGCTCTTCGCCGATTGGCTCGGCATCGACCGGGTGCTGTGGTTGAACCGCGGCATCGCCGGCGACGACACCCACGGCCACGTCGATGATCTTGCCCGCTTCGTTGGCTCGCGTACCGTCGTCGCCGTGGAAGAGCGGAACGCCGCCGATGAGAACTATGAGCCGCTGCAAGAGAACCTGGAACGCCTCCGCGGCATGGCCGGACTGGAAGTGATTCCGTTGCCGATGCCGGCGCCGGTGGTGTGCGATGGCGTCCGCCTGCCGGCGAGTTACGCGAACTTCTACATCGCCAACGGCATCGTGATCGTTCCCACGTTCAACGATCCGATGGACCGCACGGCCCTCGGCATCCTCGCGGAGCTGTTCCCCCATCGCGAAGTGGTCGGCATCCACTGCGTCGATCTGGTCTGGGGGCTGGGCACGCTGCACTGCATGAC
Organism: Urbifossiella sp.; assembly: GCA_035571955.1. Lineage (GTDB taxonomy): Bacteria > Planctomycetota > Planctomycetia > Gemmatales > Gemmataceae > Urbifossiella. Next base: position 15,358 of record DATNBQ010000608.1, on the reverse strand, counting down.
GCAGCAGGAACCGGAGCAATCCGCAGCGGCGGCGAAATCGTCATAGTCCGCAGAGGCAACGGTCCATTTTTCCCATCGTCGGGCTGCCTGACCCTCTCATGTGGGGAACACTTGCCATGGCGAGAAGGATACCCCGCCGCGAGCCGCTCATGGATTCGACGCATCGCATTCGCATTGGCCGCAGCCTCGAGGAACTCGAGCGCCGCGACACGCCGGCGTTCGTGCAGCTTCCTCCGTTCACCGCGGGTATCGCGAACCCCACGGTTATCGCCAGCGCCGACTTCAACGGCGACGGCCGCGCCGACCTGGCCATCGGCAACACTGCTACCCTGGCCCCAGCATCTATCGACATCGACCTGAGCAGCGGCGACGGCACGTTCACTGCCGTTCAACAGATCACCGATCCGAATCTCGGCACGCCGCGCGAAATCGTCGCCGCGGATTTCAACGGCGACGGCATCCCGGACCTGGCCGTCGCTTCGTTCGAGCCGGAAACCCAGGTCGGCAGCTTGATGGTGCTTCTCGGCAAGGGCGACGGCACGTTCGCGCAGTCGTTCCAGTTCCCCACGCCAATGATCGCGGTCGGTGTCGCCGACTTCAACGGCGATGGCATCCCGGACCTGGTCGGCGTCAATCCCGATACGCGCACGCTCGCCAACGGCTACCAGATATTCCCCGGCAACGGCGACGGAACCTTCGCCACAACGGTGACTCAGCAACCCGCAGTCGCGACAGTGAATCGCGTCGCCACAGGCGATTTCGACGGCGACGGCCATGCCGACTTCATCCTGTTCGATGCCGGCGACAACCTGATGACGCCGTTCTTCGGCGACGGCAAGGAGAACTTCACCACCCCGGCGCCGGGATTCGTGCCGCTTGGTGGAACTCCATTCGACGCCGCGGCCGGAGACTTCAACGGCGACAAATTGCCCGATCTCGCGATTGCCGAGAATACCGGCCTCTTCTTCATTCCGAACCTCGGTAAGCGGCAATTCAACGGCAACGGCATCCCCATCGCTACTACGCCGCCCAGCGGCGCCGCCTTCCTACGCGTCATCACGGCGGACGTGGATCGCGACGGCAAGCCCGATCTGATCGCATTGGACACGAGCGCCGCGGCCCAGGTTTTCTTGAGCCAGGGGAACGGTCGATTCATTCCCGATAAGGGTAGCCCGTACCCGATCCCGGGGAGCTCATTTGCGACCGATTTGGCGACGGGCGATATCGACGGCGATGGCCGCACCGATTTCATCGCGACGCAAGTCAAGGCCGACGGCACGGCGAACGACGGGTTCGTTTTCGAGAACCAGACGCCGATCGCGACGCAGACATCGCTGGCCGCGGCGCCGAACCCGGCCGAGGCCAATGCGCCGGTGCTCTTCACGGCCGCAGTCTCGTTCCTCGGCAAGTTGCCCGCCGGCATCGTTCCCACCGGAAGCGTCACGTTTCGAGTGGATGGCGCCATCATTGGGACGGCGGACGTGGTGAACGGCCAGGCGACGCTCACGGCGCCTGGATTCGCCGTCGGCAATCACACCGCGACCGCCTTTTATTCCGGCTACGCTCGGTTCGCGCGGAGCGCCTCGCCGCCGCTGACCCTCACCGTGAACCCGCAGCCGGCAACGAAGAGCTACATGTATCAGGTGACGGGACTGCCGACGCTGCCGGGCATCGGGCCGGGCCGCGTGGCCAGCGGTTCGTTCACGGCGGACGGCAAGCCGGACATTTTGCTCGGTTCCGGCGGCGGCCAGCCCGCGCAAATCACCATAATCGATGGAGCGTCGCGGCAAGTCGTGCTGACCGTGCAGCCATTCGGAGCGGATTATACGGGCGGCCTGGAAATCGCGGCCGGGGACATCGACGGCGACGGCATCGCCGATGTGGCCGTGGCCGCGGACTCGGGCGGCGGACCGCGCGTGCAAGTGTTCCTTACCCGGCCAGCGCCCGGCGGCGGAATCCAACTCGTGCCATCGGTGAGTTTTTACGCTCTCGATCCGAACTTTACCGGCGGCCTGCGGATCGCGCTCGGCGACATGAACGACGACGGCCATGCGGACCTCGTGGTTACGGGCGGACCAGGCGCCGGCCCGCGCGTCGCCGTTTACAACGGCCAAACGCTTCTGTCCGGCGACACGCCCGAACGCCTCTTCAACGACTTCTTCGCTCTCGATCCCGATTCGCGGCAAGGTCTCTATGTCGCGGTCGGCGACTTGAACAACGATGGGTACGGCGAGATCGCGGTCAGCAGCGATGCCGGCGGCGGACCGCGCGTGAACATCTTCGACGGCCGCTCGTTCCAGTTCGGCCCGCCGGTGCAAGTCGCCAACTTCTTCGCCGGCGACCCCGATGCGCGCGGCGGCGCCCGCATCGCCATTCGCAACATCACGGGACAAGACGACGGCTTGCAGTTCATTGCCGGCGACGGGCCGGGAACCGGTTCCACCGTCCGCGTTTACTCCGGCATCGACGTTTACGCCAACCGGACTCCGACCGAGATATTCGAGGACGAGGCCTTCCCGGGCTTCGCTGGCGGCGTGTTCGTCGCGTAGTTTTCCGTCATGGCTCTGCGAATCCACGGTGATTCGCCTACCTTATTACCACGGCTACCCGTGGTTCGTCGACAATTCATCTTCTCCAAGATTGACTGGACACCATGCCCCGTCCCGATCATCGCAAGGCGAACCAATTGCGGCCGCTCTCGTTCAAGCGGAAGTATACGCGCAGCGCGCCTGGCTCCGTGCTCGTGAAGTCCGGGCGCACCACGGTACTGTGCACTTGCTGCGTGGAGCCGAAGGTGCCGGATTTCCTCACCGGCCGCGGCTCCGGCTGGCTCACCGCCGAGTACGGCATGCTGCCCGGTTCCACCAACACCCGCAAGACCCGCGACAAGGGCGGCAAGATCGACGGCCGCTCGGTGGAGATTCAGCGGTTGATCGGCCGGAGCCTGCGGGCCGCCGTCGATCTCGGCAAGCTCGGCGAACGGACCCTGTGGATCGATTGCGACGTGTTGGAAGCCGACGGCGGCACGCGCACCGCCGCCATCAACGGCGCCTTCGTCGCCATCGTCGATGCAATTGGAAGTATCAAGAAGAGCCTGAGCGTTCCCATTGGGGAAGTGATTCGTTCCAGCGTCGCGGCGGTGAGCGTCGGCATCGTAGATGGCGAGGAACGCCTCGATCTCGAATACGTGGAGGATCGCGATGCCGAAGTGGATATGAACCTGGTGATGACCGGCGCGGGCGAGTTCATCGAAGTGCAAGGAAGCGGTGAGGAGGCGACCTTCTCGCGGAAGCAACTCGACCGACTTATGGAACTGGGCGAGCACGGCATCCGGGCCATCACCGCCGAGCAAAAGAAGGCGCTGGGCTCGGCGTGGCCGTTTTGAAGCGCCTCGTCGCGAAACCCGCAAGCGGGTTGCGCGACCGACTGGTTTTCTCGATAAGTATTGGAGAGGTAGTTTGAGTCGCGCAACCGGCTTGCGGGTTCGCGACGCCGCTAGGAAGGCGCTTGCACCTTGGCCTTGTGGGCATCGTGGAGAACCACCACGGCGCCGGCGGAACCGATGAGCCGTTGCAATTCGGCCGACGAGTGCAACGGCGTCGCAAACATCTCTTCCACCAAGTCGTCCGGATAATTGCTGGCCAGGAAGAGGCTCGCGTGAGCGGCGGCCGAGCACCACAATTTGCACGCCGCCCAGTCGGCGGGCTTTTCCTTCATCAACCGGGCCAGCGGAGCTTTCGGTTCGTCGAGCGCGCGAATCCACTCGGCGGCTTCTCCGAGTGGCGGCGCGGCAGTCGTTACCAAAGCAATGCGGCCGCCTTTCTTCACGGCCCGCGCCGCGCACGCCGCCGCCTTCGCGAAATCGAGAAAGGTCAAGCGATCCGGGTCGCCTCCAAGCATTGCAATAACGGCATCCGCCTTTTCGGGAATGCTCCACTTCCATGCGGCGTCCTGTCGGCGCTGGGCTTCGTCGCTGCTTTCCATTAAGCCGGCGACTACTTCGAAAATGTCGTCGTCCTCCCCTTCGATAATCTGCACGAGGAACGGCGTGCCGAGCAGCCAGGCCACTTCCCGCGATTCCTCCCGGCCATCCCACGGTTCCTGCTTGGTGAACGGCCCGGCATTGGCGGCGCGAGCTTCTTCATCCGAGAGGTTGGGGTAAAGGGCGAGTTCGCCGCCGGCGTAGCCGTAGGCCGGGTCGAAGCGGCGGCCGCTCAGCACGATCGTGAAGTCCGCTTGAACGAGCGTGCGATTCAGATACACGCGGCGGCCGGCCTTGGTCGAAGCGAGGTAAGCCAGCTTCTTGCGATCGGCCGGGTCGTGGGTCTCGGCCGTGATCGCATCGAACCCCTCCGGCAATTCATCGATCCATCCTTGCCGGGAACCGGAGGGCGTAATCACGGTCACGGCTTCCATCGCGATGCCGGCACTTTCGAGGTGTTCGAGTACGCCGGTCAGGAGCTCCGCGGCGTGGGGCAGGTCGGCATCGAGCGCGATGGCGATATGATCATCCGGGGTGAGCGCTCGGCGGAGCGGTTCGAAGCGATATGGTGCTTCGAGGGCGGCGCGGACCAGTTCGCGGGGGCTCTGGCCGCTGGCAGGCGGCGGCCGCAAAACTGTCATGCTCGCAGCGGCGGCCCCCGCCACTGACCAGGTTTCACCACCCTTGTGAATTTCCAGCAACGGTTCACCTCGATGATACCGAGCGGCGACCTCGCAAGCATTATAGCCGCGAACGGAAAAAGTCCGCTTCGCCGCGATGGGCGGCTGCTGTTCGCGACCCGCGCCTGCCGCATGTTCGCGTACGGATTGCTCTCGGTGGTGCTCGTGCTCTACCTCGCCGAGATCGGCCTGCGCGAATGGGAAATCGGCCTGCTCCTGTCGCTGACGCTGGTCGGCGACATGCTCATTTCGCTGTGGCTGACGACCCACGCCGATCGCTGGGGGCGGCGGCGCACGCTCATCGCTGGGGCCATCCTGATGGCCGCCGCCGGCATCGTCTTTCTCTCCACCGGCAACTTCGTGCTCCTTTTGATTGCCGCGACCATCGGCGTCATCAGCCCGAGCGGGAACGAAATCGGCCCGTTCCTTTCCGTCGAGCAGGCGGCCTTGGCACACATCGTTCCTTCGGAACGGCGCACGGATGTCTTCGCCTGGTATAACTTGACCGGTTCGTTCGCGACAGCGTTCGGCGCCCTGTGCGGCGGCCTGATCGTCGCCGAAGCCCAACATCTCGGCTACACCGGCGCGTCGGCCTTTCGGCCGGTACTGTTCGCTTATGCCGCGATTGGTGTTGCGATTGCCGTCGGCTTCGCATTTGTCTCGGCGCGGGTCGAGGCCGCGCGCCCCGCCGAACCGCCGATTCGGGCCGTGCTCGGGCTCCACGAATCTCGGCGAACGGTGTTCAAACTCGCGCTGCTCTTCGCCCTCGACGCCTTCGGCGGCGGATTCGTCATCCAGAGCCTGATCGCTTACTGGTTTTACTTGAAATTCCGCCTCGATCCGGCGGCGATCGGCACGATCTTCCTGTGCGCCAACCTGTTGGCCGGGGTCTCGGCGCTCGCCGCCGGCTGGCTCGCGCGCCGCATCGGCCTCTTGAACACCATGATCTTCACGCATCTGCCGTCGAACGTACTGCTCGTCCTGGTGCCGCTGATGCCGGATGAATACTGGGCCATTGGCGTGCTGCTGTTGCGGTTCTCGATTTCGCAGATGGACGTGCCGACGCGGCAAGCGTACACGATGGCGGTGGTTCGCCCCGAGGAGCGCTCGGCCGCGGCGGGAGTCACCGGCGTGGCCCGGTCGCTCGGTGCGTCGATCTCGCCGATGCTGGCGACGGTGCTGGTCGGCGCCGCATGGCTGAGCCTGCCGTTCATCCTGGCTGGCGGTTTGAAGATCGTTTACGATCTGCTGCTGTACCGGTCCTTTGCCACGACGAAGGCCAAGACATAAGAGAAGACGGTTGTTCATTGCGGCTTGCCGGAATCGGCTTTTGGGATAAGAAATGGCCGCCGCGTGCGAATCACTCGACAGCCCGTTCCCACGAGTGCGAACCCGATGTCCACTGCGCCGCCCACGTTGCCGAACTCCGCGCCTTCCGACCACAGTGCGGCTCCGGCCCCGGTGGTGCCGCCGCCGCCGGTGCACCATCCGCCGCGCGAAATCAAGCTGATCAGCCATTCCCCAATCTTCTACTGGTGGCCGATCTGGCTGCTCGGCTACATCCTCGCCATCATCACGCTCGTCGACGGCACGCGGCTGGCCATCATCCCCCCCGATAGTAAGCTGGCCGTCATTCCCCCCGATAGTAAGCAGCAAGCTTCGCCGGAGGGTGGCGAGAAGAGCGAAAGCTTCAAACTGACCGTAAGCAAGCCGATCACGAACTCCCTCGACTCCGCGGTGAAAGCGAGCAACGACCCGACGAGCCCTCCAACCTTCAATACGCGCGTTTCCGAACGCCCCTGGATGGGGCCGGTTTACTGCACCGTGCTCTTGCTCACGATCCTGATCACCAACGTGCCGATGCGCGGCTTGTGGTCGTTTCTGGTGATTCTCCTGCTGATCGTGGTGGCACTGGTCTTCAGCGTGCTCGACGTGTGGGAAAGCCTGCGCGGCGCCCTCGGCCACCTCCACATTTACATCAACATGGCCGGCTACCTGTTTATCGCCACCACCGTGCTGATCCTGTGGATCGTCTCCGTGTTCATCTTCGACCGGCGAACTTACATGGTCATCACGCCCGGGCAGATTCGCGTCTGCGAGCACATCGGGGCGTCGATTCGCAACTTCGACACCACGGGGCTGTCGTTCGAGAAGCAGCGCGACGACCTGTTCCGCCACTGGATTCTGGGCTTCTTCTCCGGCGACTTGATCGTGCGCACCCATGGCGCGGAGAAAGAAGAAATCCGCTTGCCGAATGTACTGTGGATCGGCTGGCGGCTGGAGCAAGCCCAGGAAATCCTCCGCGAACGGGCCACCATCATCAATCCGTGATCGCCCGCACCCCGAGGTCCCTCTCCGATGCGTTCGCTCCTTGCTTTCGCCATACTCTTTTCGTTCGCAACCTCCGCGTCGGCCCAGAAGCTGCCGGCGGTTCCCGATAACGTGATCTTCGAGCCGGGGATCGAATACACCAACCCGGACGGCCAGCACCTCAAATTGAACATGGCCCGGCCGAAAACCGGCGACGGGCCGCTCCCCGCCATCATCTGCATTCACGGCGGCGGCTTCCGCGCCGGCAGTCGCGAAGGGTACAACAATCTCTGCATCAAGCTCGCCCAGCACGGCTACGTCGCGCTGACCATTAGCTACCGCCTCGCCCCGAAGTACCAGTTCCCCGCCGCGATTCACGACACCAAGGCCGCGGTGCGGTGGACGCGGGCCAACGCCGCCAAGTACAAGATCGACCCGGACCGCATCGGCGTGACGGGCGGCTCCGCCGGCGGCCACCTCGTGCAGTTCCTCGGCGTCACGGCCGATGTGAAGGAGTTCGAAGGCGATGGCGGCAATCCGAAGGTCTCGAGCAAGGTGGCCTGCGTGGTGAACTTCTACGGCCCCAGCGATTTCACCAAGTCGTACGGCAAGAGCGTCGATGCCGCGGTCGTGCTGCCACTCTGGCTCGGCGGCAACCTCGATACGGCGCGAGCCAAGCACATCCAGGCCAGCCCGCTGAACTGGGTGACGCCGCACGCCGCCCCGACGCTCTGCATCCACGGCACGGACGACAAATACGTGGCCCACGAACAGGCCGTCTGGATGATCGACCGGCTCAAGGCGTGCGGCGTGGAGGCCAACTTGCTCACGCTCGAAGGGGCCGGCCACGGCTTCAAGGGGAAGGACGCCGAGACCGCCGACAAGGCCATGCTCGCGTTCTTCGACAAGCAGTTGAAGAAGTGAGCGCCGCCATTGACCCTATCGCGGCGGAATCCTAGAAATGAGTGTTCCGGCATCGGCCGGAACGCCGGCCCTGTCGTCTAGTGGCCTAGGACACAGCCCTTTCAAGGCTGCGACCGGGGTTCGAATCCCCGCAGGGTCATCTGAACATCTGGACACGTTAGAACGGGATTGGATAGCTTTTCGCAGAATGCGCGCAACCGCTTGGCCTCGGCGTAATCCTTGGCTGCCTTCTCGTTGTCTCCCTTCGCCTTCCACGCCAACCCGCGCACATAGTACGCGCCTGCATCTTTGGGATGGAGTCGGATAAGTTCGTCGAAGTCCTTGATGGCGTTGTTGAATTCACCCTTGTTGGCCCACGCGGATCCCCGGTTGTGGAGAGCGTCGGCGAACTTCGGGTCGAGTCGGAGTGTTTCGTCATAGTCCTTGATCGCTTTGTCGTATTTCCCCATTTCGGTCCAGGCAACACCGCGGTTGTAGAAAGAGCGCGAATCTTTGGAGTTGAGCCGAATGGCTTGATCCAAGTCGTTGATGGCCTTTTCGAACTCGCGCTTTCCGAGTCGCGCTAGCCCACGGCTGATGAACGCGTCAGCGAGTTTGGGGTCGAGCCGAATGGCACTGTCGCTGTCTTTGATCGCCTTGTCGAACTCGCCTTTTTCGGCCCACAGTCCACTTCGGCTGGCGAAGGCCTCGGCGAGTTTGGGATTGAGGCGGACGGCTTCGTCGAGGTCTTTGATGGCCTTGTCGAACTCGCCCTTCTCGATCCACGCCAGCCCACGTTTGTAAAAATCGTTAGCCGTTTTTGGCTCTTGGGTGGCCGCCGTTGGGAGCGTCCATCCGAGAATCACCGCGCATACGAACAATCGAGTCGCCATCACGAAACTCCGCTCGGGGCATGACAAACGCTAAGACCGGCTGCCGAACAATGTTACCATATTGCTCCGCGGATGAGCGCGAGATTCTTCGCTCGGCAACGGCAGTCCGGCCTAACCGCGCTCACTTAAGTGGCGTATTCGTAAAGTGACTGAAGAAGCCTGCTCCGTTGGAACAACTCTCGGAGGACCCCCATGCTCCGCTTCTTGCTTCCGCTCGTCCTTCTTGCGTTCTCTCCACTCGTTGCCGCCGCGGGGCCGAAGAATGTCGTGCTTCTGATTGCCGACGATCTCGGCATGCAGGTCGGCTGCTACGGCGACAAGGCGGCCCGCACGCCGAACATCGACAAACTGGCTGCCGGGGGCACGCGCTTCACGCTCGGCTTCGCCAGCGTTTCCTCGTGCAGCCCGAGCCGGGCCACGCTGCTCACCGGCATGCCGACGCACATGTGCGGCCAGTACGGCCTCGCTCATGCCGATCACAACGCGGCCTCCTTCAAGAAGGTAAAGGGGCTGCCGGCGTTGCTCGGGCCGGCCGGATACAAGAGCGCCGTCATCGCCAAGCTTCACGTGCAGCCGAAGGAAGTTTACCCGTTCACCGAAGAGATTGCCGCCAATGGCCGCAACGGCGTGCAGATCGCCGCCAAAGCCAGGGACTTCATCGCTCGCGCCGGCGAGTCGCCGTTCTTCCTCCTCATCGGCTTCACCGATCCGCATCGCGCCGGGTCGATCGGCTTCGGCAACGATGCCAAGTTGCCGGCCAGTTTGCCCCATGCGAAGTTCGACCCACAGAAGCTGCCGGTGCCGAACCACCTTCCCGATACGCCGGACGTGCGTGGCGAACTGGCCGAATACTATCAATCGGTTACCCGTATGGACCACGGCGTCGGGCTCATGATGAAAGTGCTCGAGGATGCCAAGAAACTCGACGACACGCTGGTGATCTTCCTGAGCGACAATGGCATGCCGTTCCCCGGCGCGAAGACATCGCTTTACGATGCGGGAGTGCAGTTGCCGCTCGTGATTCGCAAGCCGGGTCAGAAGGCGGGGCAGACGTGCGATGCGATGGTCAGCTGGACCGACATCGCGCCGACAGTGTTGGATTGGTCCGGCGTTAAACCGCCGGCGAATCTGCCGGGGCGGTCGCTGTTGCCGATCCTGGAGGAAGCGCGACCCACTGGGTGGGATGCGGTGTTCGCTTCGCATCAGTATCACGAAGTGACGATGTATTATCCGATGCGGATGGTGCGGACGCGGTCGCACAAGTACATTTTGAACCTGGCGAATGCACTGGAAGCACCCCACGCGGCCGACATCTGGGGGTCGCACTCGTGGCAAGGGATTCTCAAGCGCGGCGACACCATGATGGGCCAGCGCCCGGTCAAGGACTTCCTCCACCGGCCCAAGGAAGAACTCTACGATCTGACTGCGGACCCGGCGGAGGTGAACAACCTGGCCGCCGACCCGGCCAGCGCGAAGGTGCTGAACGACCTCCGCGGTAAGTTGGCCGCCTGGCGCAAGCAGACCAACGACGCCTGGCTCATCAAGGACCGGCACGAATAGGATTTACTGACCGTCAGGTAGGCGATGACAGCGGACCAACAACCCACAACCTCCCCCTTTGTGGGGGAGGTCGCCGACGAGCGAAGCGAGTCGGCTGGTGGGGGGTTCTGATTTGCTGCAACGATACCCCCCACCCGCCGAACATCGTCTCTGCGAGACGACGTTCGTCGACCTCCCCCACAAGGGGGGAGGTGTAAAACGGGCGTCCGGAGACGTCACTACTTTCCTAACCGTCAGGATCCGCGAGGCGGAGTCCGCGGAGCCGAGCGCGTGCGGCTCCGGAACAACACCTATTTACCCAGCAAATTCAGGATTGCCAGGCATTCGGTGCGAACGCCGACGCGGATCGTCGGTTCCGGAATCGGCGCGTAGGCATCGGTGTGCATGCCGGGCAACAGCGGCCCGCCGGGCTTACGTGCCGCCTCGTACTTTTCTTGCGGAATCGAACCGAGGAAGTAAATGAACGCCGGGATGCCGCCTTGCGAATAGCGGCCAAAATCCTCGGCGCCCATCATCGGCGGCCGCCCCTTTACGTTCGCCGCCCCGATCGCTTGCTTTAACACTTCGCCGGTCTTGCGGGCGAGCGTCACATCGTTGAAAGTCGCCGGCGTGTATTCCTCGAGGTTGACGCGGAACTCCGGAGCCGGCGCCAGCGCCCCTTGCGCCGCGGCCTTCGCGATCCGGTTGATCGCCTTGAGCACGCGGTCGCGCGTTTCTGTTTTCGTCGTCCGCACCGTCAACTGCAGCTTCACCTCGTTCGGGATGATATTGTGCTTGGTGCCGCCGTGGATCGAGCCGACCGTGACAACCACGGGATCGAGCGGGTTGGTCTCGCGGCTGACGATCGTTTGCAAATCGAGAATGATGCGGGCGGCCAGCACGATCGGGTCGATGGTGGCTTGCGGCGCAGCGCCGTGCCCGCCTTTCCCTTTCACCAGCAGATCGACGGTGTCGGCGTTGGCCAGAGCGAGCCCCTCGGTGAAACTGACGACGCCGGCGGGTTGGTGCGGATCCGAGTGCAGGGCCAGGGCGAAGTCCGGCTTCGGGAAACGCTTATAAAGGCCGTCCTCGAGCATCATGCGGGCGCCAGCGCCGATCTCTTCGGCGGGCTGAGCGATGAACACCAGCGTGCCGGACCACTTGTCTTTCATGGAAGCGAGTACGCGGGCGGTTCCGACCCACGAACTCATATGGATGTCGTGGCCGCAGGCGTGCATCACGCCGACGGAGTTGCCGAAACGATCCTTGGTCCGCACCTGGCTGGCATAGTGAACGCCGGTGCGCTCGATGATCGGCAGTGCATCGATGTCGGTGCGAAGCAGGACGACGGGCCCGGGGCCGTTCTTCAGGACGCAAACGACGCCGGTGCCGCCGACCTTCTCGGTCACGTCGAAGCCGAGTTTCTTCATCTCCTCGGCGAGGCGGGCGGCCGTTTTGACCTCGGCCAACGAAAGCTCCGGGTTGGTGTGGATATGCCGATAAAGGGCGACGAGATTGTCGATTTCGGTCGCGATTTTGGCATCCACCTCTTTCAGACGGTCGCTGACCCAGTCGGGCGAACGGGTAGGAATTTGCGTTTTGGGGGCTTCGGCGGTCGTGGATGGAGCTGCCGCGGCCGGTTCCGGATCAGTTCCAGATGTTCGGCCCGAACCGGTTAAAAGGGAAGCGGTTAGGAGGACTGCGGCGAGGGGAACGCGAACGGGAAACATGGCGGGCCTTTCCAGGAATGTGGGTTCGGATGAGGAACCGGATGGGAAGGTTGGGAAAGCGGGAAAAATGGCGATTTTCCCGCCCGGCGAGTCACCTGCCTGTGCGTATATTACCAATAGACGTTGCTTCGCCTCGGGTTCATGAGCCCTCGCGGCCAAGCGACCCGCGAACTTCCATCTATTTCGGAGGACCGATTCCCATGCCTTCCAAAGGCTTGACAGTACAGGAACGCAAGTCGATTTTCCATGCCCTGGTTTCCGCGCAAGACGTGGGCGGCGTCACGGTGTTGGAATCGAAAAAGCAAGTGGCGGCCGAGTACCACATTACCAAAGAGCAGCTCGATCTCATCGAGAAAGAAGGGGTGGACAAGGACTGGCCGCCGCTCGACGAGTGACAACGCTGCGTCACCTCCAAAAATGAAGCACGGGCGCCCTGAGTGCCCGTGCTTTTTTGTAGTCAAGTTTGGTGGCACAGGCATTCTTGCCTGTGCATGAAGCTCGCACAGGCAAGAATGCCTGTGCCACCAAAAACCCAAACTGACAGGCGGCTTTTTTTGCGCGGAGTCACTCTTACCGCTCACGCTCGCGGCTCGCCAGGAAGCTCGCGGGGCAAGCGTGTGGAATCGCGGTCGAGGCCGTTCATGTCCGCGGAGCGGTGGCGGCCCAAATATTCCTCGGCATGGGCGGCTTCGTCCGGATTGTCGGCCAGGGTGCGCTTCAGTTCCTGACGGCGATGCTTGTTGCCGCGCTTCTTGAGCGCCCGCTTCAGGTCGCTCAGCTTCCGCTTGTCGGGATCGGGCATCGCATCATCCCAGATTCGCCTTGAAACGCGGCGGGACGGGTCGGACATTGCCCGAATGGCTCGCATCCTGATCGCCACCGATGCCTGGCACCCGCAGGTGAACGGTGTCGTTCGCACGCTCGAGACGACGGCCAGCCATCTTCGCGATTTCGGCCACGTCGTCGAAATCGTCGAACCCGGGCCGTTCGCTTCCGTCGCGGTGCCATTTTATCCGGAGATCGCCGTCGCATGCCCGCGACCCGGCCGCATTTACGATCGCGTCCGCCGCTTTCGCCCCGATCACGTACACATCGCCACGGAGGGGCCGATCGGCCTCATGGTTCGCCGCTATTGCCAGATGCGGCACTGGCGCTTCAGCACATCGTACCATACCCGCTTCCCGGAATACTTGCGCCGTCTCGCCGGCGTGCCAGAACGCGGCACCTATCGCTTCTTGAAGTGGTTCCACGGCGGTTCATCGAGCCTGATGGTGGCGACGCCGAGCCTGGCGAAGGAATTGCAATCGCGGGGGTTCCAGGCGCCGCTGCGGCGCTGGTCGCGCGGCGTCGACCTCGGCGTCTTCTACCGTCGGTCCAAACCCGAAGTGCCATACGCCCGCCCGGTTTTGCTTTACGTCGGCCGTATCTCGCACGAGAAGAACATCGAGGCGTTCTTGAAGCTGAAGACCGCGGGCACGAAATTGCTGGTCGGCGACGGACCGGCCCGGAGCGAATTCGAACGCCGCTATCCAGATGCCATCTTCCTCGGTTACCGCCGCGGCGCGGATCTCGGCGAGTTGTATGCAACAGCGGATCTATTCGTCTTTCCGAGCATCACGGATACATTCGGGATCGTGGTAATCGAGGCGTTGGCGAGCGGCTTACCGGTGGCCGCATTCCCGGTCACGGGGCCGATCGACACCTTAACCCGGGCGGAACTCGGGGCCCTGGATGCGGATTTGGGGGAAGCGGTGCGGCGAGCGCTCGCGCACGGCAATCCGATTGCCTGTGCCGCCGAAGGGCGGAGTTACACCTGGGAAAACTGCACCCGGCAATTCGAAGCGAACCTGGTTCCGATAGTTTAAATGGATTGCTCGGCTCCGCAGACTTCGCCTCCCGGCTAATCGCGAATACATGACCGACGGATCCGCCACGGTGTTCGACGAGATTTTCTCGCTACTCACGCCCGATCGCCTGCTCCGCGACGCGCGGGCCACGGGGGCCGGCGTCGCCGTCGCCATCATCGATTCCGGCGTCGAACGGGCCGTTCTCGAAGATGACTTCCGCTCCAACGGAACATCGATTCTGCCGATCGAAGGGGCGATTTTTCAACCGAATAAGCCGCCGCTGCCTTACACGGGGCATCAATCCGCGCCGCATGGCACCACGGTCGCCGACATCATTCTGCGAATCGCCCCGGCCGTGAAGCTTTACTCCGCGGACGTGTTCGGTTCCACGGGAACCTGCGAAGTCGAAACGGTGATCGCGGCGTTGCACCACGCCATCGAAGTGTGGAAGGTCAAGGTCATCAACCTGTCGCTCGGCGTGCCGGAGCACAAGCTGCTGCAATTGCCCCGGAGACAGCAATTACAGCAAGCGATCGAGGAGGCCTACTTCCGCGACGTGCTGGTTTTCGCGGCGGCCCACAACGACCATCCGCTCACCCGCAGCTACCCGGCCGCATTCGCCCCGCCGCTGATCTCAGTCGATAAAGCGCTGTTCGACGATCCGCTTGAATTTGCCTACCGTTTGCGCGAGCACGTGGAATTCCAGGCGCACGGCAAGGGATACGTCGGGCCGTTCGCCCGCGAGCCGGCGACAAGTTGGGCGACCCCGCACCTGGCCGGAATCGCCGCCCGCATTCTCTCGCTTAAACCGGACCTCAAACCGTTCGAAATCAAGACGATCCTCTATTGGCTGTTTCGTTCAACGAATGGTTAGCCGCGACCCAACGGGGAGCGCGGAGCAATTGCGCTCCCCGTTGGGTCGCGGCTAAGCAGGTGGCATCCGCATTTGCCATCGTTCGCTGAGTCCCGTAGCCTGATCGCAACGCCCATCCTCGATCGAGGCACAGCATGAGCATTCCGACCCGACCGCTCGGCCGCACCGGCGCCAACGTCTCCATCATCGCGCTCGGCGGATGGCACATCGGCGACGTTGCCGACAAAAGCGAAGCCATCCGCATCATGCACGCCGCCCTCGACGAAGGGATGAACTTCTTCGACAACTGCTGGGATTACCACGATGGCGGCAGCGAGGAGATCATGGGCCAGGCGCTCGCGGCCGACGGCGGCAAGTGGCGCAATAAGTGTTTCCTCATGTCCAAGGTGTGTGCCCGCGACGCCAAGACCGTTCGCTCGCAAATTGAAGACAGCCTTCGCCGCCTCCGCACCGAGACCGTCGACCTCATGCAAATGCACGAGGTGAACTGGGACAACGATCCTGAGTGGGTGATCGAACAGGGCGGCCTCGCGGAACTGCTCAAGTGCCAGAAGGAAGGGAAGGTTCGCTTCGTGGGGTTCACCGGGCACAAGTCGCCGC
>DATNBQ010000607.1:0-24712 GCA_035571955.1 Urbifossiella sp. | reverse complement strand
TATGCTCCGGGGCCACCTTGAGCCGGCCGCTGGTGTGGTGCTCGGCCAGTTCGCGAACGTAATCCGGCGCCAGTTGCGCCAGGTCCATGCGGATGCCGCTCGAAACGGCCACTTTGCGGATGCCGTCCTGATCGCGGACTTCGCGCATCAGTTTCACGAGCGGGTCGTGGTCGGTTCCGAGCAGTTTGCAAATGGTCGGATGCACGCAGGAGAGCCGCTTGCATTTCGCCTCGACTTCGGGCTTGGTGCAGCGCATGCGGTACATGTTGGCGGTGGGGCCGCCAATGTCCGAGATGGTTCCCTTGAAGTCGGGATCGTCGGCCAGCTTGTTCACTTCGCGCAGGATCGATTGTTCGGAACGGCTCTGGATGATACGGCCCTGGTGGGCGGTGATGGAGCAAAACGTGCAGCCGCCGAAGCAGCCGCGCATGATCGTCACCGAATCCTTGATCATTTCGTGGGCGGGAATCGGTTCCGTGTAGCTGGGATGCGGCCGCCTCGTGAACGGCAATTCGTAGATGGCGTCCATTTCTTCTTGCGCCAGCGGCAGTGCCGGCGGATTCTGCACGACGGCCTGGCGATCGTGGAACTGGATCAACGTCTCGGCATTGAAGGGGTTGGTGTTGGTATGGATGATGCGGGTGGCCTCGGCAAAGGCGCGTTTGTCATCGCGGACCGATTCGAAGGAAGGTATTTCAACCGCGGGCCCCGCGCTCGTCTTCGACTCGCGGCTAAAGGATTCGGAGGCCCCTAACGCATAGGTCACCCCGCGCAAATCGCGCAGGTCCTTCACCGAGCCGCCGGCCGCCAGGCGCCGGGCGATCTCCACGATCGTCGCTTCGCCCATGCCGTAAGCGATCAGGTCGGCCTTGGCATCCAGCAGGATTGACCGCTTGACGGTGTCGCTCCAGTAGTCGTAATGGGCAAGGCGGCGCAGGGACGCCTCGACGCCGCCGGCAATGATGGGAACGCCGGCAAAGGCTTCGCGGGCTCTCTGGCAATAGGCAAGCGTGGCCCGGTCGGGTCGCAGGCCAATGCGGCCGCCGGGCGAGTAGGCGTCGTCGTTGCGGACCTTCTTGTTGGCCGTGTAGTGGTTGATGAGGGAATCCATGTTCCCGGCACTGATGGCGAAGAAGAGCCGCGGGCGGCCGAACTGCCGCCATGGTTCGCACGATTTCCAGTTCGGCTGGCTGAGCATGGCGACGCGAAAGCCGGCTCGTTCCAGTACGCGATGCAGAATCGCCATGGCGAAGCTGGGGTGGTCGACGTAGGCATCGCCGGTGACGAAGACGACGTCGACGGCGTCCCAGCCGCGTTCGGCGACTTCGGCCGCGGTGGTCGGCGCCAGCGGCGCGGCGTGGCGCTCGTGCCACATGGGCAAGGTGAGTCGTTCGCGATTCGCGGGGGTGCTCGGCATGTCGGTAAGGGAATGGTATCAGATTGCGGCGCGGCGAGCCGGGAGCGTGAGCGACCGGAGTCAGCTGGTTCGCACCACTGGACAAGGTTTCCGCCCGCATGGATAATCACCACGGATTCTCTTTTGCCCGAGTTTCATGCCATGGCCATCGCGGGGCAGCCCGAACCGTCATCAAGCCTTCACGAGGCCTTGGAACTGCTCGCGCAGGGGAATGCCGACGAAGCCGATGCCGTGGTGACGAAGGCCGCCAAGGCCGCCAAGAAGCAATTCGGTTCCGGATCGCATCCGCTGGCCTGTGCCTATGCGGACATGGCCCGATTGCATTACCAGGCGGGGGAGTACAAGCGGGCGGCGACGGAGTTCCGCCACGCGGCCGATTCGCCGATGCCGAGCGAACCGGCCGAGCGCGGCGACCGCCTGGCGTTCATGTTCGGCTTCGCCGCTTGTCTCGAAGCACTCGATCGCATGGGCGAAGCGGAAAAGGTCTATCGGCAATGCGTGGACTTCGCCAAGGCTCTTTACGGGCCCGCTTCGCCGGCGGCGGCCTCGGCGCTCGAACCGCTGGCCGCCATGCTGCTGGGCGCCGGGCAAGGGACCGAGGCAGCGCGGTTGCTCGACGAAGCCTGCGGCATCTTCACGAAGAACGCCGACCCGGCGATTGTGGCTGCCCTCGTCGTACGGGCGGAAGCATACAAGGCCGCGGGCCGGGCCGACGATCCCTTTGCCGAATTCACCCGATTGTCCGAACCGCTGGCGATTGAAGCCGTTTCCCACGCCATCGCCCATGTGGCGCGAAAGGATGGCATTCGCCGCCGCCAGATTCTGGCCGACTTGCTCCGCGCCGTGGAACGCCGCTTCGGCGACGGCCGCACCGCCCTTGCCGATGTGTTGGCCGCCATCGTCCACCACGAAGCTTCGCTCGGCGAACAGGGCGACGGCCGCCTCCGCGTCAACGCATCGCGGCGGGCCATCTGGTCGTTCACCAAGCCGCGCATGCCGCCGGGGGTTCTCGATAGCATCGACGTTGGTTTCGAGGCCGACGGAACGATCCACCTCGTCCCGCGGCTCGCGCGCGAGCCGAATGAGAACGAAGCCGTCGCACTGGAAATGGTGCTTACTATGGCCGTCGATGACCTCTATGCGCGATGTCAGCAGAACGGCCAGGCGTGATTGTTGACCGTCGGGGAGGCAATAGCACCTTACACCTCCCCCTTGTGGGGGGGTCTTATGTGCGATAATCAATACCCCCCCACCCGCCGAACGTCGTCTCTGCGAGACGACATTCGACGACCTCCCCCACAAGGGGGGAGGTTGTAGGTAGTTGGCTGTATGTCATTGCTTATTTGACTGCTAATAGCTCCCATGGCGTGTTGGACGCTTCTGGGTGGCACCAGTTTCTAGCCGGTGTGCATTGGCTTGCACCGGCTGGAAAGCCGGTGCCACCCAAGAACTAGCTTTTCAGCTTGATGAGAAGAACTGAACCATCGGTGAGGCCGACGGCGAGGACGCGGCCGTTCGTGGAAAAGGCCAGGGCCGCGATCGTTCCCGGAACCCTCACTTCCTGCAGCGGCTTACCAGTCGCGGCGGCGTAAACGTACAGGCGGCCCGTGCGCGTGCCGACCGCGGCGACCGTGTCGTCGGCCGAGACTGCAATGGCTGTCGGCTCGCCCTTCCCCGTAAGGCGCCCGATGAACGGGTTCGCCTTCTCGGGGGCCAGCTCGTAACTCGCCTCGGGGCTTGCGCTATTCCGCGGGAAGCGGCTAGCCGTGCGAAACGCCCCGATTAGGTACAGATGTTGCCCATCCGGGCCAAAGCATCCCGCCTTTTCATCTGACGTTCCCGGCGGCGCGTCGAAGGTTTGCAGCAGTTTCCCGGACGACATCGCGAAGGTGCGGATCATGGCGTCCGAGCCGATTGCCAGGCAGGCCGAGCCGCCGGGTGAAATCTCCAGCGATTCGACGCCATCCGACGGATGATCGAGGCGATTCAGAATCTTGCCGTTCTCAAGATTTATGCGCGCCAGTTGCTCGGCGGATTCCGCGAAAGCAACGACGGCGGTTTTGCCGTCCGGCGCGATGGCGGCCGACGCCACGGCGAGCCCTGGCCCCACATCCACGAGCCGTTGCCTGTTGTTCGCGGAAACGACGAGCCGGCCCATCGCATCAAGAGCAAGAACCGTGCGAGTATCGGCTGTCGCCACGGCAACAGCGCCCTCCGCCGATTCCATGGTGCGGAAGCGGCCGGTCTCCTTGAGCGCGGCAACGTCCCACTCTTCGAGCGATTGGCCGCGGCGGCCGATCAGCAAGCGATCGTCGGCCGGCGTGAACGCGAGCCAGTCCACCTGGCGTTCGGAATCGCCGATCCGCACCGCTGGTGCACTGACTCCCGCATCGGTCGCGAAGGCCAGCTTATCGAGTGGCGAGGGCAGGCGGCGAAGCAAACTCGCCGCGCTCGCGGCTTGCGGGGTGCCGGCCTTCTTCGCACGATATTCGAGGACGCGGCCGCGCAGTTGCTCCCGGTTGCCGCCCGTTGCCTGCACGGCTTTACGCAACTGCTTCAACTCATCCACCGGTTCGTCGATCGCCGGCGCGGCCTCGCGAACGCTCGGCCCCGCGCTCGAATGGTTACGGGTGAACGCGAAGAGCGCGAGCGGAATCGCCAGCATGGCCGCGACGGCCGCCGCGATCCACGGCAAGTAGCTGCGATAGCGGCGCGGCCGCTCCTCGGGAATCGGCGACCGCCCCGATAGCGACGGATCATGCGACAGCATCGAATCGAACTGCGATTGCCATTCCTCGGGCGGCGGCGGGGCCGGCATCTCCGCAGTCTCGCCGCCGAACTCGGACGCCGGCGCTTGCACGTATATTGGCGAACCAGGCCGCAGCGCGAGCAGGGCATCGACGAGCGCTTGCGGTGTCGGGAAGCGATTTTCCGGCCGCTTGGCCATTGTCCGTGCGACGATCGACGCGAGCGCCGACGGCGTCGGCCCCTTCGGCAGCACCAACTCCGGCGGCGGCGACGACGCATGCTGCATCAACTTCTCCACCGCCGATCCTTCGTAAGGCGTTCGTCCGGTCAGGAGGTAGAAGAAGGTGCAGCCGAGGCCGTACAGGTCGGCGCGAATGTCGACGCCGTGCGGATCGCGGGCCTGTTCCGGCGGCATGAAATCGGGCGTGCCAAGCATGACGCCGTCGCGGGTTAAGTTGCCGGCGTACGAACCGCTTTCCGGAATGCCGTGCAGGCTTCCGGAAAGACCGAGATCGAGTAACTTCGCCGCGCGGGTGCGCTCCTCACGCATGATGTTCGACGGCTTCAGGTCGCGGTGGATGAAGCCGCGCTCGTGGATGTGCTGAAGGGCGAGTGCGGTCTGATAAGCGGCCAGGCAAGCATCGGCCACGCTGAACGGGCCGTCGCGGCGGACCGTCGCCGTCAGATCTTCGCCGCGGACGTATTCGGTGGCGAGGTAGAGCTGCGGGCCAACCTGGCCGGCGTCGAGTGCCTTGATGATGTGCGGATGGTTCAACCCCGCGGTCAGGTGAATCTCGCGGAGGAAGCGGCGGGCGATGAGCTTCGAGGTGATCTTGTCCGAACGGATGACTTTAACGGCGTCGATGCGGCCGAGGCGGGTGTGGCGGGCTTGAAACACGGCCCCCATGCCGCCTTCCCCGAGCCGGTTCATCAGCACGTAATGCCCGAAGATGAGGCTCGGAGCTTTCCCCTTGAGCAGCATCTCGGCCTGGAACGGCGTGAGCCAACCACGATCGACGAGGCGAGTGGTGATCTTTTCGGGGCTGGGGGCGGCTTTGCGCGCGGAGGCCTCCACCCGCGACCGCTGTTCCGGGGTCAAGAGCGGCAAATGCCGAAGTTCGGCGAGGACGGATTCGGACGACTGGGCCGCCATTCGCGATTCCCGTAGGCGCAGCATCCCCTACGAGAATCCATAGCTCGAAAAATGCGGAGCCGCGACCCAACGGGGAGCGCGAACGCACCGCGCTCCCCGCTGGGTCGCGGCTACGCTAATACCCTGCCTGAAAAGTGTGAGTAGTACAGGGACAGGTTTTCACGAAGCGTCGCGGTAGTGCCGTTCGAACCGGGGCGCGCTGGTCAGCAACTGAGCGTGCCGCGCCAGGAAGCCAGTCCCCAGGCGGGCATAACCGCGGACACCGTGGCGGGCCGCCAGCTCCGCGAATCTGTCCGCGCGCGTCCGCTCCGCCGCCGACTCCTCCCGATTCCCTTCGCTCGCATCGAGCACCTCGGCGACGAGTTCGCCAATCTCTTCTGGCGTGTTGTCGATCGCGGTGTAGCCGTCGCGGATCAGTCCTTCGCCCGAATACGAGCATTCGCGCACCGGCCGCGACAGCCATTCGTCGAACGTCAACACCTTGCGGTCGCGCTTCCGCAGCAGCAATTTAGGAAGGAAGCGATCGTTCTTGGAATAGACCGGCAAGGTATTGGAGACCCAGTTGGTGAGCGCACAAGGAACGCCGAAACTGTTGGGAACGTGGCTCAAGCCCGAGGTCACGCCGACGAAGAAGCGGGCCGTGGCGCAGAGAAAGACGTCCATGCGCTGGCTTTTGAACTTGCTGCGAGCGTAGTCGATGGCGCCGGGCATGCCAGGCAGCGGCTCCATGCTCGGGTCGCCGAGGCGAATGACCCAGCCGCCGCGGCGAATGACCTCGCGCATGGCCGGCAAGTAGCTGCGGATGCTGGCATTGCGGTGCGCCTGGTGGAGAATCGCTCCTTCGCTGTAGAAGCCGCTGGAACGGACGTGGAAGCAAACGTACCAGGCGCCATCGGGCACGCCCATGGCGCGGAGTTGCTCTTCGCCGAACTCGCGGTCGGCCTGCGACAACCGAAACAGCGGTTTCCGCCCTTGCCGCTCCCATTCCTCCTGGATCGTGCCGATCGCTTCCGGCAGGTACGGCGTGGTGCCGTCCGACAATGGCATGAGGCAGGCGAGCCGGCGGCCGAGGCTCATCGCGAAGTGGCCGATGCCCGCGGAGACCGGATCGCTTTGCACGATGTGCATATGCGGCCGGAAATAGCGCAGGTACGCCTCGTTGGCCGTTCGCTTCGGCGGCGCCAAAAGCACAATGCGGGCGCAATCGATCCACCGCAGTTGCTTGGCCTTCACCCAGTATTCGAGCAAAGCGATGTGGCCAATGTTCCGCACCCAGTCTTCGGGCAAGAAGAGTGTGCGCGGAGCGGCGTCGCCGAGCCACTTCAAGTAGCGTTCGCGCAGTTCGCCGCCGTCCTGGTAAAGCCGGGCGGCGGTCACGAAATCCGTGTTGGCATTGATCGCCAGTTCGGCCAGGTCGTTGTGGACGTCGGCGAGCAGTTCGAATGCGTCCGGCCCCATGGTGGGTGCGTCGTCTTCGAGTTCCGGCGCCGGCCCCTGGCGTTCCAACCACCGCGCGTGGTAGCCGTACTCCACCCCGCGATCCACGTCCCCCGCCAGCGAACTCGCCTCCGATAGCAAGAAGTAGGTGCCGATCCGTTCTTCGCGCGAGATCGACGGTATGGCGAGCAGCGCCTGGGCGTCGGCGCACGCTTCGCGGTAGTTGCGCAGCGAGTAGTGGGCTCGCGAGCGGCCGAGGTACGATGAGGCCGCCGATGGATCGCGGACGATGATCTTCGTGAAGCAGCGGATGGCCTTGGCGTATTCCTTGCGCGCGACGTAGCGGTGGCCGCGGCGGAACCATGCGGGGAAGCGGGCGTGCACCGTGAAGCGGCTGAGGAGGTATTCGCCGGCCTGGATGGCGGCGCGGCCGGGCGCCAGCAGCATGCTGCCGCCAGGGAGTCGGCGAACCGCCCGGGCGACGCGCCGGCGCGTCGTGGACAGAACAGGAGCGAGGCGATCCGCTTGCCGCACGAGCAGGCGCCCGGCGGCCCAGTCGCCGAGCCGATCGCGAAGCGTGCGATAGTCCGGCTCATCCGGCAGAACTTGGGGAAGGCGCGGCGCCTCGTAAGTCGCCAGCACGGCGCGGATCGCGGACCAGGTGTTGTCGCTTTGCCACTGGTTCCAGACTTCGCGAAGCCGCTGTTCGGGCGGGAAGCCGGCAGGTAAGAGCGGCCACGGGCAGCAGGCGCGTTCGCGATAGCGGGCCGCGTTCACGATCCCGCGAAAGTCCTCCGGCAGCGGCGAACCGGCAAACGCTCGGTTACGGAGCAGTTCCCACTGTTCGTCGGTGAGATCGGAGAGGAACGCCGATCGCCCGGCCGCGGCGCGCGACGTCGCCCGCGAGCTGGGGACGACCTTCGTACATTCCGGTTCGAACAGCATCGGATGCATCACCGCGGATCCTTCACTTGGGTCCCACGCACAACACGAACAGGTAATGCGCCATCGGGTGATACCCCGTGTGCACCACCTCGTCGTTCATCGAGAAAAGGAAAACGTTCTCGAAGTGCCGCTGCATCAGTTTCTGGTATTCCTTGCCATCCATGCAATTGACGTGGCCGGCCTTGCTCGCCGGCGAGGCGTAGACTTGTGATTGCAGCGACGGCGAGCCGATAATGGCCACTCCGTTCTTCCTCAGCGATTTGGCGATGTTGCCGACGAAGCGATCGGCGTCGGCCGGTGGAATGTGCTCGAACACGTCCAGCGAGTAGGCGGCGTCGAACCCGCCGGGGGGCGCGGAGCCGGTCAAGATGTCGTGCACCAGAGTCGCGCACTTCCATCCGTCGGATTTCATCCGCTCTTCGACGTCGGCGATGAACACCGGGTCGAAGTCGCTGGCCGTGACGCGGCATCCTTCCTGGGCCACCAGCCGCGTGCCGAAGGCGTCCGCGCAGCCGATCTCGATCACGCGGTCCTTGCCACCGAGCATCTTGGCCACGAACTTGTAGCGCGACAGCATGAACAGCAGCCGCCGCGGATCGTCCTTCCACGTCTGGTTGCTCATGATGCCGAACCGCGACAGGCCTTCTTTGAGGGCCATATCGAGTTCGAACTGATACTGCGGCTCGCGCGTTTTCAAGGCCGTGCCGTTGGAATGCATGGGAGATCCTCTCCGACTTAAATGCGATCAAATCGAGCCAACCGTTTTCGCTGGGCGTTGCCCTGGGTAAATGGAACCATCACCCTCCATAGTCCTCGACGCTTTATGCGGCCGCTTGCGGCTTCGCCAGCGGTTCGGGATTTTCGAAGTAGATGTACTCGTAGTCGCCCATGTAGCCGGCCAGGCCGTATAGCCACGACCACGTCGCGGGGCGGAAGAACGTCTCGCACGTGAGCGCCCAGCACTGCAAGTTGAACAGTTCCTCGGCATCCTTGAAGCTTTCTACAACGAGGTACTTGTTGCGGCCGACGCGTTCCATCTCTTTGAGCGCGGCCACGACCTCCTGTGGCGGCAAGTTGTGCAGGGCGTTCAGCGAGATCACCAAATCGAAAGAGCGATCCGCGTAGGGGAACGCGTCCTGGGCGCGATGCTGGAACAACTTACTGCGCACTTCCTCCTTGGCGGTGTCGATAGCGCACTGAGAAATGTCGAAGCCGACGACGGTGCAACGCGGCAAGAGTCGCGTGAATTCATAAAGAAGGAAGCCGCGGCCGCAGCCGACATCGAGTATGCGGGCGTCGTCCTTCAAGCCGTAGGCGTCGATGAGTTGGCGGGCGACGGCGGCCCAGCGGCCATCGTACTTGTAGCCGCCATAACCGTAGCGGCGGTCGCCGTCCCAGTAATCGCGGTCGAAGCGCCGCGCGACCTTCGAACAATGCACCTTGTCGTCGCTCATGCGGCCCAGGTAGTCGCGGGCCGTGCGGCGATGCAGCGGGTTCACGATGTTCATCAAGCGAGGCATGCAGCATCCTCAGGCGGCGCGGACCATGCGCCCCGGCCACGATTTCAAGAGCGCCCGCGATTGTTCCACGACATTCTCCGCCGAAACGCCGTACTTCCGCATCATCCCGTTCTGGTCGCCGTAAATACTCGGGAACACATCGGGGATGCCGATGCGTTTGAAGCGGCGCGATTGCAGGAGATCCGTCTCGGCGAGATACTCAGCCACGGCGCTGCCGAGCCCGCCGATCACTGTGTGCTCTTCAACGGTCACAATGGCCGTGGCCCGTTCGGCATGGGCGTGCAGGGCCTTTTCGTCCAGCGGCTTGATCGTTGGGAAATGGAGAACCGCGGCATTGATGCCGAGCAGGGCGAGCTTCTCCGCGGCCGCCAGGCAGATCTGCAAACTGACGCCGGTCGTGGCCAAAAGCAGTTCCTCGCCGGCCCGCATCGGCACCGCTTCGCCGATGACGAATGGCCCGGTCTGCGTGGTCACCACGGGGTCGTGCCCCTTGGCGACGCGAATGTAAATCGGCCCCGCATAATCGAGCGAAGCCTGCATGAAGCGGATCATCTCCGGGGCGTCCGCCGGAGCCACGATGGTCATATTCGGCAAGGCCCGCATGATGGCGATGTCTTCGATGGCCAGGTGGGTGGGGCCGAGCGGTGCGTAGACGACGCCGCCGCCGTTGGCGATCAACCGCACGTTGACGTTGTGCAGGCAGAGATCGACGGCGACTTGCTCGTAGCAGCGCCGCGACAGGAACGTGGCGATCGTGTTCAGGTAAACGACGCGCCCCTCCATGGCCATGCCGGCGGCGAGACCGACCAGGTTCTGCTCGCTGACCCCTTCCATGAAGAAGCGCGACGGGATTTCTTTCTTGAAGTCCGCGAGCACGCCGACGCCGAGATCGGAGCCGACGAAGATGACGCGCTCGTCCTGCTTCGCCAGTTCGAATACCGTTTTCAGACAACTTTCCCGCATGCACTTTCCTCTGCCGGATCCATCCGAGCCGCGACCGTCAGGGAGCGGCATCTTTTCGACCGCTCCCTGACGGCCGCGGCTCTGATCGTTGCTAGGCCGCGTCGATGGCAGCCAAAAGCGCGTCTACTTCCTGATCGGTGACCTTGTTCTTGTGGTGCCACTTCATGTTGTTCTCGGCGAAGCTCGCGCCCTTCCCCTTTACGGTGTGGCAGATGATCGCCGACGGCCGGTCCGGGGCGAATGGCGTCGCCAGCAGCGTCGATCGCACCGCTCCCACGTCGTGGCCATCCACCTCGCGGACGGCGAAGCCGAAGCTCCGCCACTTGTCCGCGAACGGCTCCAAATCCTGCACTTCCTTGGTGCTGGCGTACGATTGGTGCTTGTTGTAATCGACGAGCGCGGTGAGATTGGCGAGGCCGTGCTTGCCGGCGCACATGGCAGCCTCCCACACAGAGCCCTCATTGCACTCGCCGTCGCCGAGGATGACGAAGACGCGGGCCGGCGACTTCACGATGCGGAGGTGTAGGGCCATGCCAAGGCCGATGGGCAGGCCGTGGCCGAGGGCGCCGGTGCTCGCTTCCACGCCAGGCACTTTGCCGGCATCCGGATGGCCGCCCAGGATGCCATCCGCCTGGCAGAACTTCTCCAGTTCGCTATCCGGGAAGAAGCCTTTATCCGCGAGGAGTGCATAAAGCGCGAGGCAGCCATGCCCCTTGCTCAGGATGCAGCGGTCGCGGTCCTTCCACTTGGGATGTTGGGGGTTGAAGCGAAGGATGTCGTCGTAAAGGACGCGGAGGATTTCAATGAGCGAATAGGCGGCGCCGACATGCCCGCGGCGCGCTTTTTGAAGCACGCGGACGATCACCCGGCGGAGTTGCTTCGAACGATCATCCAGTCGCGGAGTCGCGGTCATCGGTCGCCTTCCCTGGCAAGCCGGAGAGCGGGCGGCGACTGTTTACAATAAAGCGATTGGGCGATCAACCCGACTTGGGAACGGGTGGTGCATCAGTTTTGGTGGCACGGGCATTCTTACCTGTGCAAAGCTCGCACAGACAGGAATGCCCGTGCCACCAAGACCCAAGGCGGATCGCGACGCGCAATCATGGTTTCTGTTCGGGGTCGGCAATGGTGCGGCCGTAACGAGCCAGAAGCATTTGCACGGCTTGCACCGTTTGCCATTCGCCGAAGCCGAGGCGGATTTCGGTGCCGTCCTCGTTGGCCTCGATGTTCTCGACGGCGTTGGTCAGGCCGCGGTGAAGGTAATCGAAGATTTCGGCGAGTCGCGCGGCCTGTGCCGGCGTCAGTTTCTGCGGCAAAGGAGGAATGTCGTCGTCGAAGGCGGTCCAGGTCTTGATCGATTGCTCGGTGTCGAAGAGCCGTTTGGCGGGGGCGCCGACGCGGCCGGCGGCGGCGGCCGCCATTTCCTCGGCGCGGATGGTTTGCGCCTGCGCTTCGCCCTGGATCGGCAGCACGGATGCGCGCCGCGCCGCGATTTCCTCCATCGTGCCGAATAACAGCATCGTTCGGCCGATCGAGAGCTGGTCGCCCGGCCGCAGCCGCCGAATCTGGATGGCCGAGCCGTTCACCCGCGTACCGTTAGTGCTGTCCAAGTCGGTGAGAATGACGTCGCCATCCTCCATTTGCACTTTAGCGTGGTAGCGGCTGACGCGTTCGTCGTTGAGCCGCAGCGCGTTCCCCTCTTCCCGGCCGATCGTGACCGGGATGGACAAGTCGCGAAACACCCGTCCCTTATCGACGCCTTCCAGAACCAAAAAAGTGACGCTGCGCATAGGAACCCTGGGGAAACGGCGCGGCCGGATCGAGCCCGATGGGCGACGGGTTAGTCTGATATAGCACAAACCGGGGGCGCAGTGGCCAAATCCACCACACTCCGGGCAATCCGGCACTGGTGTGGATTCTCTCCATTTCAGGCGAGACTGTCAATTCCCCTGCCGGATGGAATGCGCAAGGAAATTGCTGCGGAGCGCTCCGTTGAGATTGGTCTTGGTGGCACAGGCATTCTTGCCTGTGCCGGATTTGCGCAGGGCAGGAATGCCTGTGCCACCTAAGTCTCAGCGTTGCGTTGCGGACCTGAACCTGGGTATGCTGGGTATAATGCCGGAGCAACGATCACCGGAGATCCGCCATGTTTCATTCTCGGCTTTATCTCGCCGCGCTGGTGTGTAGTGCAGTCGTCATTTCCGGATGCGGCAAACCGAAATCGAACGACGTCGAGCCACCCGTCGTGGCGAAGAACGCGACCCCGACCAAGCCCCTCCCCCCCGCGGTTCCGAAAGCGGCCCCGACGGCCGCGGCAAGCCCCAGCCTCATCAACCCATCGGTACAGCCGCTGCCGCCCTTGCCGAAGCTGCCCACCGTCGGATCGTTCCCCAAGGTATCGCCGCCGACAATCACGCCGACTCCGACCCCGGTCGTCGCGCCGATGCCGACGCCTGCTCCACCGCCCACGACCGTCAAAACGGGCCCCGACAAGACGCCCGACCCGCCGATGCCCGAGGCGAAACTCGACCCGAGCAAATACGACCCGAGCAATCCCGAGAACTACCCCGATTCCTACCTCGGCCGCCCGCTCTCCGAATACATCGCCGACATCAGCAACCCCGATCCGGCCATTCGCGAGTTCGCCCTGCGAACGCTGCCGAAGTTCGGCCCCAATGCCAAGGCGCCGGCCACGCAGTTGGTGCTTCTGCATATGGCCAAGGAAAAGGAAAGGGATCCCAGCGTCCGCGCCGCCGCCTTCGAAGCCGTCGGCGCCTTCGCGCTCTTCAACAAGGAACCCGGCCTCGATAGCCAACCGGATACGTCCGAAGCGATCCGCCTGTTGTGCAAGGCCGTGGACGAACAGCGCGGCACCCGCCTCCACGCCATCCAGACGCTCGCCAAGTTCGGCTACCGCGCCGAAAGCGCCGTGACGTACATCACCAGCCGCGAGCTGACCGAGACCGAACCGGCGTATCAAACTCGCCAGGCCGTGGCCGCGACGCTCGGTTACATCGGCGCGAACAAGGATAAGGTACCGAGCACGAAGGCGCTGCACAGCCTGGCGGATACGCTGATCCGCGATAAGAGTGCCGCCGTCCGCCTCGCCGCCTATCAATCGCTGGTATTATTGGGGCCACCGCTCCTGCCGGGGTCCAAAGTCGTGCCCGATAAGGAACTGCCGATCGATACCAAGGCCATGGCCCTGTTGGCGAAACCCATCAAGAACCGCCTGCTGCCATTCAAGAAGGAGTTCGTGGGCAGTAAGGAGACGGATTCGCCGACGGGCCTGATGGAGCGCGACAAGCAGGTCGAGATCTTCACGCGCTTCACTCTCATGCGGTTCGATCGCAAGGAAGTGAACGACGAGAACCTGAAGGGGATCAGCAAGTACGTGCACGAGGGGGTCGATTCCGGGCCCAAGATGCAGGCGCTTTACGCTCTGGGCATGATGGGCGAACTGGCTGGCTCGCAGCTCGATAACATGGTTCCGGCCCTGGAGGACGTCGATCCGCAGGTCGTGGTGATGGGTGTTTCGGCGCTGATGGGTCTCGGCAAGGCCGCTGGCCCGGCGCTGCCATTCCTCAAGAAACTGAAGAGCCGCGGCAGCAAGAAAGGCGAGAAGAAGCCCACGGATTATCCCATCGAGTATTACTCGGCGATGGCCGACCAGGCGATCAAGGCGATCGTCAAGAAGCTGCCGGCGGACGAGATTCCGGAGGAGTTCAGGAAGATCGCCGAGGAGAAGGAACCCGAACCCAAGAAGGCGGAAGACAAGAAGAAGTGACGCCGCTTAGCCGCGACCCAACGGAGAGCGCGGCTGCCCATTCACAGCGAGTTGCCGGCGAGCCAGCCGGTGCTCCACGCCGACTGAAAGTTGTATCCGCCGATCCAGCCGTCCAGGTCGAGGACTTCCCCCGCGAAATACAACCCCGGCTGCTTCTTGCTTTGCATGGTTCGCGAGTCGACCTCATCCAGGCTCACGCCGCCCGCCGTCACTTCCGCCTTTTCAAAACCGAGCGTGCCGCGCAGCGGGATCGGTAACCGCTTCACTATGGCGGTCAGTTTCTGGCGATCCACCTTGCTCAAGGCCGCCGCCTTGCGATCGAGCGGTTGGCCGCACAGCGCGAGCAACTGATCGCAGACGCGCCGCGGCAACAGTTCCGCCAGCACCACGGCCAGTTGCTTCTTCCCCGATGCCAAGGATTCCATTCGCAGGAACTCGTCCACCTGCGGTTCCTTCATGTTCGGCAAGAGATCGACTTCAAGAAGCAAGCCCGCCGGCGCAGGGTGGCCGCTGACCGCGCGGCTCACGTCTAGCGGCGCCGGCCCGGTCAGACCGAAGTGCGCGAACAGCATCGACCCGCGCCGCACGGCAATCGCTTTGCCGTTCTCCAGGACTTTCAACTGCACGTCCGGCAGCGTGATGCCGCGGAGTTCGCCGACCCATGCGGGTTGCACGGTGAGGGGCACGAGGGCGGGCCGCGGCGGCACGATGGTGTGCCCGAACCGCGCGGCCCAGGCGTAGCCGTCGCCGGTAGTGCCGCAGCCGGGATACGACTTGCCGCCGGTCGTGATGAGCACGCGATCGGCGGAGAGATCGCGGTTCGGCGTGCGAATCTGGAAGCCGCCTTCGGGCCGCGGTTCCAGGGCTGTCATCGGTTCGCTGGTTGCGAGAACCGCCCCGCTGCGATGCATTCGGCGCAGGAGCGCTTCGAGCACGTCCACGGCGCGATCGCTGACGGGGAAGATCTTGCCGGTCTCTTCGATCTTGGTGGCGACCCCTTCGCCGTTAAAGAAGGCGACGGAATCGCGCGGCGAATGAGCCGCGAGTGCCGAGTGCAGGAACTTGCCGTTCGGCCCGAAGGCGGCGACGATGCCGCGAGCGTCGCAATCGTGGGTGATATTGCAGCGGGTGCCGCCGGACATGAGAATCTTGACGCCAGGCTTCTTCCCTTTTTCGAGAAGGAGAATGCGGCGGCCGCGCTCCGCCGCGGCGATCGCGGTCATGAGTCCGGCCGCGCCCGCCCCGACGATCACCGCATCCCACGTCTCGCTCGGCACCCAGGCCACTCCGCGCTTTGCTGGACAAATCCGATAACTCTTGTCGATTCTTGGGTGGCACCGGCTTCCAGCCGGTGCAAGTTCAGACACACCGGCTGGAAGCCGGTGCCACCCGATAGCCAGGCTCCGCGCTTACTGGGTCTTGGCGTCCTTCTTTCGCGGGGGGTTGCGTTTCCCAGGCGGGCTGGCCCGCGGCAAGAGTTCCGGCAGGTTGGCCGCCCGCAGCGCCGATACCGCCATCACTTGAGCCCCCTGGATCAAGTTCGGCGCCTTGGCGTGGTCGAACGTATCCGTTTGCGTGTGGTGCGTGTAGCGGTATTCGTCGATGTCCTGGCGGCAAGCGAAACCGGGGACGCTGGCGCGGTGGAACGACTGATGGTCGCTGCCGCCGAGGAAGCCGAGGTCGAGGCCGCGCCAGCCATCCATTGCCGTGAGTGTCGCCAGTTCTGGGTCGAGCATTTCCTTCGCCTTGGAATGGTTGTGCGTGGCGAAGCCGGTGACCTTGCCGGTGCCGGTGTCGTGGATGAGCGCGACCGAGGTGCGATCCATCTCGTCGGCGTGTTTGGTCACATACTGCGCTGAACCGTGCAAGCCTTGCTCCTCGCCGGTGAACAGGCAGAAGCGGATGGTGCGCTTCGGGCGATAGCCTTGCTTGGCGAGCGCGGCCACGGTGCGGGCCGTTTCGAGCACTACGCAGGTGCCGGTGCCGTTGTCCATGGTGCCGGTCGCCAGATCCCACGAATCGAGGTGCGCCCCGACCACGACGAACTCGTCCGGCTTCTCGCTCCCCTTCACTTCGCCCACCGTATTGAAGACCGTAATCGGTCCGGGGATGAACTTATTGGTGATCTCGACTTCGACCTTGGTGACGGCGGGTGCGGGTCGGCTCGCGAGGCGATAGAGCAGCGCGTAGCTTTCGTGGGACATGAAGACGCGGGCCGGACCATCGGGAACCAGGCCGCGGTCGGCGTTGCCGCGATCGGTGCGCGGCCAACTGCCCGTGACCACGAGCAAGCCGTGCGGCTTCGCCGAATCGGAGAGAATGCAAGCGACCCCTTCTTCCTTCAAAAAGGCATTTAGATCGGTCTGGAAGCTGAAGAAGTCGTTGCGCGGCTGAGCCTCCTTCTTGGGTTCAGGCTGCTTCGCGTCGGGCTTTTTGGGTTGTTCCTTGGCCGGTTGCTCGACGAAGTTGATCGCGGTCTCGGCCTTCTTCGGCTCGGCCTTTTTCGGCTCGACTTTCTTCGGGGCCGGCGGCAGCGGGCCATAGGAAGTGTCCGTAACCGGTGCGACCCGCGCCGGCGGGCTGCGGAGGATCACCGCGTTCTTCAACTTGCCCCGGTAGCGAGCGAGATCCGCCTTGGTTTGCGCCCGCAGGATCACCACTTCACCCGTCACTTTGCCCTTGGTGCTCGGGCTCCAACCCGCGGCGGCCAACACGCACCGCACCTTGGTATCCGGTTCCACCACGGTCATGGTGGCGGTTCCGCGTTCCCAGCCGAGGGGAATCTCCCACGGCTCGAGCTTCACGTTTTCCAGGCCGTATTCCTTCATTTTCAAGGCGGTCCATTCGTTGGCCCGTTCGACGTTTTTGGAACCGGTCAACCGCGGGCCGATGGTGTCCGAAAGGAACTCGAGGTTCTTCATCAACTCGCTCTTGGCCTTGACCTCGTCGATCGCGGCCTTGTCGAGTTCGGCGGCGGTGATGGCCTTGAGAACTTCGCCGGCCGAGCGCGGCGGCGGAGCGGCCTCGGCGGCCGGGGCGATTTGCACGAGGGCAAACGCCTGCACGGCCAGGATAAGAACGGCAACTCGGCCGATGGCAACGGACGGCATGGGACGGCTCCCGACGAATGAGGGGGAGAAAGGGATAGCGCGAGAAAGTGCCCAGTAGGAGTATTGTTAACGAACCGCTGCGCCGCGACAACTTAAGAATTGCGGAATGCGGAATTCGGAATGCGGAATTTCGAAACGATCCCTCACGGATTTTGCAAGCCTACACCGGCTGGAAGCCGGTGCCACCCAAGAACACTAAATGACCGTTTCTTAAGTTCGCCGCCAGTAGCAATCCTTGTGTTGCAATGACTTACGTCGATTCCGGCCCTCCCAGGACAAGCGGGGGATTTAAGAAACGGTCGTCTAGGGTTCTCCCTCGACGGCCTCCTAAAAGCTAGTTCTGGGTGGCACCGGCTTCCAGCCGGTGTAAGTGTTCGGCCATTAATTCACGATCCGCTTGGTATCTTGGTGTCGGGTTTTCAATCCGCATTCCGCATTCCGAATTCCGCATTACGTAAAATGGAACATCCCGTTAGTAATCCAGGCCGGCTTCGTCTTGTTGGTGACGAGACGAGCCGACCGCCTCCCGATGCCTCGATGCCGCACGGCGCCAAAAGCACTGGCCCGCACTCCGGTGCACGTCTTGCGCTCGCGCGGCGGGCGGAGTTCGAAGCGCTCTACGAACAGCACAGCCGCGAGGTGTGGGCGCTGGCCTACGCCCGCTGGATGGATTCCGACCTGGCGATGGACGTGACCCAGGAGGCGTTCCTCCGGCTTTGGAAGCAGTGGGAAGGCGGCGACGAGATCATCCAGAACCCGCGGGCGTGGCTCTTGCGGGTGGCGCGGAACCTGGCCGAGGATTATGCTAAGAGCGCGTTTCGCCGCAACGGCACGCAACCGCCCGAGTTGCTCAATGGCGTCCGCTCGCCGCAGCCATTGCCGAGCGAGATGCTCGAGCGCGAGGAGCAGTTCGGGCAACTGCGGGCGATTCTCGAGGAACTGTCGCAGCCGGATCGCGACGTGCTGACTTTGCGGTATGCCCTGGATTACGATGCGAACGCGATCGCGGAGATCATGGGCGTGAACGTGGCCGCGATTCACATGCGGTTGAGCCGGGCTCGGCAGCGCGTCGCCGAGCGATTGACCGAACAGGACAAGCGAGAAGGGTAACCGATCATGATCGATGAATTGCTGAGCGATTTTTACAAGTCGCGAATGCCTCGGCCGTGGCCGGCGGCGCCCGTCATGGCGTCCCCCGCTGGCAATGATGCCTCGCGGCGGGCCGGGAACCGCGCGCGATTCACGCTGGCCGCCTCGGTGGCCCTTCTCGTCGGCCTCTGCTGGTACTTCACGAATGGCTCGCAGCCCGGCCCGCAAGGCCCAACCCCGCAATCCGGCGCCGGCTACCTGAACGAAGGATCCGCGACCATGCCCCCGGAATTCAAGAAGCACACGGCGCCCGAACCGCCGAAGAAAAGCCCGATGTTGAACTGAGGTTAGCCGCGAGGCGAAGTCGAGCGCTCGGCATCGAACACTTCAACCGCGCATCATCCGCAGCAGCAGGTAGACCGGCACGCTCGCCGCCAACATCGTCAAGGCATAAAGGCTATTCCGCGCATACAACCAGATCGACGAACCCAAATAAAGCAGCGAGCCAAAGAGCGCCAGGCCCGTGGTCCAGGGGTAACCCCAGGCGCGGAATGGCCGCGGCGCCGCCGGCTCCTTCGCCCGCAGTACGAATAGCGCCAGGTAGACCAACGAGTAGTTGGCGACCAGGAAGAAGGCCAACACGCCGAGCAGTCGTTCGCTTTTGCCGGTGGCGATGAAGGCGGCGATGGCCGCGGTGGTGAGCGCGAGTGCCACGGTGGGCGTTCCGCCGGCGTTCACGTGCGCGACCTGCGGGAAAAAGAGCCGGTCCCGGCTCATGGCGTACAGCACCCGCGGCGTTTGCATCGTACCGGCATTGCACGACACCAGGATCGATAGCGTCGCCAAACCGAAGACGATCTTGCCGCCGTCGGCTCCGAACACGCGCTCCGCCGCAAATGCCACCGCCATGTCGTGGCCGGCGATTTCCTCAATCGACAAAACGCTGAGCAGCGCCGCATTCACGAGCAAGTAGAGCAGAATCACGACCAGGGTGCCGAGAATGAGGGACCGGGGCAAGTTGCGGCCGGGATCGCGCACCTCTTCGCCGAAGTAGATCGCCCCTTCCCAACCGTCGTACGTTTGCAGAATGGCCTGGATGGCGAGCACGCCCGCGCCGGCGAGCAGCCAACCTTGCGGAAGGGATTCAGGTGTTGCTTCGCGTTCGGATCCGCCTTGCCCCAGGGCGAAGAACGCGGCGATGAGTGCGACGAACGCGAGCCCTTTGAGAAGCGTCGTCAGTTCCTGGATTCTCCCGGCGTTGTGGACGCTTCGCCAGTGCGTCGCGGCCAGGCCGATCGCCGTGGCCAGCGCGATGGCCATTTCGAAACCGCGGGCCTGCGGCACCAACTTGCCGAAGTATTCGGCCAGAAGCAGGTAAATGTAAGCGGCCCCGCTACAGAGGCCGAGCCAGTGCCCCCAGCCGGTGACGAAGCCTGCATATTCGCCGAGCGCGCGGCGCGTGTAAACGTACCACGCCCCGGATTTCGGGGTCATCGCGGCGAGTTCAGCGACCGATACGGCGCCGAGCAGCACGTAGAGCCCGCCGGCCAGCCACGCCGCCAGGAAGAGCGCGGGATGCGGCAAAGCCTGGGCCACGGAACCCGGCTGCTTGAGAATGCCGACGCCGACGCAGCCGCCGACCACGACGGCGACGCCGAACGCCAACCCCAGCACGTTCAGCAACCGGCCCGGCGGCGGGCTGGCGTTCGCGCTGTCGAAGGAATCGCCCACGAAGGCCGCCCGTGAATGCAACGGAAGATTCCCTTAATGTAGCACCGGGGATCGCCGCAGGACGGGACAGTTCAATTGGCGCGGTCGGTCCAGCCGCGAAGCAGCGACCAGGTCAGCGCGAGGCAGGCGGCCCACATCGCCGTACTCGTCCACAGGTAGGCGCCGTGGATGCGGTAGAAGCGGCCGCGATCGATCACAAAGGTTCGTTCCGGATTCATCAGCGATTCGAGGTAGATGTGCAGCGCGAACAGTGCGGCCTGGCAGCCCGCCGCCGCGATCCAGCATCCCCAGCCGAAGAGCTTGCGTCGGCGAATGTCGCGGCCAGCCCACAGTTCCCAGGCCAAGATCGCCAGCCCGGCGACGCCGCACAGGTTCAAGGAATCCGTCACGCGCGCCGTAATCGACCCTTGTGCCTCCGACGAACCGAGGACTTGCGTTCCCGTCGGCACCACGAACGAGGCATAAAAGAGGAAGCCGCCCTGCCACAGCATCAGGATTTGCACGACGAGATAGCGCCGCAGCAGCGTCATGGAGTCGTTCTATCGCGGTTTAAGCCAAAGCGATGTCGTCGTCCGGGGGCAGGCCGAGATCGTAATCGTCTTCGAGGCGGCGTCGGCGCGGCTTGGCGCTCGGATCCGGCGGCGGCAGCGGCGACCAGCGGCCGAGCGCCGCTTCCACCACCCAACAGCCTCGAATGTGCTGCGGCGGTTCCTTCACGCCTAGCTCCGTTCCCCGGCAATGCCGCAGCACTTGCTCCTCGTCGCAATCGGCATCCAGTAAGGCGTCGGCCAGCAGTGGAAAGCGATCGAAGGCACGATCGGCGAAGATGGCGCAGGCCAGTTCGACGACGGTGCTCGTTCGCCAGGCGGGTTCGAAGCGGGGCGGTTTGAACGGGTTGCCGACGATTTCGCGGAGCACGCGGGCGAGTTGCTTGCGAGCGGCCTTGTCGCGGCGTTCCTCCGCGGACCAATCTTGCCCGCCTTGGCGGCCTTCCTCGAACCGGCGCACGTATTCCAGCGCCTTCGATTCCTCGAGCCGCCGGTTCTTCGCCGTCGCGGCCCGGTCCGCCGTTTCATCCCCTTCTTGCTTCAATTTGAGGCAGTTAGCCGCCGACTGGTTGGCGGCAAGTCGGCGCTCGGCGGCGAGGTTGACGGCTTCGCGAACCGAATCGAAGAGCGCTTCGCCCGGCTCGGCGAAGAGCCGCCGCACCGCTTCGGCCGCGTCGGTCATCGCGGCGCCGATTGCGACGATCGACGACTGCGCCTCGTTGCTGGCGGCGCGGAAGAGCGGGAACGCGGGGGCAATTTGCGTGGGCCGTTCGAGCACGGGGTTCTCGATATCGGCGGAATCCGGGTCGGCGCTTTTAACAATGTCGCGTTGGGCCAGTTCGGCGGCGCCGACGGCGGCCGGCGTGGCCGCCGCGATCTTCTTCACCCATTCGCCGCGCTCCGGTTCCGGAACTGCGTCCGAAAGCTCCACCGCTTCCACGGCCTGCCGCAACACCCCTTCCGGCAACAGATCCCACAGGCGGCGCACATACGCTGCCGAAATCAACAGCCAGTGCCGCGGCGTCAACCGATCCGCGACGTAATCGAGCATCGCTTCGCCATCGGACCCGGCAATCCATTTGGTTTCATTCATCGGGCTTCGGGTGTCGAGTATCGGTATGCTGGAGATCAATTGTAGCCTATGCGAATCCCGGAATTCGGTCTACGGAAGCTCGCGATTCATAGAAAAGAAGCCAACGCGCCTCGCGCTCGGCTCCGCAGACTCCGCCTCGCGGCTCCTCGTGGCCCGACTCGTCGTATTTCGCCCGGAACCCCTCCATGCCGTTCGCTTACATCCAGGATTTGAATCCGCTCGGCAATCGCGTGGTGTCGACGCTGGTGGCCGGTTTGCCCGTACTGGTGCTGTTTTACTTGCTGGTCGGTCGGCGCTGGTTGGCGAGCTGGGCCGGCGCGGCCGGGGCCGTCGTTGCTATCGTGCTTGCCTGTTCCGTCTACAGCATGCCGTTCGAAATGGCCTCGTGGGCGTTCGTGCACGGGGCCGTGTTCGGTTTGCTCCCCATCGGCTGGACGGTCTTCGCCGCGATGCTGCTTTACAACGTGACGGTCGAAACGGGGCAGTTCGCCGTGATTCGCCGCTCCATCGGCGCACTCTCCGGCGACGCCCGCGTGCAAGCGGTGCTGATCGGTTTTTGCTTCGGGGCGTTTATGGAAGGGGCGGCGGGGGCGGGTTCGCCCGTGGCCATTTGCGGCGCGATGCTGGTCGGCCTTGGCGTGCCGCCATTCCGCGCCGCCATCATCTGCCTCATCGCCAATACGTCCCCGGTCTGTTACGGCGGGCTTGGCGTGCCGGTCATCACCCTTGCCAACGTCACCAACTTGCCGGTCAACACGATCAGCATCATGTGCGGGCACCAGCTTCCCCTGCTGTCGTGCCTCATTCCGCTCTACATGGTCAAGACGATGTGCACGTGGCGGCAAACGCTGGCCATCTGGCCGGCGCTCCTGGTCGGCGGCGGCTCGTTCTCGGCCTTCCAGTTCTTCTTTGCCACCGCCCACGCGTACGGCTTTCCGGAGCTGTGGCCGCTGACGGACATCGCCGGATCGGCCCTCTCCATGGTCTGCCTGGCGCTCTTCTTGAAGTTCGTCTGGAAGCCGAAGCAGGAATGGCGATTCCCGGACGAACCGGCAACGGATTCACCAACGACCAAGCCGCAAAAGCCCCTCGAACCCGAACAGAAGTACGCCAAGGAGGACGTGGAATCGCTGCTCAAAGGACCAGCGGTGACGGACGAACCGCTGACGGCGCGGAGCGTGGCGATCGCCTGGTCGCCGTGGGTGCTCATGGGAGCGCTCCTCGTGGTCTCCGGGATCATGCGCGAGGAAGAAGGGAAGCACGGGGCTTATCGCGTTGGCCCCATGAAGTCGTACTATCAGCCGACCGTGCCGGCGCTGCACAACGTGGTGGAACGGGCCGAACGGCTGCAGCGGCCGCTCTCCGTGCCGGTGCAGAGTGCGATCGTCGGCGGCCCAATGGCCATCGTCGCGTCGGAACGGCCGAGCGCGACGCTGCCGCGGATGCACGAGCGCGAATCGGCCGTCTTCAAGATCACGTGGCTGACGTCGCCAGGAACGCCGGTGTTCCTCGCCGCCGTGCTCGCCATGCTCTTTCTGCGGATGTCGCCCCGGCAAATCACGGCCGTCGGCCGCAAAACGCTCATCCAGATGAAGGTGCCCATCCCCACCATTGCCTGCATGCTGGGCCTCAGCTACGTGACGAAATATGCCGGCATGGATGCGACGCTCGGCATCGCCTTCGCCGAGACCGGCGTGCTCTACCCCTTCTTCTCGGCTTTGCTCGGATGGATCGGCGTCTTCCTCACCGGCACGGACGCGGGTTCCAACGCCCTGTTCGGCAGCCTGCAAAAGATCACCGCTACCGAAGTGTGGAACAACCACCAGTCCGCTCTGAGCAACCTGACGCTCGAGCAGGCCCAGGTGCTAATCAGTACCGCGAACAGCACCGGCGGCGTGATGGGCAAGATGATCGACGCCCAGAGCATTTGCGTGGCGACTGCCGGCACCAACCAGATCGGCCGCGAGGCGGACATCTTCAAGGGCGTGATCTGGCACAGCATCTTTTTGGCGAGCATCGTCGGCGCGCTAACGGCGCTGCAAGCATTCGTCCCGCCGTTTACGCTCATGGTGCCGAAACCGTAAAGCTGCGATTGTGCCTAAGATTCTTGGAGTTCTCCTAAGGCGGTGTCGGGCACAGCCCGAGCTATGGGCGGATTTGTAGGTCGGGCTGTGCCCGACGATTTTCTACTCCAAGAATCGTCGGTGCACCAAACACCGCGAAGGAGCCGGTATGTCCGAAAAAGCGAGCATCTTGGTGCAACTGGATACCGACGCGTTGCCGAGCGCGTTCGACCGCGTCGTCGCCATCGATTCCGGCGTGCAGCACCTCTTCAGCTACGGCGGCATTACGCCGGACAACGTCGTCCCGATCGTGCACGGCTGTATCTTCACGCGCGGACCCAAGGACTTGCACCGCACCGCCATTTTCATCGGCGGGTCAGACGTTCTCACCGGGGAAGTCGTCTTCGCGGAAGTGAAGAAAGCCCTGATACCGCAGTTCGGCATGAGTGTATCGCTCATGCTCGATTCAAACGGCTCGAACACGACGGCGGCGGCGGCGGTGCGGGCGGCCGGCCGGCATCTCGACCTGAGCCAGGCGCGGTCGCTCGTCCTCGGCGGCACGGGCCCCGTCGGCCAGCGCGTCGCCCGCTTACTCGCCAAGCACGGCGGCCACGTCCGCATCGGCTCCCGTTTGCGGGATCGCGCCGAGACTGTCTGCCAGGCGATTCGCGCCCACGTGCCCAGTGGCAAGTTGGAAGCGGTCGCAGTTGGCACGAGTGCGGACGGGCCCAGGGCCCTCGAAGGCCGGAACCTTGTGGTCGCGGCCGGCGCCGCTGGAACACTGCTCTTGCCGAAGAAGATCCGCGACACTGCCCGCGACTTGCGCCTGGCCATCGATCTGAACGCTGTGCCCCCCGTCGGCATCGAGGGAATCGAAGTGACTGATCGCGGCAAGGAGTGCGATGGCGTGATTTGCTACGGAGCAATCGGCGTCGGCGACACCAAGATGAAGGCCCACAAGGCCGCTATTTCCCAGTTATTCCAGTCCAATCACTCCCTCCTCGACATCGAGGAAATCTTCGACATCACGCTCCGCCTGCCTTAATGGAAGAAGCGATGAGCAGGCCCGTTCCAGGGAGTGGAACGGGCGCTGCGCATCCGAGCCATT
>DATNBQ010000606.1:0-4461 GCA_035571955.1 Urbifossiella sp. | reverse complement strand
GATCGTGGCGGCAAGCGCCGCAAGTATCAACTCATCGATTCCCTGCAGGAATACATTCTCGTGGCCCAGGATGAACCGGACGTCGAGCAATATGTCCGGAAGCCGAACGGCCGGTGGGAACAATCGATCGTCGCCGGCCTCGACGCGGAGCTGGTTTTCGCATCGATTCCCGCGAAGATTCCCCTGGCCGCGATCTATGCCGGCATCGCTTCTTCAAACAAGCCCCTCTGATGTCCTTTCCCGCGCTGCCTCTGGGGTATTGCACGAACGTCCATCCGGGGCAGTCGATCGGTGCCGTGCTGGCCGGGCTCGATCGGTATACCGTGCCGGTAATGCGGAGCATCGGCCGGCCGCTGGCCGCTGGCTTGTGGCTGGCCCGTCCCGTCGTCGATGAGCTGCTGGCCGCTCCCCACGGGGTCGCCGAATTCGCCGCGGCGCTCGCCGACCGCCGGCTCACTTGCCACACACTGAATGCCTTCCCATACGGCGATTTCCACGCCAATCGAGTCAAGGAGAACGTCTACCTTCCCGATTGGTCGCAAGCGGAACGGCTGACGTACACCTGCGAGTGCGCCGCCGTGCTGGCGTCTCTATTACCCGATGGATCCGACGGCAGTATTTCGACACTGCCGCTCGGCTTCAAGCCGTTCGAGCATCCGCCAGCTTTCCTCGACGCTTGCCTCCGCAACCTGATCGCCTGTGCCGCGTGGCTCGACCGCGTTCGCGCCGAGTCGGGCCGCACCATTCGCCTGGCCATCGAACCGGAGCCCTTCTGCCTTCTGGAAACCACGCCCGAAACCGTCGCTTTTTTCGAGAAACTATGGAAGGCAGCCGGCGCCGAGGAACGCTGCGTCCGCGAGCACATCGGCGTCTGCTACGACGTTTGCCATCAGGCCGTGGAATTCGAGGACGCAGCCGAGGCGGTGCAATCGCTCGACTCGGCCGGCATCCGCATTAACAAGGTCCAGATTAGCTGCGCGATTCAACTCGATAACCCTGGCGACAATCGCGATGGGCTCGCCGCGCTCCGCCGCTACGTCGAACCGCGCTACTTGCACCAGACATTC
This sequence comes from Urbifossiella sp., assembly GCA_035571955.1. Classification (GTDB taxonomy): domain Bacteria; phylum Planctomycetota; class Planctomycetia; order Gemmatales; family Gemmataceae; genus Urbifossiella. The sequence continues at coordinate 3,394 of DATNBQ010000606.1, read as the reverse complement.
GCGAAGCGGGCCGACGGCATGGTTCTCAAGGCCGTCGACCTCACGGAGTCGCTGCTCGATTCGCCGGGGGAATTCGCTGCGGCCGAGTGCTGGCGAGTCCACTTTCACGTGCCGGTCGATGCCGAGAAACTGGGCCCGCTGAACACGACGAAGCCGGCCGTGGCCGCGGCGCTCGCGGCCGTCGGCCGCCTCGCTTATGCCCCGCATCTCGAGGTGGAAACTTATACCTGGGAAGTGTTGCCGGGCGGCCCCGGAATTGATCTCGTGGCCGGCCTGGCCCGCGAATTGACGGCCACGCAGGATATAATCCGCTCAATCGAGGAGCGCTCCGCTCCGCAGACTCCGCGTCGCGGCTAACCTTGGGGGTTCCTATGAACCGCTGGCTTATTCTTGCCCTCGCGGCGACTGCGGTTGCCTCGTCATCGCCTGCGGCCGATCCGCCGAAACAGAAGTTCTGCCCCGTGATGACCACCGATGAGATCGATCCCGCCGAGGCCAAGACCGTCGATTACAAAGGCGTCAAGATTTACCTTTGCTGCGATGCCTGCGTGCAGAAATTTCGCCGCGAACCGTCCGCCTACCTCGATCCCAAACTCATTCCGGGCCTGAAGGGGATGGAACTGCCCAAGCGCAAAATCGAGCAGGTCTACTGCCCGGTGCTCAAGGACCGCAAGGTGTCGTCGCAGGATTCGTCCACGATGTACAAGGGCGTAAAGGTCTATTTTTACAACGCCGTGGCGAAGCAGCGCTTCGAGAAGGATCCCGAGCGGTTCGCCGATCCGAAGCTGTTGCCGCAGCTGCCGAAGAAATGAGAACGGTGGCACAGGCATTCTTGCCTGTGCACATAATTCGCACAGGCAAGAATGCCTGTGCCACCAAGAACCCGACCGGTCTGGACGAATTATCGTTCTGCGATACGATATACCATCGATCCGAGCCTTCCCGCCCAGTGTTGAGGTGCTGGCCAGGACGTAAGAGACGTACAGGAAGTACCGTCGCCGCGCCGCCGATTCGTGAACCCCGGCGGCCCCCGAAACCCTCTCATTGATAATCGGATTCTCCGCCGCCCGGCAGTCGGTCGGCGTTTTCTTCCTTATTCCCCGGCCACGAGCCGGGCGGATCGAACGATGCTCGAAAAACTCCGCAACATCGGAATCATGGCCCACGTGGACGCCGGCAAGACCACGACCACCGAACGCATCCTCTACTACAGCGGCACCAAGCACAAAGTGGGCGACGTCGATAGCGGCGACACCACCACCGACTTCGACCCCCTCGAAAAGCAGAAGGGGATCACGATCAATTCCGCGGCCGTCTCGGTGGACTGGGGCGACAACGAAATCAACATCATCGACACGCCGGGGCACGTGGACTTCACGGCCGAGGTGGAGCGGAGTCTGCGCGTGCTCGACGGCGCCGTCGGCGTCTTCTGCGCGGTCGGCGGCGTCGAAGTGCAGTCGGAAACGGTCTGGCGGCAAGCCAACAAGTACAAGGTGCCGCGCCTCGCCTTCATCAACAAGCTCGACCGCATGGGGGCGGACTTCTGGGGCTGCGTCGATCAGATCCGCGACAAGCTGCTGGCCACCCCGGCCATCGTCACCATCCCCGCCGGCCAGGATTCCGCCTTCGAAGGGATCATCGATCTGATTCGCATGAAGTTCATCACCCGCGATGAAACCGACCCGACCAAGCGGAAGTTCTTCACCAACGACATCCCGGCCAAGTACAAGGAGGATGCCGAGCAGCACCGCCATCAACTGCTCGATGTGATCTCGGTTTCCAGCGACGAACTGATGGAGCACGTGCTCGAAGGGAAGCCGGTGTCCGAAGAGTTAATCCGCAAGACGCTCCGCAAGGGGACGCTCGACGGGGCGTTCACGCCGGTCCACTGCGGCTCGGCGAAGATGTATCAGGGCGTGCAGCAGTTGCTCGACCTGGTGGTCGATTGTTTGCCGAGCCCGCTCGATCGGCCGCCGGTGGAAGGCATGCACCCGAAGACCAAGGAAGTGGCCATCCGCAAGCCGGAAACGAAGGAACCGATGTCCGCCCTGGCATTTAAAACGGTGGCCGAGAGCACCGGCGATCTCGTCTACATCCGCGTTTACTCCGGCCAACTCAAGCCCGGCGAAACTTACACGAACACCACCAACGGCAAGAAGGAACGCGTCGTCCGCTTCTTCCGCATGATGGGCGACAAGCGGCTCGAATTGGAAGAAGCCGGCCCCGGCGCCATTGTCGCCGCCATCGGCCTCAAGGACACCTTCACCGGCCAGACGCTCTGCGATCCGGACAGGCCGATCGCCCTCGAATCGATTACCTTCCCGAAGCCGGTGATCTCGGCAGCGCTCACTTTCGCCAAGTCGCTGGATTCCGGCAAGGTCGGCGAATCGCTCGGCCGCCTCGTCCGCGACGACCCCACTTTAAAGCAGCACACGGACGAGGAAACCAAGGAAACCATCCTGAGCGGCATGGGCGAACTGCACCTCGAAGTGTCGATGGAGAAGCTGCGGCGGGCGCTCAACATCCCGCAAAGCGATCCGCAGATTCAACTCGGCAAGCCGCGAGTGGCGTACCGCCAGAGTTTCGCGCGCTCCGTGGACCTGGAATACTCGTTCAAGAAGCAGACCGGCGGCCGCGGCAAGTACGCCGTCATCAACGTGAAGTACCGGCCGCTGGCCCCCGAGGACGTGGCCGAGAAAGTCGCCGAGATCGAGGAACTCAAGGACCCGAAGATCAAGCCGGACCCGAACAACGTCTACTTCGTGAACGGCATCTCCCAGGGAACGATTCCGAAGGAGTACATTCCGTCGGTGGAGGAAGGGCTCCGCGAAGGGGCGAAGAAGGGGTACAAGTATCCGTTCCCGTTCGTCGACCTGGAATTCGAACTGCACTTCGGCAAGTACCACGACGTGGACTCGTCGCAGGATGCATTTTACCTGTGCGCGCTGGAAGCGTTCCGCGACGCCGAGGGGCGGGCCGGCATCACGCTGCTCGAACCGATCATGAAGGTCGTGGCGATCTGCCCGAAGCAGTACCAGGGTTCGATCTCCGGCGACATCAACCGCCGCCGCGGGCTGATCGAGGAAACGTCCGAGGACAAGGGAATCGCCCAGGTGATGGCTAAAATTCCGCTGGCAAACCTGTTCGGTTACACGAGCGACCTGCGCTCGGCGACGGCCGGCACGGCGAGTTTCTCAATGGAATTCAGCCACTACGCCCCGGTCCGCGAGGAACTGGCCGACCTGCCGAAGAAGGACGAAAAGAAGAAGTAATTGGCTGCGATCCAAACGGGACAACGATTAGCCGCGACCCGACAGGAAGCGCGAACTGAACCGCGGTCCACAAGGGCCGCGTTTTTTGGTGTGCGGCACCCAGGCGATTTCTCGAATCCAGC
>DATNBQ010000605.1:0-2829 GCA_035571955.1 Urbifossiella sp. | reverse complement strand
TTTCCATGATGGCGTCCGGTTCGCGGAGCACCTTGAAGTACGACGCCGGCGGATTGGCGACGTTCGAACCGCTCGCCGTGAGGATGGCGTAGGCGAACTTGTCGTACGGCATGTTGCTGGCCACGGCATCGCGAATCCATTTGCGGAAGGCGGTCGCGCCCACCTCGCCGAGGAACTTGCGGTTCACTTGCAGCAGGTCCGCCCACTTGTTCGTCCACTGCTCGATGAAGGCATCGCTGCCGATCAGCCTGTCGATCAGTTCGTCGCGCTTGAGGCGGGAATCGCGCTTGTCTTCCAGGAACGCCCGCACCTCTTCGGGGGTCGGCGGCAAGCCAATGAGGTCGATCGAAATCCGGCGAATGAACTCGGCGTCGTCGCACAGTTCGCTGGCCTGCACTTTCACCTTCTTCAACTTGGCGTCGACCAGTTCGTCGATCCAGTTGTAAACGGGGCGCTGTTTCCAGGCGAAGCCCGAGCGGTCGCCCATCGAAACGGCCGTGGAAGCGGCATACGCCCCTTCGTAGCGGGCCAGCATGGTCGCTTCGCCGCGGCGGATCGTCGTCAACAGGCCAGTCTTGTCGATGGTCGCGACTTCGGTGTTGCTCGAATCGATAAACGTCTCGGCGGTCACGTCGCGGACCGTGCCGTCGGTGTAAGTGGCGAGGGCGGCGAATTGCTGCTTCGAACCGAGGCGGCCCAGGATCGGATCTTTGGGGAAGATGGCGAGCGATTTGACGCGCGGCACATCGAGGTCTTGCTTGACGCCCTGGGCGATCCACTTGCGGAGCAGTTCGTAGTTGGGATCGCCGGGCTGCGTGAGAACGCCGCCTTGATGCGGCACGGCCCCGGAGGTCTTGAGTAGCATCAGGCTCTTTTCCGGAGCGGCGCGGTTGAAGCGTCGGCCTTCCAGATCGTCGGTCAGGGCGCGGAAGTCGTAAATGGGGTCGTAGCCGCGAAGCGAGAGTTTGAAGCCGTTCTTGCCGGCCTGGGCGCCGTGGCACGTGCCGGCGTTGCAGCCGAGTTTCGAGAGCACCGGCTGCACGTCCTTCACGAAACTGACCGACGCGTCGGCCTTGATGCCGGAGACAGTCAGCGGAATCTTGAGGCTCTTGCCGCCGAGTGACACCGCAATGTCGCCGCTGCCGTCCGCGACCGGACGAACCAGGCTTCTGGCGGAAATCTTGGCGAGGCTCTTGGGCACGTCGATCTTGGCGATCCGCGTGGCATCGACCTTTTCGCCGGTGCTGAGTGTTGCCGTGACTAGCACCTGGGAGTAGGCAAACGGCCCGGCGAGCTGAACGGCCGCGGGATGCGCGTCGAGCCTGGCGACGGCGGCCCCGTCGGGCAACTTCTCCTGCGCGGCAGCGACGCCGGGAACGAAAAGGAGAATGGCGGGAAGGATGCGGCGGATCATATGGGTAGGCCTCAGTCGGTGTCTTCGATTCGATTTATTCCGAGCTCTCGCTTGGACTGTCCGTCCTGTTGGACTCGTTCGTTTGCCAGTTGGTTCCGTAACCGCGATTGTTGCAGTGTACCCGTGAAAGAGTGATCGGCAGGTTGCGGCTTCCCAGGATAATTTCCCGTATTACCAGCAATATATTTGAGTCCTTCACACCCCTCAATCGAAAGTACTCGCCAACCGCCGGAACATCGATCGTAATCGCTGGGCATCTCGGAGTGCAGCTTCAATACACGTGCGCTTTCATCATATTTCCAACTACCGACGTCCCGCCGTTCGAGATCAGGCTCCATTCGGCTGGTTCTCTCGTATCGTCCCGTGTGATCGAGAAATAGGAACAAATCCCATCTCCGACCGGTCACTCCATACAGGCTGCCCATCCAGTCGCCTACCACGAATCACTCCTGCATCTGCGATAACAGCGATTTTAGCGGTTCGGGCTTGGCGCTCGGCTCCGCGGACTTCGCCTCGCGGCTAAACTCAGTGTACTCGGCTCCGCAGCCACGCGCCTTCCGGCTAACCTTAGTACGTGGCTCGGCCGCCGCTGATGTCGAAGCACGCCCCCGTCGTGAAGCTGCACTCGCTGCTCGCCAGGAAGTGCACCAGGGCCGCCACCTCCTCCGGGCGGCCCATTCGACCCAGCGGAATCTTGGAGAGCATCATGGCGATCTGCTCGTGATTCAATTGATCCAGGATTGGCGTATGGATCACGGCCGGCGAGATGCTGTTCACGCAGATGTCGCCGCGGCCGATCAGTTCCCGCGACAGCGATTTCGTCAAGGCGATCACCGCCGCCTTGCTCGCGGAATACGGCCCCATCTTCGGGTTCCCTTCCTTCCCCGCGATGCTGGCGATGTTAATGATCCGCCCGTATTGCCGCACGATCATGTCCGGCAGCACGGCCTTGCAACACAGGGCGACCCCCGTCACGTTCACGTCGAAAACGAATTCCCAGTCCTCGCGAACGCTTTCCCAGATGGGCACGTCGCGGCCCTTGCGGCTGGCGACGCCGGCGTTGTTAACGAGAATATCGACCGGGCCGGCGCGATCCTTGATGTGCTTGAAAACGCGGTCGAGGTCGGCATCGTTGGTGAGGTCGCCGATGAGCGGAATTCCGCCGATCTCGCCGGCGACGCGATTGGCGTTCGATTCGGAAAGATCGAAGACGCCGACGCGAGCCCCGGCCGCGGCAAGCCGGCGGCAAATCGATTCGCCGATCCCTTGCCCGCCGCCGGTGACCACTGCCACGTTGCCGTTCAATTGAAACATGGGGACTCCGTTGCACTCGGGGATAGCGCTCGGCTCCGCGGACTCCGCCTCGCGGCTAAACAAATGAATTCCGCTTCCTCTCAGATTACCAGAAAATCGCG
>DATNBQ010000604.1:0-23209 GCA_035571955.1 Urbifossiella sp. | reverse complement strand
ATGGTTGGCTCGATGTCATTGCTTATCTGACTGTCAATAGCCGCGACCCAACGGGGAGCGCGGTGTTCACACGGTGGCACAGGCATTCTTGCCTGTGCCGATGACCAGAGCACAGGCAAGAATGCCTGTGCCACCCAAAACCATCACGCGCTCTTCTTGCCCGGCGTTTTCTTCTCGAAGAGCTTTCGCTCGCCGCGGACCACGTCCGGCGTGATCAAGTACTTCCCCTTGTGCTCCAGATCGGGAAGTTCGTACATCACGTCCATCATCACGTCCTCGACGATGGAGCGCAGACCGCGGGCGCCGGTGTCGCGGGCCTTGGCCAGCTTCGCGATCTCCTTGAGCGAACTCGATTCGAACTCGACCTCCGCCCCCTCCATCTCGAACAGCTTCTGATACTGCCGGACCAGGGCGTTCTTCGGCTCGGTGAGAATGCGGATCATGGCTTCTTCATCGAGCGGGTCGAGCGGGGCGAGCACCGGCAAGCGGCCGACGAACTCGGGAATCATGCCGAACTCGATGAGGTCGTCGGCGGTCACCTGGTTGAGCAGTTCGCCGAGGCTGCGTTCGCGCTGAGCGATCTCGACGGCCCCAAAACCGATCGACTTGCGCCCCATGCGCCGGCTAATGATGTCTTCCACGCCGACGAACGTGCCACCGCAGATGAACAGAATGTTGGACGTATCCACCTGAATGTACTGCTGCTCGGGATGCTTGCGGCCGCCCTGTGGGGGCACGTTCGACACCGTGCCTTCGAGCATCTTCAAGAGCGACTGCTGGACGCCTTCGCCGGACACGTCGCGGGTGATCGACACGTTCTGACTGGTCTTGGCGATCTTGTCGATTTCGTCGATGTAAATGATGCCGCGTTGGGCCGCTTCGATGTCGAAATCGGCGGCGTGGAGCAACTTCAAAAGCAGGTTCTCGACATCCTCGCCGACGTAGCCGGCCTCGGTGAGGGTCGTGGCGTCGCCAATGGCGAAGGGCACGTCCAGCACCTTGGCGAGCGTGCGGGCCAAGAGCGTCTTGCCGCTGCCGGTCGGCCCGATCAGCAGGATGTTGCTCTTTTCCACTTCCACGTCGCGGATGCTGTCGCCGAGGCTAAGCCGCTTGTAGTGGTTGTGGACGGCAACGGAAAGAACTTTCTTGGCCCGCTGCTGGCCGATCACGTATTGATCGAGGCGTTCCTTGATGGAGCGCGGCGCGGGAATGTTCGAAGTGGATTGCTTGGAGCCGCCGCGGCGCTTCTTTTCTTGATCGATGATGGACTGGCACAGTTCGATGCATTCGCCGCAGATATAGACATCGCCGGGTCCCTCGACGAGGGGCCCGACGTCGCGGTGCGAGCGTCGGCAGAAGGAGCAATAGGCGTTGCGATTGCGGCCGGCGGTGCCAGGGGGCCTGCGGCCCGTGTCGCCGGAGATGCGGTCAGCCATTCGGGCTCCCGATGCGAGAATCGTGAGTGTGGGCAGTGGTGCTACGGCCGGCCGAACCCACGCGAGCCCTCACGCACGCGCCGTTCGAGCGGTTCGCCGCGGGGTCCGGGCCGCGGGGAAGATGGCGACGGGTTCGGGCCCCGCCTTCAGCCAATCATACCGCCGCTCCCCGCCAGTTCATCACGGGTTCCGGAGAACTCGCGCAATCCGCTCCGCTTCATGGCCCGACCCTGCCGGTTCTAAGTGCAAGGGCGGATGGGATGTTCATGCGGACGGAGCGGTTCCTCCGGGCGCGGCCGGGGGCGAAGAATTCGTGGGCGGACTCGTGGGCGGGTCGTCGAAATAGCCCGGCGGGAAGGGCCCGGGCGCCTGCGGAGGCACGGGAGAGGCGGCCGGCTTGGGCTTCACGCGAGCCGCCAGATTCTCCCGCAGTTTGTTGTATTCCGCCTCGGTCAGCTCCCCACGCTTGAACATCGCCCGAAAGTCCGACGGATCGTCTTCGCCAGCCGGCCCGGCGACCGCCTGTTTGCGCCACTTGTCCACGAAGTAAATCACCGCGGCGCCGACGAGCAGGGCCGCGGCCAGGCCGACCGAGCCCCAGATGAGGTCCGGTTTGGCGAATGGCGAACCGCCCGCCCGGTTCTGCGCGAATAGCAGCCACTGGAACATCGCCCGCCTCGAAGGGTTCGCGAACCACCGTCAAAAATAGCTCAAAGCGCCTCGCCTGCCAAGAGATTCGGGAGAAGCGTCCATAACGGCCGCCGCTTCCTACTATGAATACTTGGCAAATCCGAGCCGCGACCGTCAGGGAGCGAAGACGTCTGACCGCTCCCTTACGGTCGCGGCTCGGACTCGCGCACTTTTTGGAATTCTTCATGCTCGTTCCGCTTTCGTGGCTCCGCGATTACGTTCCGCTGCCGGCCGACCCCGCCGCCCTCGTCGAACGGCTTACCCTCGCCGGGCTCGAGGCGTCCGGCGTAAAAGTGTTCGGGCTCCCCGTGCCGCCGGGATTGCATGTGAAGCCCGAAGCGGCCGGGATGGCCTGGGAACGCGACAAGATTCTCCTCGGCAAAGTGCTCAAGATCGAAAAGCATCCAGACGCGGACAAGCTCAAGCTGGTGACGCTCGACTACGGCGCGGCGGAGCCAAAAACCGTCGTCACCGGGGCTCCCAACATCGCGCCCGGCCAGAGCGGCATGAAGGTCGTCCTCGGCCTCCGCGGCAGCCGTTACTTCTTCACGGACAAGGACGGCAAGAAGAGCATCGTTACGCTCGAACCGAAAGCCCTCCGCGGCATCATGAACGATGCCATGTGCATGTCCGATTTCGAGCTCGGCATCTCGGACGAACACGAGGGAATCATCATTCTGGACGACGGCGACCCGGCGCCGGGCACGCCGATGCAAGAACTCCTCGGCGAGATCGTCGTCGAACTGGACGTGTTGCCGAACATGGCCCGCTGCCTGTCGATGGTCGGGATCGCGCGGGAAGTCGCGGCGCTCACCGGCGTCGAGACGACCATCCACGAGCCGAAGCTGGCCACCTCCGCGGAAACCATCGACGGTAAGGTCGCGGTCGCGATCGCCGACCCGAAGATGTGCAGCCGCTATACCGCCACGATCATCCGTAACGTGGCGGTCGGCCCGGCCCCGCGATGGATGCGCAGCCGCCTCCATAACGCCGGCATGAGGCCCATCAACAACGTCGTCGACATCACCAACTACGTGATGCTGGAATACGGCCAGCCGCTGCACGCCTTCGATTACGACGTGCTGGTGAAGCGGGCGCAAGCAGCGTCGCCGGCGATTACTGTAAGGCGAGCGCTGGTGGATGAGACACTGAAAACGTTGGATGGAATCGAGCGAAAACTCGGAATCCGTGATCTGGTCATTGCGGACGCCGCCGGGCCGATCGCCCTGGCCGGCGTCATGGGCGGGCTCGAAACCGAAGTGACCGCGGCGACCACCACGGTGCTACTCGAATCGGCGAGCTTCGACTTCGTCAGCGTGCGCCGCACGGCCCGGCAATTCGCCCTTTTCAGCGAGGCGAGCACCCGCTTCAGCAAGGGAATTCACCCGGAGGTCGCGGCGCCGGCAGCGATCCGCGCGGCACAACTCTTCCGCGAAACGATGGGCGCCGCGGTCCTCGCCGGCATCGTCGATAATTACCCCGCGCCGCTGCCGCCGCAAGTGGTCGAATTGAAGGCGAGCGAGATTCGTCGGCTCCTTGGAATCGACATTCCTGCCGCGGAAGTTGAGCGCGTGCTCCGCGCCTTGCAGTTCAAGGTGGAATCCACAGCCGACGGCTGGACCGTTACCGCTCCGCAAACGCGGCTCGACATCCAGGCCGGCCCCGCGGACCTCATCGAAGAACTGGCCCGCGTCTTCGGCTACGACAAACTCCCGGAATCGCACCTGGCCAACGCCCTTCCCGAACAGCGCGGCAACCGCTCCCTCGAACTCGAAGAAAAAGTCCGCGACCTGCTCGCCGATCAGGGCTTGCAAGAGTGCATCACCTATTCGCTAACCAAGCCAGATTTAGCCTTTGATAAGATCATTGCATCGAACATCGACGCCCTGTCCGCCTACGTCGTCCTTGAGAACCCGATCTCGCCGGAGCGGTCGGTACTGCGCACCGAGTTGATGCCGGGCTTGCTGGAAGTGGCTGCCCGCAACCTGCTCAACGCGGAAGGCGTGGCCCTTTTTGAAGTCGGGCCGGTGTACGTGCCGAAGCCGGGGCAGAAACTGCCGGAGGAACCGCGATCGCTCGGCATCGTGCTCTGCGGACGGCGAACCACCGCCGCCTGGGACGACCCCCAGGGCGCGAAACCCGCCCCGTTCGATTTCTTCGACTTGAAGGGGATCGTCGAATCGCTCGCGACGGACCTGCACTTGCCCGGCGTGACATTCCATTCCTTCCCGAATTCGACGCATTTGCATCCGGGTCGGGCGGCGGTGCTGCAAATTGCCGGCAAGGCCGTCGGCTGCTTCGGCGAACTACATCCGAAGGTCGCGGCGAGCTACGGGCTCGGCGAACGAGCGGTGCAGGTTGCGGAACTGGAACTGGAGGCGATCCTCGCCGCGGTCCCGGATCGGTTCCCGTACCGGCCATTCCCGACGGTGCCGCCGGCCAAACGCGACATCGCCGTGATCGTTCCCGAAAGCACGCCGGCAGAGAAAGTGCTCGTCGAACTTCGGGCCGCCGGCGGCGACCTCCTCGCCGATGCCGTCCTCTTCGACGTTTATCAGGGCGACAGCATCCCGGCGGGAACCAAGAGCCTGGCCTTCGCCCTGGTCTACCAGGCCGCGGATCGCACGCTCGGCGAAAAGGAGATCGAAAAGGCCCACCAGAAGATCGAGGGCCGCCTTCGCCACGTCCTCAAGGCTCAAATCCGCGGCAAGGATTGAATCGCAACCTGAGAAGTTACCTGTCTTGGTGGCACAGGCATTCTTGCCTGTGCAAGCTTCGGCACAGGCAAGAATGCCTGCGCCACCAGAAGAGTATTTCACTCAATGATCTTGTTTAACGGATACTCGACGATGCCGCAGGCGCCCGCTGCCTTCAAACGCGGGATCAAGTGACGCACCGCGTCCTCGTCCAGGATCGTCATCACGTCCACCCAGTCCGGATCCGATAGCGCCGAGATGGTCGGTTTTTGCAAGGCCGGCAGGGCCGCGAGCACCTTGTCCAAATCGGCCCGGCGAACGTTCATCATCATGCCGACCTTCCCCTCGGCAGCCATGGCGCCGCGGAGCATGAGCACGAGATCGTCCATTTTTTGCCGCTTCCACGGGTCGGCGGCGGCCGCCGGATTGGCGATGACGCGCGTCGTGCTGCTGAGCAAATCGCAAACGATGCGCAGGTTATTGGCTCGCAGCGAGCTTCCGGTCTCGGTGACCTCGACGATGGCGTCGGCCAACCGCGGCGGCTTCACTTCCGTCGCCCCCCAGCTGAATTCCACGTTCGCCGTCACCCCGTGCGAAGCCAGCCATTTCCGCGTGATGTTCACGACTTCAGTCGCGATCCGCTTCCCTTGAAGGTCTTTCGGTTCCTTGATGGGAGAATCGTTGGGCACGGCGAGCACCCAGCGGACCGGCCGCCGACTTACCTTGCTGAATACGAGTTCGGCCAGTTCCACCACATCGTTCTGGGCGTCGTTTTCGACGACCCAGTCGTGGCCGGTGAGGCCGCAATCGAGCGAACCATCGCGGACGTAGCGGGCCATTTCCTGAGCGCGGATCAAGGTGCAATGCAGTTCCGGATCGTCGATGGAGGGGTAGTAGCTGCGGCTGGCGAAGGCGACCTTGTAGCCCGCCTTGCGGAACAGGTCCGCGGTCGCCTCTTGCAGCGACCCGGCCGGCAGTCCCAGTTTCAACACCTTATCCATCGCGCTCCTCGTGAAAGCCCATCCGCGGCCGCGGGTGGGCTTGGGTCGACTTGTGCTCTTCATTTTGTTGAATGGGCCGCGGGTGTTCGCGTCCAGTGCCGCACTCGCAACCCGGCATGGATCGTGCGACAATCCACAAGGTTCGCCCGCGCCGAGCGAATTCACAGGTAGACGCCAGGAATCGAGCAATGCCCGAGTCGCTGCAATGGTTCGCCGACGTGTACGCCGTTCACGGCTATTGGGTGTTGTTTCTCGGCATCATGCTGGAGAACGCGGGGATTCCATTGCCGGGCGAAACGGCGCTCCTGGCCGCAGCGTTCCTGGCATCACCACATGCCGGAGGTCGCCTCGATCTCGCTACCGTAATTGTCGTCGCGGCGCTCGCCGCCATCATCGGCGACAATATCGGCTACGCAATTGGCCGCTGCTGGGCCCGCCACCGCATTCAAAAAGGCAAGCGCTTCCTCTTTCTCACTCCGAGCCGCATGCAAAAGGCCGAGCGCTACTTCAATAAGTACGGCGTGCTGACGATCTTCTTCGGCCGCTTCGTGGCATTGCTGCGAATCGCGGCGGGGCCGGCGGCTGGAGTCGCCGGCATGCGGTGGTGGCACTTCTTCATCGCCAACGCAGTCGGGGCCGTCGTCTGGTCCGCGGTCATTTCGGTCATCGGCTACTACGCCGGCGGCGCCTGGGATCAACTGCACCGCTGGATGGGCAACGCCGCCTGGATCGTCGCGGTTGTCGTCGTCGTCGGCGTGCTGCTCGCGCACTTCTTGCCGCACCTTTGGAAGCGGAAGCCAACCGAAGCCGCGCCGCCTACGTCCACGAACGCTCCGGCCTAATGGCCGAAATTCGATGCGGAGCCGCGGTGTAGAGCCGCTACGCAAGGGGGGAATGGCATTCGTTTAGCCGCGACTCAACGGGGAGCGCGCAAGCGCCGCGCTCAGGCCTGTAACACGTTAGCACTGTGGAGGATAGTTAGGGAATCGCCAGGAGAATCCCATGCTGCTCGAAGGAACCGTTCGCAACGGCGTCATCGTTCTCGACACGGGCACGCCGCTTGCCGATGGCACTCGCGTCGCTGTCGAACCGATAGCGCTGGGGCGGAGCAACACCAATTGTTTGCCTTGCGATACGCGGCATTCCAAGGTTGTCTTCCGGATGATGTCCCAGCCGATCTTTCCGTCCAGCACGAACATTACCGACTCGGGACTCCTAAACGATGACCGTTTTCATGGACACTTTCGGCTTGATCGTCTGGATGCATCCGCGCGATTCGTACCATCAGCGCGTATCCGCATGGTTATCGCAATACGCGGGAAGCTTTGTAATCACCGAGAGCGTACTGATGGAATTCGGCGATGCTCTTTGCGACTCTCGGTTGCGCGGAATCGTCGTTCGCTTCCTGCGGAGGATGAAACCAATCGTCAATAGCTGCCGCAACATTCGCGGGTCTCGGAGAAAGCCGTGGGATTCTTCAGTGTTGCGGCTATAACAAGAATCTCGGCAGAGACAATCCCGCCCACATCACCTTCCCAGGCTCGCGAATGATCGCCACTGCCTCCCGGTTTGGCCGCTATATCGCGCTCGCCGCGGCCCTGCTTGGCTGGATGTTCGACGGCCTGGAGATGGGGCTTTTTCCCCTGGTGGCTCGGCCGGCGTTGCAAGAACTGCTCCCGGGAGTCAATGAAGCCACCATCGGTCAGTGGTACAGCGTCATCACGGCGGGCTTCCTGGTCGGGGCGGCGACCGGCGGCGTCCTGTTCGGCTGGCTCGGCGACAAGATCGGCCGCGTCAAGGCCATGACCGCGAGCGTCATCGTTTACGCGGTGTGCAGCGGCGTCTGTGCCGGGGCGCAAACGCCGTGGCAACTCGCCGTGCTTCGCTTCATCGGCGCGCTCGGCATGGGCGGCGAATGGGCGCTCGGCGTCGCCCTGGTCATGGAACTGTGGCCGAGCCAGGGTCGCGGTTGGCTTGCCGGCTGGATCGGCGCCTTCGGCAACTTCGGCTACGGCATCGTCGGCGCCGTCTCTTATGGGCTCGCCAGCGCCGGCAACGATCTTCCCGATCTGCTCGCTTCCATCGGCATTCCCAGCGAGCTCGCCGCCGCGCTCACCGCCAACGGCAACTGGCGGCTCCTCATGCTCGTCGGGGCCATCCCCGCCTTGCTCACGCTGTTTATCCAGTTCTTCGTGCCTGAATCCGAGAAGTGGCTGCGCGAAAAGGCGGCCGGCACTGCCTCCCGTTGGTCCGAGCGCGACCTCATCGGCTTGCTCGTCGGCGCGGCGGCCGGCGCCGGCATCATTTATCTCTGGGCCGATAACGACATCAGCTACCCCGTGCGCATCGCCGGAACGGTGGTCGGCCTCGGCATCATCACCGTCGGCTACTTGCAGCCGATGCGCGGTTACCTGTCCCGCTCCTCGATGAGTGTGGTAGAACGGCGGCAAATCGTGAGGCGAATGCTCCTCGCGGCTGGGATCAGCGGGGTGCCGCTGCTCGCCACCTGGAGCGGCGTGATGTGGCAGTACAACTACGTCGATGCCCTGACCAAGGATCCCCAAACAGGCAAAAGCCTCGACGATTTCGCCCGGCCGAAGACGATGATCGCCTCGGCCTTGGGGGCGGCGCTCGGCTGCGTCCTGGCCGCGGTGTTCGGCGACCGCTTCGGCCGACGGCCCGTCTACGCCGCGATGTGTCTGCTTTCCATGGGCGTGATGTTCGGGTTCTTCCGATTCAACACCCATTTCGGCTGGGAATTCGTGGCCTCTGCCGCGCTTTTGGGATGCTTGAGTGCGTCGTTCTACGGCTGGATTCCGCTCTACTTGCCGGAGCTATTCCCGACGCGAGTGCGCGCAACGGGGCAGGGCTTCGGCTACAACTTCGGCCGCGTCATCGCCGCCATCGGCACATTGCAAACGGCGACGCTCCAAAAAGCATTCCAGGGCGATTACAGCAAAGCGTGCTCGATGATCGCCGGCATCTACGTGGTCGGCTTGATCCTGATCGCCTTCGCGCCCGAAACCAAGGGGAAGCCCCTGCCGGAGTAAGGGTGGGGACCTGAACAGGAATCTTCCAACGACGTTTGGGACTAGTCGTGGGGATCAACTTCGTTCTCAGCCCGAAGGGCTGGGACAACATAGCCCAGGGCAACGCCCTGGGAATCGAATCCCACCACTAAGAAGGCAGCTTCGTTTTCAGCCCGAAGGGCTGGGACAACATAGCCCAGGGCAACGCCCTGGGAATGGAATCCACCATAAGAAGGCAGCTTCGTTCTCAGCCCGAAGAGCTGGGACAAAATAGCCCAGGGCAACGCCCTGGGAATGGAGTCCCACCATAAGAAGGCAGCTTCGTTCTCAGCCCGAAGGGCTGGGACAACATAGCCCAGGGCAACTCCCCGGGAATGGAATCCCACCATTAAGAAGGAAGCTTCGTTCTCAGCCCGAAGAGATGGAACAACATAGCCCAGGGCAACGCCTTGGGAATGGTTTCTGCGACAAAGCGTGTCCCAGCCTTACACGCTGGTTCATTCAATCGTGGCTCCCAGGGCGTTGCCCTGGGCTATATTGTCCCAGCCCTTCGGGCTGAAGATGTGGAATGCCCGATATTGCTTTATAAACATCAGTACTTTCCCCAACTCGCACAGGCTGTTCCCCCAGAGGTGAATCCCGTTGAAGCAATGTTGGGCCGCCGCGCTGCTGTTGGCGCCGCTGCCGGCCTTCGCCCAGGAGAAGCCGCTGCGCTGGGGCACCGATCCCACCGGCGGGGCCCCGTACGTCTATCAAGACGCGAGCGGCAAGTTCATCGGCTTCGAAGTGGAACTCGCCGAGTATCTCGCGAAGCAACTCGGCCGCACGCCCGTCATGGTGAAAGCCGACTGGGACAAGCTGCCGCAACTCCTCGACAAGCCCGTCGAATCCAGCGATACCATCGACGTCGTCCTCAACGGTTACGAATTGAAGGAATCGCTGCAGAAGGACCACGCCGCGACGATTCCTTACTACGCCTATCGCCTCGTGTTGATCGCCCATCGCGATAACGCCGCCTTCGCATCGTGGAAAGACCTGACGCCTCCGGCCGGGCCGAAACGCACCGTCGGCGTGCTCGGCGGCTCGGCGGCCCACGAATATGCACTCGATCGCTTCGGCGACCGCATCGACCTCAAGAGCAATCAAGATGTCGTTACGGTGATCGGCCTGGTCCGCGATAATCGGCTCGACGCCACGATTCAGGACAACCCGGCCGCGACCTACTTCCTTAAGGAAATGCCGGAACTGAAGGCCGTGGGCGAACCGCGGCCGCCCGGCTTCTACGCAATGTACGTCCGCAAAAGTGAACCGCAGCTTCGCGACGCACTGAACCGGGCGATCGCCGCCGGTCTCAAGGATGGCACGCTCGAGCGCATCTATCGGAAGTACAACCTGTGGAACGCCGACCAGGAATGGCTCTGCTTTCAACAGACGGGGGAGTGGCCGAGCAGCGAGGAAGTCGGCGAACGAATCGCGGCCGGCGAGAAAGGGAACCCGTGGCCGCGGATGCTCGGGGAACTGCTCCGTGCCGCCGGGATGACCGTGTTCCTGTCGTTCGCGTCGTTCCCGCTGGCGATGTTCATCGGATTGCTGGTGGCGCTCGGCCGAGTTTACGGCCCGCGCTGGCTGGCGATCCCGCTGGAAATGTATGTCGAGGTGCTCCGCGGCACGCCGCTGCTCTTGCAGCTCTATATCGTTTTTTATCTTGTTCCCGGCGTGGTGCCTGCTCTCACGCTGTCGCCGCTCGCCGCGGGAATCATCGGCCTGGCCATCAACTACTCGGCCTACGAGGCGGAGAATTATCGGGCCGGGTTGCTCGCCATTCCGCGCGGTCAAATGGAAGCGGCGCTGGCCCTCGGCATGACGCCGCTCACCGCGATCCGCGTCGTCATTGTGCCGCAGGCCGTGCGGCTCGTCATTCCTCCGGTCACCAACGATTTCATTGCTCTATTCAAGGACACTTCCGTTTGCTCCGTGATCCTCATCACGGAACTGACGCGGAAGTACAACGAGTTGTACAACTTCAACCGGGATTACATCGTGGAGCTGGCGTTCGTGACGGCCGGGCTTTACCTGGTGATGAGCTATCCACTGGCGATACTGGCCCGGCGACTGGAGAGGAAGTTGGGAATGAAAAGGTAGCCCATCCGTTGCCACGGATGGGCTTGCCCTGAATCAGATACCGTAGTCTCCGCCGAAGCCGATCTTGCCGCCGCCGAATCCGTTCATTCCGAAGCCTTGACCGAATCCTCCGAATCCCTGGCCAAAGCCGCCGAAGCTTTGGTTGAAGCCTCCGAAGCCCTGACCGAAGCCACCCATGCCAAAGCCACCCATGCCAAAGCCACCCATGCCAAAGCCCTGACCCAAGCCGCCGAATCCTTGACCGCCGAAGCCTTGCCCGAATCCTCCGAAACCCTGTCCGAAGCCGTTCATGCCAGAAGCTTGGCCGGGGCCGCCGGCGTTCTGGCCGAGGTATCCTCCGCCGATCGAGGGGAAACTCTGGATGAGATTGCCTCCCGCGCCGCCGCCGTTGCCAAAGGCGTGGCCATTCAACCCGAAGGCCTGATTGCCGAAAGCTTGGTTGCCGAAGCCGCCGAGGGCGTTGCCGGTGATGCCACCGCCGAGCGCTCCGAAGGCCTGGTTGCCGAACCCGTTCATGCCGCCGAGTTGATTGCCAAAGCCGTTCATGCCGCCGAGCTGGCCCAGGTTGCCGTTGAACCCAATCGGGTTGGCCAAGTTGGCGTTGCCCATCGCGATCGGGTTGGCGTTGGCCATGTTCGGCCGCTGTTGGCCGTTCGGTTGGAACGGGACGAATGTATTGCGGCCGCGCGGGCCGTTCGCCCGGACGACGCCGGCCATCGGTAACACGGCCAGTGCTGCTAGCGCAAGGGCCAAGTAACCCAGTGGCCGATGAAGTGTGTGGAACATGGCTGCCTCGGGGAAGATTTGCCGGATGCTCGCAGATGGGATGATTCCGAGGCCGCGGCTTGCGCGCAAAGCCCACCTTGTCTCGAAAAACAAGGATCTCACGCAGAGCCGCAAAGAACGGAAAGAAACAGTTCTTTAATCTTGGCGTCTTTGCGGCATTGCGCGAAATGCATCGCGACCGACCGCCGCGATCGTCAAGGATCGATAGAAGGATGCCGCTCCCTAACGGTCGCGGCTCTGTAATTGATTGGGAAAGGTCCGCTCCCTAACGGTCGCGGCTCTGTAATTGATTGCGGATGATCGCTTCGAGTTGCTTTTCGCCGGGGTGGCCCTTCCACACGACGGCGCCTTGCGAATTCAGCAGCACGACGGCGGGATAAGCCTCGATGCCGAAGTAGTCGGCGATCGCCCCGGCCCGGGCGCCCGGTTCCACATACATGGCATAGTTTAAGTTGTGCTCGCGCTGGTAACTGGCCGCTCGGGTGGCCCGATCGCGCCGCGAGCCCTGGTCGCAGAGCACGCCGATCAATTGCAACCCGCTCGCTTCATAGCGCGATTGCAGCGCCGTTAACTTGGGAATCGCCTTGACGCAATGCGGGCAATTCGTCGTTACGAATTCCAACATCACGAGCGAACCGGAGCGATCGCGGGCGAAGTTCCAGGGCCGTTCAAGGGAATCGACGAGCGTGATGTTGGCAGGGGGCCGCGACGATTGCTTGCCAGGCGGCGGCACGCCAGGCGTTGAGGGGTTGCCGGGCGGCGGCAGCGGCAGCGATTGCACGGGCGGCCCGCCGGGGATGTTGACGGCCGGCGGCCGCCACGGCGCGGGATCGCCGTTCGCTGTGTTATCCGGCCGCACGCCGGGTGAACCATCGCCGGGGAATCCGGGCATCGGCGGCGGCAGGCCGGGAGTGGCGGGCCGCGGCGCCGTGCCGGGAATCATCGCCGGAACGGATTTCTCCACCGAGCCCGCCCCCGGCGACCATTCGCCCGAACCGATGCTCGGCGCCGGCAACCCGATCGCCGGGATGCGATCGCTGCCCGGCGGCAAGCTCGTCGTCGATGCCGAAGGCGAGCTGCCCGCGGACGGCGGCAGAGCCATGTCGTCGCGGAGGGCGATGGTGATGTTCGCTTGCGGCGGCCGCGTCTGCACTTGCCCGGCAAGCGGCCGTTCGCCGGCCCGCGTCGGCTTCGCTTCCGCCGTCAACGTGTAGACCCGGCCGGTCACCAGGCCGCGCACCAGGAATTCGCCCGAGGCATTCGTCAGGATGCTAATCGGGGCGCCGCGCTTCTCTTCGGGCAGAGCGTCGACAGGTTCGATGCGAATGAAGACGCCTTCGGCGCCGCGGCCGGTCGGATCGAAGACGCGGCCGGCGAGCAGCCCTTGCGATTCGCGGGCGGAAGTCGCGGAAGCCGGCGAAGCGGAACCGTCGCCGAGCCAGGCCGGGATCGGGCCCTTCGGCCGCGACGCCATCGCGCCGGGATCATTATCCTTCTTGTCCTTGTCGGCGGTTTTTGGCGCAAGCCCCTTGCATCCCGCCAGGGCGAGCACGAGGGCCAGGAATCCGCCGCCAACCAGCCGCATGACGCAACCCTTCGGAACCGGACAATCGGTACAAGCCGAACCGCGACAGCGCGC
Source organism: Urbifossiella sp. (assembly GCA_035571955.1). Lineage (GTDB taxonomy): Bacteria > Planctomycetota > Planctomycetia > Gemmatales > Gemmataceae > Urbifossiella. Next base: position 9,790 of record DATNBQ010000604.1, on the reverse strand, counting down.
AGAATCTCTCCGTGCGCGGCATTCTTCCGTCGAGTCGCGCGAGCGTCAAGTCCATCGTGATGCCGAGGATGCCCTCGGTGGAAAATGCGCGCCGCACGTCGATTGCAACGACGCAGACCGCCGCAACCGGCGCAGCTTGCCACCCGGCGGAGCAACCCAATCGAACCATTTTCGAGAGATGACTGGATTTATTCATTTTGCTGGGTATAATCCCATTGACGATCTGCGTGGATGATTTAAACTTTGGATGTTCGGTTGGGCCTGGAAGCCCGCACTTTCCCGCGCCGCAGGTTTCTCGATTCTCGCGAATCCGTCGCCCCGCAGCGCTTCTTGCGAACACCCCACGGCACGACATCCGCACACGAACTCGCGAATCGCCAATCTTTTTCAAAGCGACTCATCGATTGTTCGGACGGTAAGAAGGAACGGTAGCCAACGAGAAACAGACAGGCCCGTAGTGCTCTTGCTTGGTGGCACAGGCATTCTTGCCCGTGCGAAGTTCGGCACAGCCGAGAACGCCAGTGCCGCCGGGAACCCAACTGGAACGACCGACGTTGACGCCCCACGTGGAATCGTGCGAGACTGCGAAGGAATCGGTTCCTTTGCGAATGACGACGGGCGGCTTTTTTTGGCCGCTCGCCACAACCAGTTCGGGGGTGAGGAGACCCAACCCCCGGCCGACCGCGGCGAAGTGTCGCCGCGCGTTTTGAACCCCACTTCGTGAGGACTTAGTTATGCCCGACGCCAAGGGCGTCGAAGGGTCGCCGCTGCCGCGGCCTTCCCTTTTGCGTGCAGCCGCCGCCCGGCGGCCTCTTCCGCGTAAGCCCGGCGAGCCCGGCCACTCGGCCGGCGCCACATCCGCGGCGGCCCACGCCCCCCCAGCGACCACCGCGCCCCCCGTCGAACGGGCGGAGCGGACCGAGCGCCTCGATCGGCCGGCCCCGCCGCGCCCCACCGGCACCGGCTGCCGACTCGATGACCTCTACCGCATGCCGATGCCCAACCTCTTCAAACTCGCCGAGAAAGAGGGCATCCACGAACACACCGGAATGACCCGCGCCCAGCTCATCGTCGGCGTCGTTCGCCGCCAGATCGAGCGCGGCGAAGTCGTCCGCGGTTCCGGCACCCTCGAAGTGCTGCCGGACGGTTACGGCTTCCTTCGCAGCCAGGCCCACAACTACCTGGCCAGCCCCGAAGACATCTACGTGTCTCCGTCGCAGATTCGCCGCATGAGCCTCCGCACCGGGCTCGTCGTCGAAGGGCCGATCCGCCTGCCGATCGAGAATCAGGACAACTTCGCCCTGATGCAGATCGAGCTGGTGAACGGCAAGACGCCGGACGAGGGAACGGCCGTCACGAGTTTCGAAGACCTGACGCCGCTCCATCCGGACAAGCGCCTGATCCTCGAAACCGCGCCGGACGAGCTGTCGATGCGGATCGTCGACCTGGTCACGCCGGTGGGCAAGGGGCAGCGCGGCCTGATTGTCGCCCCGCCGCGGACCGGCAAAACCGTCCTCCTCGCCAAGATGGCCAACGCCATCATCCACAACCAGTCGGACGCTTACGTGTTCGTGCTGCTGGTGGACGAACGGCCGGAAGAAGTGACGGAAATGCAGCGGCTGGTGAACAGCCCGAACGCCGAGGTCGTGGCGAGCACCTTCGACGAACCGCCGGAGGAGCACATCCACGTCGCCGACATCGTGCTCGAAAAGGCCAAGCGCATGGTCGAAATGAAGCGGGACGTAGTGATCTTGCTCGATTCGATCACGCGGCTAGCGCGGGCCTACAACACGGAAGCGCCGGGCGGCGGCAAGTTGCTCTCCGGCGGTCTCGATTCCAACGCCATGCAGAAGCCGAAGCGGTTCTTCGGAGCCGCTCGCAACGTCGAGGAAGGCGGCAGCTTGACCATTCTCGCCACCGCCCTCATCGATACCGGCAGCCGCATGGACGAGGTGATCTTCGAGGAGTTCAAGGGAACCGGCAACAGCGAACTCCACCTCGATCGCCGGCTCGTCGAGAAGCGCGTTTATCCCGCCATCGACGTGAACCGTTCCGGCACGCGGAAGGAAGAACTGCTGCTGCACCCGGACGAATACGAGCGCATCCGCATGCTTCGCAAGGTGCTGGCCGACATGCATCCGGTGGAAGCGATGGAACTGCTCGTGAACCGGGCGAAGAAGACGAAGAGCAACGCCGAGTTCCTGATCAGCATGAACCTCGGTTAAGGTGACGCTCCGCTCCGCCTCGCGGCTAATCGAGGGATTGCCGCGTTGCGTTATGCGAAATTCCAGATTTGTACCGCCCCGGCCATGTCGGCGGCGGCGAGCCACTTCCCATCCGCCGACCAACTGAGCGCGTGCAGCCAGTCCTTGAACTGCCCGCCGCGCGGCTTCCCGACCTCGGCCACCAACTTCTTCGACTCCGTATTCCAGATGCGCACCACGGTGTCGCGCCCGGTCGAGGCCAGGTGCTTGCCGTCCGGATGGAAGGCGAGATCGGTAATTCCGTTCAAATGGCCAGGCGTCAGGTCGGCGAGCAACTTGCCGGAACCGGGGTCGAGCAAGGCGACCTTGGCGGTCTCCGTTTCGCCGCCGCGGCCAAGGGCGAGCAACTTGCCGTCCGGCGAATAGGCCGCCGCCGACAGATACGCCTTCTTGAACGGTTCGCCGATGTCGCGGATCAATTCGCCCGTCTCCGCGTTCCACAGTTTCACACCGGCATGCCGCGCCGAATCGAAGACGACCGGGTAACGTTCACTGACGCAGGCTTGCTTCTTATCCGGCGAAAGGCCCACGGCGTACGCCCATCCCTTCACTTTCCACTGTTTGCGGATCGTTGCTTTCTCGCGGTCCCAGACGATCACTTGCCCGGCGTCGTCGCCACTGACGAACGTCGTGCCGTCGCGGGCCAGGTCGAGGTTAATGACCCATTCGCGATGAGCGTCCAGCGTGCGACTGGGTTTCACGATGCCGACCTTCGCTTCGAGCAAGGCGGGAATCTTGCCGCTGCGGCCCTTCAGCGCCGCGATGGCAGCGGCGTTGAGCGGGATCGTTTCCGATGGAGCGGCCATTGCGGCGCCATCCCAGTAACGGATCGTGTGGTCGTAGCTGGCGGAGAGGAGCGTTTTGCCGTCCGGCGTGGCGGCCAAGCTGGAAACGACGTTCGAGTGCCCGTCGAGGCGCAGGATCGGCTTCGGCGCCGGGCTGCCGACTTGATCCGGAAGTTCCCAGACGAGAATTTGGCCGAGGTTGTTGCCGGCAGCGACGCGCCGCGTCGGCCCGAGGAATGCAACCGACGTGACCCAGTCGGCATCCCACGTCAGGCTCCAGGCGAGTTTCGATTTGGTGAAGTCGGGCATGAATGGTCTCCGGCCGCTCCGAGGCCGACTATACCACAAAGCGCGACGCGGTTCGAGCGGTGTCGGGAAATCCGCCACTGTCCGTTAATCGTAATGAAAAACCCGACAGGCCGGGTTGCTTCGCGAAAAAGCCCGACCTACTATGTGAGTGTCTCGCCGGGTGGTGACAGCAGTGAATGGGCGACGCTGCTGACATCTCCGGCGAGACACTTTCATTTCTCCCGCGCATTTCCCGTATCATTCCTTGCAATCCTCTGCCGTAATCCCACCCACCCACACCATGCGGCCGCTCATCGATTTCCTTCATGGCAAGTGGTTTTTCCGCATTTGCTACTCCGTGGCCGCGGGGTTGCTGTTGTTGGCCATCGGCAAATTCACGCAACGCGAATGGATTCGGAGCGAGGGGGAGACGGAACTAGCCGCCGCCATCGCCGAGACGGAGAAGGCTGATCCGAATTGGCGTTGGGACGACCTGAACGCAAAGCGGACGCGGCCGCCGGAAGGCCGCAATGGCGCCGACCTCCTGCCAATTATCAAGAAGCAAACGCCCAAGGACTGGGGCAAAAAACTTCTCAGTGAAGAATGGGAAGCGGAGCGGAATGTTCCCGCCAATGCTCGATATTCCAAGGAAGTGATTGCCGAGGTGCGTCGCGAATGCATCGCCGCCAAGGATGCCATCGCGACGGCCCGCAGGTTCAAAGATTATCCATTCGGCTTCCACAGCGTGGAATTGGCCCCGAACCCGATCAGCACCTTGATTCCCTACGTTCAGGATGCGCGGTCGATTCCCATGCTGCTCCGATGGGATGTTGTGCTTGCCGTGGAGGACGGGGACAGCCCCCAGACAGCCGATACCTTGCTCGCCATGCTGAACGGCTCTCGCTCGATTGGCTCGGACCCCCTGGAGATCCCGCAAATCGTCCGCCGCATCACTCGGGGGCTTGCCACACGATCGCTCGAATGGGCCATGGCACAGGGCGAGTTACCGGAAGATCGCCTGGCACTTCTTCAGACCGCCTGGGCAAGCGATGCCGAAGAACCGCTCTTGCTGTACGCGGCTCTCGGCGAGCGCGCCAGCTCGGACGTGCTCATTTTCAACTTGCAATCGGAAGCCATCGAACACCGCGACTTCGTCGGCAAAGATGATGAAGAAAGCACGCTCGGTCGGCTCGGTTGGTGGGGATACCGAGTTCGCCTGTCGGCCGATCGCGCACAGATCCTGCGGCAAGGAAACCAATGGGTGGAATTCGCCCGAAAGCCCATCGAAGAACAGGTGCGTGCGCGAAGCACGCTTCGGGTTCCAGAAATCGACGAGAAGCACAAGGTCGCCGCAATCCTGATCGCGATGTCCGACTCAGGCCTTACTACACTGGCCAGGGCCCAATGGCGTTCCGTCGCGGAGATGCGCTGTGCCGCCGTGGGGATCGCTTGCGAGCGCTTTCGCCTGAAGCACGGACGCTGGCCAGAGGCGCTCGCCAAACTGGCTCCCGACTATCTGCCGGCCGTTCCACTCGATCCGTTCGACGGCAAGCCGCTGAAGATGAAATCGCTCGCCGACGGCGTCGTCATTTATTCGATCGGCGCGGACGGCGACGATAATGGCGGCGTTCTGCGCCGCGACAGCAACATCTACGGCCGGGACGAAGGCTTCCGGCTTTGGAACGTGAAGGATCGCCGCGTTCCCCCGCCGCCGCGGCCGAAGCCTTCCCCGGACGACGAGCCATGAAACGCCTGAGGCGGTTAGCGATCGGCTTCGCGGTGCTGGTCGGGGTGCTCGCCCTGATCGTGGTGGCGGCCGAGGCGATGCTGCACAATTCGGGTGCGAAGAAGTTGGCGGAGGTGACCGGAGTCACGGATGCGGCGGAACCGGGTTGGCGGATCGACGACATCATGGCCGCTCGCCAGGCGACCCAGCCGCCAGCGGGCGCGAACACCGCGCCGGTCGTGCTTTCGCTCCACGCCGCCAACGATACCGAAGCGTGGAAGCACATCGCACAGTCCGATGATGCCGTGGGCTATGGGGGCTTCGCGGTCAATACGACGCCGGAATTCGCACGAGTGATTTGGCTGATGCAAGCCCACCACGTTGCGAAGGGAGTCAACGACGCCGCGGTCGAACAGCTGCTTTCCAAGGAGTTCCTCAAACAAGCCGGCGGCTTCTACCAACTGACGATTGCCGAGAACCCCTATGCGACGCTCTTGCCGCACGTGCAGAAGGCGCGCGAGGTAGCCTACTGGCTTGCCCTAGACTCCCGTTATGCGGCACTCGCGGGGCATCCGGATCGCGGCATCCGGGCCGCTCGCGCCCAACTCGTCGCCGGCCGTTCCATCGGCGACGAGCCTTTCCTTATCTCGCAACTGGTGCGGATCGCCTGCGCCAACAACGCGGCTCAATCCGCGCTTCAAGTGCTCGCCTGGGGTAAGCCACAGGACGGGCTGGCCGAACTGCAGGCGGAGTTCCGGACCGAGGCGGACTTCCCGTGGCTGCTCACCGGCCTCCGCGGCGAACGGGCCATTGTCGATAAGGCGTTTGCCGATTTCGAAGCCGGCAAGCTGAAGTTCCGCGATGTCCGAGCGATGGTGGGTGGTTCCAATGACAATCCACTCGAAGCCTTGGGCGCCCAACTTTACAAGGGCCTGTTGCCCGGCGACCACGCCAAGTCACTCGAGATGTTGAATGCCTACATTGCGGCCGCAAAGTTGCCGCCGCACCAGCAATTGGCGGCGTTCCAGGCAATCCCGCTGCCGCCGCGGCCGCCGGAAGAGTTCCGCTACATCATCACCAGCCTGCTTCTGCCGGCATGCCAGAAAGTGACGCAGGCCAGTTTGCGAGCGAGAGCGCAGTTGCTCGCGGCTTCCACGGCCATCGCTTGCGAACGCTTCCGCATGGCCAATGGGCGCTGGCCGAATTCGCTCAACGAGATTCCAAAAAGCATGCTGCCGGAGGTTCCCACCGATCCGTGCGACGGCCTGCCGCTTCGCTACCAGGAACTTCCGGACGGCATCGCGGTTTACTCGGTGGGCGTCGGCGTGGAGTTGGAGAGCGCCCGCCAGCGCCGCCGCCAGGAAGGCGACCCGCTGGCCGAACTCGGCATCGGCTGGAAACTGTGGAACCCCGAGAAGCGCGGAATCCCAATAGCTTACTGATCGCCATTCGCTATTCACACTTCCTCGTTGCAGGCCTACTACGGCCATGAGTACTCGTTCCTTCGGCGACTCCACCAAGAACCAAACTGACACATCTCAGCGGCTCGGATACAATCACGGCGTTCGCCAAACCTCCTGGGAACTCGCACCATGACGCAGCTCTTCCGCTTGGCCCTGCTGGGCGTGGCCGTCGCTTTCGCCGTGCCGGGGTTGGCCGCCGAGCCGCTTCCCAAAGGGGCCAAAGCCCGCCTCGGCACGACCGTTCTCCGCGACCCGACCACCTGGAACGGGGCCATCCTGCTCGCGGACGGCAAGCACTTGGCCGCCCATTCCGCCAAGGGCCTGGTGAAGATCGATGCGGCGACGGGGGAAGTTGCCGGGACGCTGAGCGAGAAGGGGGGCGGTTTCGATCGCCGCATCTTATTGTCGCGCGATGCCAGCCGGGCCTTGAGCCTCACCTTCTCGACGGCATCCGTGTGGGATGTGGCTTCCGGCAAGACGCTCGCCGACGTGAAGCGGACGATTCCCTACGGCGACACCGCGGCCGCCCTTACGCCCGACGGCAAGTTCTTCGCCCTCGGCGGCGCCGCGGACTTTAACGCCAAGGATAAGCCGGTCACCGCGATCGTTTGGGATGTCGAGAAGAACGCCAAACTGGCCGAAGTGCAGGTGATGCAGAATCAGATGGCGCACGTGGCCCTTTCGCCGAACGGCAAGCTACTGGCCACCTGGGGCTCGCACTTCGAACGGAACCCGCCCAAGGAAGGGTTAGAACCGGGCAAAGACCCGGGCCGCATCGTGCAGATCTGGGATACGGCCAGCGGTAAGGAACTGGCAAAGGCGACGGCCAACGGCTTCGGCGTCCGCCTGCTTTTTTCCCCCGACGGCCAGACGCTTGCGATCGCCAGCGGCAGCGGGTCGATTCGCCTGGTCGATCCGAAGACGGGCGCCGATCGCCGGCTGCTGTTCGCGCGCTCGGATCAGGGCGTTCGCATGGCGTTTTCCGCCGACGGCAAATCGTTCGCCTCCGGCGGCGGCGACGGCGCGATCCAACTCTGGAGCCGCGCCGACGGCAAACAACTCGGCACGATTCTTTGCCCCATCGGGGCGCTGGCCAGCGGCATTCGCGGCATCGAGTTCCTTGCCGCCGACCGCGCCGTCGTTTGGGCCGTCGTCGGCTTCACCGCCGTCGTTTGGGAAGTGCCCTCCGGCAAGCTGATCTCGCCGCTTTCCGGGAACGTCGGCCCGGTCGTCTCAGTTCGCTTTCAAGGTGAAGGCAAGGAAATACTCACCGGCGACACCTTCGGGCAGATCATTCGCTGGGGTCAAGATGGGAAGGAACTCGGCGCGGCGCGGTTGCGGAACGCGGGCAGCTACGGCCTCTTGAGCCGCTACGCCACCACGAACGTGCTCCTTTCGCCCGATGGCAAAAAGGCAATCTCCGAGCAGAATTCCGGAGCGGTCTACGATGCGGCCACCGGCTTGCAAACCGCCATGTTCCAGGGGGTCGGCAACGACACGCACGCTTACATTTGCCGCGATGCCCACACCGTCCTCCTGATTCCCAACACTGGCTTCCCGCCGAAGCCGCAGTTGAAGACGCTGAAGATCGCCGTCTGGGATTCGGCCAGCGGCAACCCTCTCGGCACGATTGAAACGCCCAACGGCGACATTCTCCACGCCGACGTCACTCCGGATGGCTCCAAACTGGCGACCGTCCTTCATTCCCGATCGATGGATGGCAAGAGCACCTTTTACGTCATCGGCTGGGATCTGATGACGGGGAAAAAGCTGGGCGAATTCTCGGAGCCCGGCGGCTTCAGTTCCACTTCGCTGGCCATGGCCCCGGACAATGCCACGGTGGTCGTCAGCACGCCGGGAGGCAAGCTCTTGGGAATCAGCCTCGCCGATGGCAAAGTGGCGAAAGAGATCGACGTGGCCCGGCGCGGCTTGTCGGCCCCGCCCGTCTTTTCGCCGGACGGCAAATTGCTGGCCTTCGCGACCACAGCGGGCTTCGGGCCCCAGGCGCACGGCGCGATTACGATCGTCGACTGGTCGACGGGCAAGCCGGCGGGCGGCTTCAAAGGGCACAGCGCCCCGATCGCTTGCCTGGCGTTCGCCCCGGACGGCAAGACCCTGGCCAGCGGCAGCTACGACACGACCGTGCTGCTCTGGGATGTGGACAAAGCAGCGAAGGAGTAATGTGCGGCCGGCATCCAGCCCATCGCGCTCCCCGTTGGTCGCGGCTAATCTAGGATTCCCTCTTACCGCTGGAAGTTCACCAGAATCCGGTCGATGAACGGGCGGCTAATGTCGCGGAAGCGGTCGAAAGTTTCCCGGTCCACCGTGTAAACTTCCACTCGATCGATCGCCCGCACCGTGGCGTTCCGCGGTTGATTCATCAGCAGCGCGACCTCGCCGAAGTAGCGGCCGGGGCCCATCTCGTCCAGTTTCTCAGTGCGGCCGTCGGTCGTTCGCGTCACCTCCACCCGGCCGCGGCGGATCAGGTAAAACTTGCTGTGCTCGTCCACCGCCTCCCCTTGGTGCAGGATCACGCTGCCGGGTTCGTGGAGTTCGACGCGCCCGGGCTGGGCCTGCACCTGGTCGGGCCGCACGAGTTGATCCGGATGTACGCCGATCAGAATCTGGTCGGCGATCTTCTGCTGTTCTTCCGGCAGAATCGCGGCGAAGACCGGCGATTGCCGCAATCCCTCGCGGACGAACAACCGCTCGGCGACCACCACATTCGATTGAATGCGGCCGCGATCCATGTTCACGATGCGGTCGGCCAGGTTCATGATGCGGGCATCATGCGTGACGATCAGGCTGGTGGTGCCTGTCTGCGCCGCGATCTTTTTCAGGAGCGGGATTTGCCACTCGGCGAGGCGGCCGGCTTCGGAGGAATCGCCGGCGGGGCGAACGAGGCGGTCAAGTTCAGCATCGGGTCGGGTGCGGGCCAGCGAGCGCAGCAGGGCGACGACGGCGAGGCCGGTGTTGGCGTCGAGGGCGGCGGTCGGTTCGTCGGCGAGTACGAGCTTCGGGCGATTGATGAGGGCGCGGGCGATGGCGACGCGCTGTCGCTGACCCCCCGAAAGGGCCGCAGGCTTATGGGTGAGCTTCGGCCGCTGCTCCTTGCCGTGGATGTCGCGCTCGCCGAGCAGCAAGTAGCCGAGCAGTTCGTTCGCGTCTTCCGCGGGGTCCGAGGCCGTCGGCTTCAGCCGCTGCGCCATGCGGACGTTCTGCAACGACGTGAGCGAATCGAAGAGATTGTGCCGCTGGAAAATG
>DATNBQ010000603.1:0-4383 GCA_035571955.1 Urbifossiella sp. | reverse complement strand
CCATTCTTGATGAGGTAGGTTCCGCCATCGACGGCCGGCACATGCACCGTGTAGCCGCCGTTGACGGGGCCGGGCGACCAAACCGCGAGCAGGTGGTTGTCCGGCGCCCCCGAGGGATGGGTGACCTTACCGATCCGCTGGGAATAGCGGCGGCCGGAGTGATCCGACGGGCCTTCGTCGCTGCGGGCGAAGCGGGTCAGCGATTCCATGCCAAACGGGCTGAACGGTAGGCGGCGAATGCGCGGCGAGCCATTATCCAGCTGGCCGTGGCGGAGCGGCGGATTCCGCGGGGCAGCCGTGTAACCGGGGCCGAACGAGCTTTGCCCCGGGGGGACATTGACCGGGAACTTGACCAGGCTGCCGAACCCGTTGGACGTCTGATTGTAGTATTCCTCGGCGACGATCGAACCGTCTGAAAGCTGCGTCTGGAAGTGGAAGGCGGTGGGGTTTGGGCCGGGGAGAAAGGCGCTGGCGAGCGGCCCCCAGTTCGTGCCATCCGGATGAATGCTCCACAACCCCCACAGGATGCTGGCGCGGAGCCCCTGCGATTCGAGCGAACTGAACATGACGCGGCCATCGGCGAGCATCGTCGGGTGCAGGGCCATGCCGATGTTCAGGTGGCCGATGCACTCGACGTTGCCGCCATCGTCGTCCATCGTGAAGAGCTGCAGGGTGTGCGGCAGGCGCTTGGGCGGCTTGAACCCATTGCGATTGCTGGCGAACATCACCCGGCCGCCGGGCAGCGGGCACGGCCCCATGTTGAAGACGCCATATTCGAAGTAGTTTTGATCGTTCCGCTCCCTGACGGTCGCGGCTCCGTTCGGAGCGCGATAGTCCTTGCTCCAATTGCCGGCGCCTGTGTTCGGCGTGAACTCCTGATGCGTCAAGCGGACGATCTTCCGGCTCTTGACGTGAATCTTGTAAATGTCGGCGCCGGCCGGGGCGCCCTGGTAAATCGAGCCGCCCTTCAAATCGTGGAAAAGCGAGTAATAGACCGATTCCCCGTCGAAGGAGACCATCGGATCGGTGACCGAACCGGCGCCGCCCTTGACCAACACTTCTTCGGAACCGTCCGGGTGCAGGAGCATCAGGTCGGCGCCGGGGTCCATGTGAACGGGGTTGGCGATTTCCGTCCAGGTGGTGCCGACGCCGTCGCCCTTGCGCGGCATGCGCACGTAAATGATGTCGTAATCGAGCTTGATGGATTTATCCGCGGAGACGGGCTTCGGTTCGACGTTGATGGGACCGGGTTGGGCAAAAGCGAATGAGCATATGCCAGCGAAAATCATCGAGAGTTTAGCCGCGACGCGGAGTCCGCGGAGTGGAGCGTTCCGCTCCGTTGACTCCGCATCGCCGCTAAACCGTTTTGAAATCACTGGTCGTCCTTACTTTACTTGAGCACGTCCTTGGCGGCGGCGGCGATGTCGCTGGCCTTCTCGGCGGCTTCCTTCGTGTCCTTGAAGGCGAAGGTCTTGCTGATGTTGCCGCCCTGCTTGTAGACGAGCACGGTCACCGCGGCGTCCTTGTTGAGCTTGTACGCCTTCGGGCCGTCCTTGTCTTCGGCGACGGTCAGCGGCGTGGTCAGCTTGTGGGTGCTCTGGAGCTTCTCGAGGTCGGCGGAGGCGACGCCGCCCACGCCCACCACCACGGTGCCCAGCTTGTCGTTGGTCTTCTGCACTTCATCCACGGCCTTGACGACCTTGACCAGGTTGTCGTCGGCCTTCTGGGTGAAGATGAGGACGACGGCGGGGCGGGACTCGGCGTTGTACTTGCAGACGTAGCACAGCGAGGTGCCCGCCTTTTCGCCGGTGATGGCCTTCACCTGGAATGGCCCGCCGATCTTCTTGCCCGGGCCGGACTGCAGTTCGTCCGCGTTGGCCCCCTGGAACGAGAGGCCGAGGGTGACGGCCAGAGCCGCAACGATCATCAGACGCATCGCCGATCCTCCACAAGTAGGTCGATCGAATGGAAATGGGGAGAGGAACCACCTCTGAGCCCATTGGGCGGAGACGTTGAGAGTGCCCCGGAGGTTTACCCATGTCGTGGGCGCGTCTTACAGGCCGTCCCGCCCAGGGGGTTCGGCCGCGGCCGCGCCCCGAGTAACATAATGGTGTACTCGCTCGGGTATCGACTCGCAAGCCCTAAAAAAAACTGGAATCGCGGATAGCTTCCGTTTAGCCGCGACCCAAAGGGGAGCGCGAAAGCTGAACATGGCCGATTGCAACCATGAGCAATCCAGCACAGAATAACGTGAGTCCGCTGGAGAACTATACCATGAGCTCGCGTCGTTCGTTCCTGTTCCAGTTCGGCGGCGGACTGGGCGGCATCGCGCTGGCCCAGCTTCTCGCCGAGGCCGGGGAACTCGCCGACGCGCCGCGGCCCAATCCCGCCTTCAACGGCGGACTCCACCATCCCGCCAAGGTCAAGCGCGTCATCCAGCTTTTCCTCAACGGCGGCGTCTCCCAGCCGGATACCTTCGACTACAAGTCCGAACTCGAAAAGAACCACGGCCAGCCGTTCCAACCGGGCGGCATCGAGAAACCCGAGGGCGTCACCAGCACGCCCGGCAACCTCATGAAAAGCCCGTTCCGCTTCCAGCAGCACGGGCAGTGCGGCCGCTGGGTCAGCAGCATCTTGCCGCGACTCGCCACGCAAGTCGATCGCCTGGCGTTCCTCATGGCCGTCCCTTCGAAATCGAACGTGCACGGCCCGGCCAGTTACATGATGAATACCGGCTTCGTGTTGCCGGGATTCCCCAGCATGGGGGCGTGGCTGTCGTACGGGCTTGGCAGGCTCACCGATAACCTGCCGACATTCGTAGTGCTGCCGGATGCCCGCGGTTTGCCCTACAACCAGAAAGGGAACTTCACGGCGGGCTTCCTGCCGGTCGCTCACCAAGGAACGATCCTTAACGCCGCCGGCAACCCGCCGATCCCGGACCTGAATCCGTCCGCCAAGACGCACTTCGTCACACCCGAGGCGGACGCCGACGCCTTGGAACTCCTCGGTTCGATCAACCGCAAGCATGCCGCGGCACGGCCCGGCGACTCCCGGCTCGACGCTCGCATCCAAAGTTACGAACTCGCCGCTCGCCTGCAGAAGCACGCTCCCGAGGCCCTCGATCTATCGCGCGAATCGAAGAAGCTGCGCGATGCTTACGGCGTGGACGATCCCATCACCGGCGACTTCGCGCGCCGCTGCCTGCTGGCGCGCCGCCTGCTCGAACGCGGCGTCCGCTTCGTGCAAGTCTGGAGCGGCGCCGGCGGACCGAGCAACAACTGGGATAACCATACGGACATTCCGAAGGAACTGCCGGCCATCGCCCGGCAAGTGGATCGCCCGGCCGCCGCCTTGCTGCAAGACCTTCACGATCGCGGTTTATTGGCCGATTCGCTTCTGGTCTGGAGCACCGAGTTCGGGCGGCAGCCGTTCACTCAAGGCGCCACGGGGCGCGACCACAACGCCGGCACATCGGTGGCGTGGCTGGCCGGCGCCGGAATCAAGCCGGGCGTCGCCCACGGACAAAGCGACCCGTGGTCGTGGCGCGCCGCCGAGGGCAAGGCCTACTGCTACGACATCCACGCCACCATCTTGCACCTGATGGGCATCGATCATGAAAAGCTGAGCGTTCGCCACGACGGCACCAACCGCCGCCTCACGGATGTCCACGGCCACGTCATCAAGGAAATCCTTGCATGAGAACTCGAGAAGCCCGGACCCGTCCGCTTTCTCGAGGGTCCTGTCCATTCACCCGCAATGTAATCGCACCTTTTTCGCGGTCGCAGTAAAGCACAAATAATCGCAAGGGAAGCTCTCAACATTTGTAGTTTTTGTGCTTTTTTGCGGCCCCGGTTGAATAAACCTGTCGCTCTTGCCAAATCGCGTGCCATCTTAAAGGAGTGATCTCTCTCGGAACAAGGAATCGACCGTGCGTCCTCACGCCTGTCCGGAACCCGCGGCGCCGCCCTCCGAAGCATCCGCGGGCGAAACGCCATCCGCGCTGCAGCACACCAACCGCGCCCAGCCCGTCTCCGCCGCCAACTTCGCGCCGCCCGGTTCTTTGCTCTTCTCCGGCATCCCGCCCGCCCTGGCCGACCACCCGCAATACCGAATCATCGATCGCCTCGGCGCCGGCGGCATGGGCGTGGTGTTCAAGGCCGAACATAAACTGATGGGCCGCACGGTCGCCGTCAAGGTGCTCGCGCCGCATTTGACGATTGACCGGGATGCCGCCGAGCGTTTCCTGAAGGAAGTCGCGGCGGCCGGCAAGTTATCCCATCCCAATATTGTGATCGCCCACGATGCCGGGGAAGCGGGTGGCCTGCACTTTCTCGTCATGGAATTCGTCGAAGGAATCAGCCTCGATCGCTTGGTGGGCAAGCG
>DATNBQ010000602.1:0-17170 GCA_035571955.1 Urbifossiella sp. | reverse complement strand
CGACCGGCTCCCACGGTTCCATCATAAACCGAGAGCAAGCCCCCAGGAGGTGGCGAGCCATGGCGCGTAACGAAGCACTGATTCGCCTGCACAAAACACTAACGGCCCGGCGGCACGAATTGCGGAAGCGGCTGGGCATGGAATTGGCCGACCTGTCGAGCGGCAAATCGTCGCAAACCGGGGACGCGGCCGACGCGGCATTCGACGCCAGCGGCGAGGAAATGGCCTCGCAGTTGGCCGAACTGGAAGCCAAGGAACTCGCCCAGGTCGAGCGGGCCCTCCGCCGCCTGAAGCAGGGCACGTACGGCCAGTGCGAGTCGTGCAGCAGCAGAATCTTGATCGCGCGGCTCAACGCCCTTCCGTACAGCACCCTGTGCATCAAGTGCCAGCGCGAGATGGAGAGCGATAGCGGCTGGATGGGCAGTCGCGGCGACATCGACTGGGCCCGCATCTCCGACCACAGCCATTCGATGGACGACCGCGAAGTGAACATCGCGGACCTGGAAATCGACATGAGCAAGTAAGCCGAAGCATCCACGGTTCCAAGCGCCGAGCGATCGGCGCTTGGAATTTTTCGTTTCTAACGGCCAACGTATGGCTTCGGTCGAAGTGGGTGCGTAACGGCGAGCAATGACAGGCCACGGGCGGCGACAATTCGCACAATAACGGCAGCCTCCCGGGACCGACCGCGATGCGTTGCCGCGCGATTCTCCTTGCTCTTCTCCTCAGTGCAGCCGCGGTGTCGGCGCAGCCAGCCGTTCCCGAAGCGGCCTCGCTGCGCGGCGAATCGGCGCAGACGCTCAAGCGCCTCGCCGAGGCCGAACAAAAAGTCATCAACGGCAAGACCGCCGACGGCATCGAAGACTTACAGCGCATCCTCGACGAGGCCGGCGACGATCTCGTCAGCCTCGACGGCAAGCACTTCCGGGCCGCCCGCTGGTTCGCCCACAGCGTGCTGTCCAAGCTGCCGGCGGATGCATTAACCACTTACCGCAACCGCATCGACGATCCGGCCCGCAAGCTGCTCGAAGCCGGCCGCCGCGACCGCGACCCCGGGCCGCTCTGGCAACTCCTCGATCGCTACTTCGTGTCCCGTTCTTCCGAAGAAGCGTCGCTGTTGCTCGGCGACCTGCTCTTCGAGCGCGGCGAATTCCGCGCGGCCGAGCAGGTGTGTAAGCGATTGCTCCCCGATGGCGGAGCCGACGTTCCGTTGCCCGGTTCCAAGGGCGATCTGGCCGCGGTGAAGTCGCGCACCATCCTGGCGGCCATCTTCGCGGGCGAACTCGAACGAGCACGCACCGACCTCGCCGAGTTCGAGAAGAAGCATCCGGGCGCCATTGGCCGCCTCGCCGGCAAGAAAGCCTCGTATGCCGATACGCTGCGCGGCTTCCTCGAACGCCGCCCGCGCCTCGCGGCGGCGGTTGATGATGGCGCCTGGCCGACGTTCGGCGGCGATGCCAGCCGCACCGGCCGCCTCCACGGCGCCATCGCCGTCCACTGGTCGGCGCAAGCTACCTGGTCGGCGCCGCTCGAACGCAATCGCATCGTCGGCAAGCCAACCGTTCCACCGGCCGCGCCGCCGTACGGCCATCCCGTCATCTTCGACGGCTGGGTTTACCTGAGCGATGGCCGCCGCGTCCTCGGCTTCGAACTGGCTTCCGGGCGCGCCGTCGAAGTGTTGAAGCAAGAGCCGATCCTCGTGGGCGCGAAAGGGCTCGGGGCGCCGCAGTGTCCCACGCTGACCGCGGCGTCAGGAAAGCTGTTCGCCCGCATCGGCGCGGAGATTGTTTGCTTTGAATCGCCGCGCAAGGGGGAACCGGTCCGCGAACAGTGGCGGCTTGCTCCGCCCCTGGTCGAAGGCAAGGCCGAAGCCGTTTGGGAAGGGGCGCCGCTGGTGGCCGGCGGTCGAATGTGGGCGGCCTTCGCGCACGCCGGCGGCGGCCGCCTGGTGCAGGCCGTCGCCTGTTACGACCCTGCCAACCCCGAAAACGCGCCGGCCCGCCCGGCGTGGGTCGCCGAAGCGTGCGACAGCCCGATGCCCGCCAACCAACAACCGCGGCACAACTTGCTCACTCTGGCGGGCCGCCGCGTCGTCTTTTGTTCCAACACGGGGGCCGTCGCGGCCTTCGACGCTCGCACCGGCCAGCGGGCTTGGGGCGTGCAATATCCGCGAACGAACCGGACGGTTGTCAGCGTCGATCCGGCGGCAGCAGTCGCCTTCGGCGGCCGCGTTTTCGCCGCGCCGAGCGACGCCGCTCGCGCCTACGCCTTCGATGCCGAGACCGGCGAAGAACTGTGGCAAAGCGGACCGATCGAAGGCGGCCAGATTCTCGGCATCGCCCGCAATCGGCTCGTGATGACATCCACCGGACCGGTGCGTGGCATTCGCGGCCTCGACACCGTGACCGGTTCATATCGCGATGCCGGCGGCTGGA
This sequence comes from Urbifossiella sp., assembly GCA_035571955.1. GTDB lineage: Bacteria > Planctomycetota > Planctomycetia > Gemmatales > Gemmataceae > Urbifossiella. The sequence continues at coordinate 14,735 of DATNBQ010000602.1, read as the reverse complement.
TTCGCGCCAACGGTATGCTGGGTTACGGGCAAGGCCTGGCCGGCGACGATGCGATCCTCTGGCCGGCGCGCGACGGCCTCTACTTTCTCGATGCCGAATCGGGCGACCCGATTCGCACCGCGCCGCCGCTGCGGACGCTTTCGCCCGGCCCCGAGCACTACTTCGGGCACCTCGCTTTCGCGGCCGGTTGGCTCGTCGCTGTTACGCCCAGCGAAATTCGCGCGTACCACACCGAGGCGCCGCCGTTCTCGCGGCCGCCGGCGAACGATCGCGAGGCATTCCAGACGCTCATCGACGGGGTCGAACGCAATCTGGCCATGGGCCACGAGGCGGCCGCACGGGCGGCATTAACGGAGGCGGCACGCGGTGAGTTGCCGCGTCAGTATCGCGCCTGGGCGGCGGCCCGCCTGCTTCGCCTCGATCCCAGAGAGCCGCTCTCACCAGCCGTGCAAAGCCTGCTGACGTCCGAGTTATTGGGAGAATGGCTGACCACGGAGGAAGGGGAAATCACGACGCTGGAAGCATTGCGCGATCGCCGGGCCGGATCCGCGGCGCGAAGCCCACCGCGGTCGACGAACGTTCGCAAACCGATTGAACCGCCGAGCCCCGGCGATTCACTCAGCATCGCGGCCGAACAACAACTTCCCCCCGGCTCCCGGCCGCTCCTGCCAATTCACGGTACAGAACCTTCAAGCCGCCTGTTCGTCGCTTCACCCGCCGACCTGTTTTCCGTTGGAACCAATTCCGGCGGGATCGTTCGCCATGCCCCCGGCCACTTCACGCATGCCGGCGAACTCGCCGATGGCATCCTGGCCGCTGGCCCGTTGGAAATTGCCCTTTATGCGAGAGACCGCGAGCCGCTGTGGCGCTTCCGCGTTCCCGAAACGCCATTGCTTCCCGGTCCGAATGCCCATACGATCATCCATACCGGCGACCCGCCTACGCCAGAGATGTCGTCCTTCGCCGTGGCCGGCGGCCGGCTCTTCGCTCGCCTCGGCGAACACCACCTCATCGGCTTCGACCTCGGCACGGGCCGCATTGCCTGGCTGCTCGGCTCGCACGGCCGAGGCCGCTTCGAACCGATTTTCTTTCCTGCCACGCCGCGCTTCACCCCGCATTACTATTGCTCGGAGCGGCTCGCGATCGTGCAACTCTCCGATGGCCGGCGCTGGATGGTGCAAGCAAGCACGGGCCGCGTCTGGAACGACAGCGGGAGTACATTTCGCCATGCCGTTCCCAAAGGGTTCGGCGCGAAAACAGCGCTCGCGCCGTGGCCCAGTCCGCCCGTGGCCGTTGACGGAGATGCCGTGGCGATCGCTGACGGCTCCGGCCTGGTTGCGTTCGCATCGCTGCAGGCCGACCGCCCGAAGCGTCAGTACCCGATCCATGGCGAATCGAGTCTGACCGGGGAGCCGCCGCAACTGCGCCGCTGGGGCGACGACCTTTTCATTGCCGTCCGTCGCAACTACGGCGTGGAGGTGCAACGGATGGATGCCGCGACCGCGAGAGCGGCATGGACCGGCGCGACATTCCTTGAAACCTCGCGCATCGACATGGGGACAGCCGATGCCGATCCGCAGCGCATCTTCTTGACAACGGGCAAGAAACTGCTCGGGGTGAATCGCGACGATGGCTCGGTCGCCTGGGAAGCGAGTTTGCCGCTCGACGGTTCGGGGCAAGTTCGCGCCGGGCGGCGCAATCTGCTCGTTTATCCCACCGAGGCCATCGCCGAGGAACCAATCAAAGCGGCATTCGACCGCGTGCAGCGTTCGTTCCTGCGCAATCCACAGCCGTGGCGGCTTCCTTGGCTGGCTGTCGCACTCCGCGATTCTTGGCAAGAACGGACCTTGCCCGTGTTGGTCTTCGATTCGGAATCGGGTCGGCGGCTGGCGGCGCTCCGGTTGCCGGCGCGCGGCCCCGGCGCCGCCGTCCTCTGGGAAGGCGATCGCGGCGCTGCTTTCGCCGGCGACCGCATCGTCTGGTTGAAGTGACTTATTTCGCCGGGATCGCCTGGCGGGCGATGTCGACCAACTGGTCGAACGTGGCCGGGTCGTGGATGGCGATTTCCGAGAGCGACTTCCGATCGAGGCTGACCATCGCCAGTTGCAGCCCGTGCATGAACTCGCTGTAGCGCATGTCGCGCATGCGGCAGGCCGCGTTGATGCGAACGATCCACAGGCGGCGGAACTGCCGCTTCTTCGCCCGTCGATCGCGGAAGGCGAAGGCCCGCGCCCGTATCAATGTGACTTTCGCTTGCCGATAGAGATTGTGCCGGCTGAGGCGGAACCCTTTGGTCAACTTCCGCGTGCGTTTTTTGCGGGCCGCCGTCGTCGCCTTGCTTACCGCGCGAACCATGAGCGTCTCCTCGAAGGATCGTAGGAATCGGGTGGGGGATTTACAGAACGCCGAGGGCCAGCTTGTACTTCTTGAGCACGCTGGGCCGCCCTTCGATGATGCCGGCCTTGCGGAGGCCGCGCTTCCTCTTGGTCGACATGTGCGCGTTGAGGTGGCGGCGGCCCACCTTCGCGTACTTCAGCTTCCCCGTCCCGGTCACCTTGATCCGTTTGCGGACGCTCTTGTTGGTCTTGTTCTTCGTGGCCATGTGCGATCTCCGTTGGGAGGGAGCGGCAGGTAGGAGTTCGATGCTTGCTTGCACCGAAACCTCCAACGAGGCCGTCTTGATGTCCCCTCGGCAAGGGTCGTCGATTCGGGCGGCGGACCGTCCGCTGCCGCGACAGCGCGAGATTGCGCGGTGAACGGTTGATTGTAGCGACGCGAGCCGCGGCGAACAGGCCTCAATTTTCGCGTAGCCGCGACCCAACGGGGAGCGCGGTGCGACCCGCGCTCCCCCGTTGGGTCGCGGCTACGCGAGAATTGGCGTCCCGATGCTCTCTTCCTGCGGACCGCCGTCGTGGGTACAATAGCGGCACCGCGGCGAGAGGTGGGGGCGGTCGATGTCGATGAAGTGCCAGCGCTGCCCGAAACAAGCCACCTTGCACATTACCGAAGTGCTCGGCGACGACCGCTTCGAAGAAGCCCACCTGTGCGAAGAGTGCGCGAAGAAATATCTCTATGAGCCGCAGCAGGCCAAGAAACCGCCGGCCGCCAAGGGGGGCGAAGGCGCCGCCGAACACGTCGAGCCGGATTCGATCGGCGACAAGCAATGCGAAGTCTGCGGTTTGAAATTCGTCGAGTTCCGCAACCACGGCCGCCTCGGCTGCCCCCACGATTACGACGCCTTCAAGGACGACTTGCTGCCGCTTTTGGAAAGCGTTCATGGGGAAACCAAGCACGCCGGCAAAGCGCCGCGGCGGATGCCCAACGCCGCCGGCTCGCAACTCGAACTCTCGCAACTCCGTAAAAAACTTCAACAGTTCATCACCGACGAGAAGTACGAAGACGCCGCCCAGGTCCGCGACCAGATCCGCCAGTTGGAAGAGGGGTGAGGGAGGCCATTATATCCGATCCATCCGAGCTTGAGGCCTTGCGGCGGGAGAACGCCGATCTCCGCGAGATGCTAGCGAAGGCCGCCGCGGAAGCGGCACGCTACCGCGCGTCCACGAACGACCTGTTGGATGTCGTCTTCCCCTACAAACCACTGACGGAGGAGGAATTGGCTGAAATGATGAAGCCAGATGAAGGTGAATCTCTTCGTGAGATCATCGATCGGTTTGAGCGCGAAACTGCGGAGTAATCTCGTGCCGGATGAACGCTACAGACTGTCGGTCTCCGGTCGAGCGAAGGAGGAATCCCAACATGTACTTCAAACCGCGAGCCAGGTGGGCCGGCGTTTGGAAGGAATTCGAGCCGCACGGTGGATGCTGGAGGAATTAGAGCGGACCCCTCTCGAGTTTGGCGAATCGCGTGAATCTCTGAACTCGATGGGGCTCGAGGTTCGCGTAGCCTTCGTCCGGCCCTTCTTGGTACGGTTAGAGGTCAACGAGAGAAATCGCATCGTCTTCGTTCAACGATTCAATTACTATGAGCCGAGTTGAACGGGTATCTCGGTGGTCTTCATGAACTCCCTCAATCTGGGACGAGAGGATATCTGTACCAACTTCAAACGACGCATCCATCACGAACTGCGAACCGTATGAAATGCCAGTTCTGCCAAAACGCGGCGACCGTGCACCTCACCAAGATGGTAAAGGGGCATCCGGTGAAGCAGGAAATCCACCTGTGCGAACCGTGTGCGCGGAAGCATAACCTGATTCCGGATCAGACGACGCCGCACGTCGACCTCAAGGCGCTTCTGGGCTTGCTGCTCGGCCCGCTGCAGACGGCCGCGCCGGTAGCCGACCCGTCCGCGTTGACCTGCCCGAGTTGCGGCCTAAAGTATGAGGAGTTCCGCACCGAAGGCCGCCTCGGTTGCCCCGAGGAATACGATGCCTTCCGCACTACGCTCGAGCCCTTGCTGGAGCGCATCCACCGCTCGCAGGTGCATGCCGGCAAGCTGCCGCTGGCAATGCGGCGACGGAACCGCGAAGAGGAATTGAAGGATCTGCGCCGCAAGATGAAGGCCGCCGCCAAGGCCGAAAAATACGAAGAGGCGGCCCGCATCCGCGACTTGATCCGCCAAAAGGAAGCCCCGGATGGACCTCGATAGCCTGTTGCCGAACCTGGGCGAGTGGCTCCGCGGCACCGGCCCCGAGTCGGATATTGTCGTCTCGACGCGCATCCGCCTGGCGCGGAACGTCCTCCACTTCCCGTTCACCAACCGGGCCACGCATACGCAGAAAGGGGAGATCGCCGCCAAGGCCAAGGAAGCGCTCACCAAGGCCGATTTGCCCTGCCCGCTCGAATTCCTCGAAATCTCCAACCTCTCGGCCCTCGATCGGCAGTTCCTCGTCGAACGGCAACTGATCAGCCGCGAATTGGCCACCGTCCTCGACGGCCCGCGCGGTGTCGCCTTCGACGGCAAAGAATCCGTCAGCGTCATGGTCAACGAGGAAGACCACCTTCGCCTCCAGGTGCTTCACAGCGGCTTTGCCTTGGACGAAGCGTGGCAAGAAATCGACCGCGTCGACGACGCAATCGAAGCCCGCCTCGCTTACGCCTTCCACCAGCAGTTCGGCTACCTCACCGCCTGCCCGACTAACGTCGGCACCGGCATGCGCGCCAGCGTCATGCTTCACTTGCCCGCCCTCGGCATCACCAAGCAAATCGACAAGGTGTTCCGCGCCTTGCAAAAGATCAACCTGGCCGTTCGCGGCCTGCACGGCGAAGGCAGCCGGGCCTTCGGCGACCTTTATCAGATTTCCAACCAGGTCACGCTCGGCAAAAGCGAGGCGAAGATCCTCAACGAAATTCGCGAGGTGATCCAGACGATCCTGCAATACGAACGGCAAGCGCGGGCCGCGATGCTCAAGGAACGCCGCCAGGACGAGCAGAACCGCGTCGCCCGCGCCATCGGCACCCTCAGCAGCGCCACCATGATTACATCCGAAGAGACGATGGAACTGCTTTCCGCGGTGCGTCTCGGGATTCACCTGCGCTTGCTCGACGATCTGCCGCCGACCACGGTGAACCAGTTGTTCATCCACACGCAGGCAGCCCATTTGCAGAAGCTGATGGGCCAACCGCTCGACGGCGAGGAGCGGAACGCCGCCCGCGCCAAATACCTCAAATCCAAGCTCCGCGAGCTCGGCTCCACTTCCCGATAACCGGGCCTCGCATGGCGCGCTTCGCGATTCACTTCACGATCTTTCTGACGCTCCTCGGCCTCTGGACGTGGAAACTCCTGGAGCCGTATCCGGTTCCGGAGGATTTGAGGAAGGGGCTCGGCGAGTACGATTTTTGGGCGGCGAAAACACTGCATGCCTGTGGCTACGCCTTGCTCACATTCCTGGCGATGACGCTGCCCGTCGCGCGGCGCTGGCGCTGGGCTCTCGCTGGCTTCCTCGTCCTTCACGGCGTCGGCACGGAGATAGGCCAAACATTCGTGGAAAACCGGACGGGAACGGTCCGCGACGTGATCATCGACTGGTGCGGCATCGCCCTGGGTCTGGCGGCGTTGCGCTTGCGCTTTCTCAAACCTGGCGAGCCGCGAGTGTCAGCGACCGGAGTTAGGAACGACTCCAGTCGCTGACGCCCCCGGCTCGCCAGCTGGCAGCTTCACCGATTGACTGCGCGCGGCGGCGGGGCGATTGTACGGATCGCTAGCGCCGGATCGCGATAAGGCTTCTTCTGCTTGTAAAGCGCGAGCCGCGCCCGCGCAGCGGTTCCGTCTCGCTTCTCGAAATACGGGTCCGCAAGGGCTTTGTTCTGGTATTCGATTGCCTTACCGAATCCACCCACTTCAGCATAAGCAGCAGCGAGAGTGTCGAGGTAATCGGGCCTCTTCCACTCGCTTAATTCGCAAGCGCGGATCGCGAGTTTTACAGCCTCCGCGCCGTCGAGAACCCCAACGGAACCAGTCGCAAGCAACCAGCCGAAATGATTGTAAACGGCGGCGTTGTTTGGATTGGTGCGGATGGCTTCTTGAATCACCGCGATCGCACCAGCCTGGTCCCCGCGGAGGCCGAGCAGTGACGCAAGTTGTGCGGAAGGAGCATAAGCGGCGGGCGCAAGACGCACCGCTTCGCGATAGCTCACGATCGCGCCGTCCAGGTCGCCATTTTCTTTCAGGATTTCCGCAATGCTGGCGTGCGCTTCCGCATATTTCGGGTCGAGTCCGAGAGCCTCGCGGTACTCGGCGATGGCCTTCGAATCGTCGCCAAGGAGGTGCAATACCGTTCCGAGACGGTGTCGGAAGTCCGCATTGCGCGGGTGAGCAGCAACAGCGGACTGAGCCCATCGCAATCGCTCCCACTTCAACCGTGGTTCCTCGGCGCTCGGCGCCTCGGGAGAAGGTTGGAAAGCGGAGTCGATGACGTTCAGTAGGGTGAGATCGCCGGGGCGGGTTCGCAGGGCAGTTTCGAGCACGATTCGCCGCCGCTCGTCGGAAAGCCAAGGCAACTGGCCCAGCACGGCGGCGAAATAGTGCGGCTGAGCCAGCGCTTCGGGCCGGTCGGCAAGTCGTATTATCCGGTCCGCGTCGTAGGACTTGACTGCGTCGCGCATCGCGTCGCGGTATGGGTCGGGATCTGCTCGGCGCAGCAGTTCGCGCAGTTCGGATGACGGGTTCAAGGTAAGCCACAGATCGAGCGATGTGAGCAAGCGGTTGCGCACTAGCGATTCCGCAAGTCGCGCCGGTGCCGGGGCAGATCCCGGCGAAATGCCATACTCGGCCAGGATCTTCCGCAAACGAGCTTCAACTTGAATATCGTCCGCAGGCTCGTTTATCCGTTCCGCCCACTGCCACGAATCAATCCGGTTCAATTCGCGCAGCAGTGCGAGATCGGCGCGGCATCGTTCGGCTCTCTGTCGTATGTCGTCGTCGGCGCCTTCCGTAAGCCGGCGGTCGATTTCGATCAGTGCTTCACCGGCGCGAACCGTGTCGCCGTTGCTTAGGGCGTCCTCGCAGCCGTTGAACATTGCGGTCAGTGCTTCCGCGTTGCGACCGCGGCGATCTTGCTCGTCCCGCTGCCGCCTCGCAGTGCGGTCGTTTTCCCACCAGGCGAAAGCGCCGCCGCCGGTCAGGATCACGAACAGCGAAGCGGCCAGGGCGAGTTGCCACTTGCGCCGGCGTCGCTGCTCGGCGACTTTTACTTCTGCCGCGGCCCGGTCCAGTTCCGCCTGGCGGGCCCGTTGCTCCGCGTCGGCGCGGAACGAGGCCACGGCCTTCGCCACGGCGCCGGCATCCGCCGGGCGGGCGTCCTTGTCACTTGCCAGACACTGCTTGCAAAGCGCGATCAGTTCCGGTTCCGCGGCACACGCATCGAGTCGGGCAAAGGCCGCATCCAGTTTCCCCTGGGCCGCGAGTTGCCGGGTCGATTCGGAGTTCGGGGCGACGAACGGCGGGCTCCCGGTCAAGAGAGCGCAGAGCACCGCCCCGAGGCCGAACACGTCGCTCCGCTCGTCGATCTGGTCGATAGCGCCGATCGCTTGCTCCGGCGGCATATACGCCGGGGTGCCGAGGAACGACCCGGCTTGGGTGCGCAGGCATTCGTCCTCTTCTTCGCGCGGGTCGTGGAAGTTGCTGGCGGTCGAGGGCTCGCCCGCGTCGGGGCCGGGGGCGGCGCGGAACTTTGCGAGCCCCCAGTCCATCACTTGGACCTCGGCGAACGCCCCGACCATGACGTTCTGCGGCTTCAGGTCGCGGTGAATCACGCCGCGGCTATGGGCATAAGCAACGGCCTGGCAGACCTGTTCGAAGACCGCAATCTGTTCGCCGCGGCTCAGGCAGCCGGCCGCGAGAAGTTCGTCCAGCGTTTCTCCCTTGATGAGTTTCATGGCGATGAATGGGCGGCCATCGGAGGCTGTGCCGAGTTGATGAACGGGCGGGATGCCGGGGTGTTGGAGCTGGCCGGTGATGCGAGCTTCGTCCAGGAAGCGGCGGGCGGCGAAGCCGGTGGGGGCGTAGCGGCTGTGGAGCAATTTGATGGCGACATCGCGGTTGAGATTGGTATCGCGCGCGCGGTAGATGATACCCATTCCGCCACGGCCGACTTCGCATTCCAGTTCGTATCCCGGCGGGCCAGCCTGTACTTTTCCGAATCCGGAGCGAACCTCCGCCGGGTCGAGGGTGGGGGGGCAGAAACTTCCTGTCTCGCCGGCGGAACCCAGACTGGCGGTGGGAAACCGTTCGGGCGCGAAGTCCTGGGTGGTCTCGGGCATGACTAGCCTCGCTCCAGATGTGTCGATTGTGCGCACCGGCATGTGTCCCGGCTACGGTTTCCCCTTCAAGCCCTGTTCGGGGCGGATTTGCTTTTCCACCGTCATGCCGAGGGCTTGCAGCTTGGCGCGGAGCGTGGTTCGCGACATGCCGAGGAGTTCGCTGGCCACTACCTGGCTGCCGTTCGCGTGCCGCAACACCGCCTCCAACACGACCCGGTCAACCGATTGCATGATCTTGCGGTAGATTTCGTTCTCGCCGTTGCGGAGCAGGTCGTCGACAAAGGCGACGAGGTCGAATTGGGCGGCCGGGCCGGGGGCCTGCGTCTCGGCGACCCCGAACACCGCGCGCGGCAAGCATTCCGGCGTCACCACTTCGCCCACCGACTGCACGACGGCAAAGCGGATCGCATTCTGCAACTCGCGGATGTTGCCGGGCCAGGCGTAGTTTTCAATCAGCCGCATCGCTTCCGGTGCCACCATCACGGCCGGCTTCCCCAACTTCGGGCTCAGCATCTTCAAAAAGTGATCGACTAACAGCGGCAGGTCGTCCTTGCGCTCGCGCAGCGGCGGCAAATGCACCGTGAATCCGTTCAAGCGATAATAAAGATCCTCGCGGAATGTCCCGGCGACTATCATGTCTTGCAACGTGCGATTGGTGGCTGCGAGCACGCGCACATCCACGGTGACCGTTTCGCCGGAACCGAGGCGTTCGAACTGTTGTTCTTGCAGCAGGCGGAGCATTTTGGCCTGGGTGGGCGGGGCCATGTCGCCGATTTCGTCGAGGAAAATGGTGCCGCCGTTGGCCTGTTCGAACTTGCCGATGCGCTTGCGGTCGGCGCCGGTGAAGGCCCCTTTTTCGTGGCCGAACAGTTCGCTTTCGAGAAGCCCTTCGGGAATGGCGGCGCAGTTGATGGCCAGGAACGGCTTGTCGGCGCGGTTGGAGTGCTGGTAAATCGCCCGGGCGACGAGTTCCTTGCCGGTGCCGCTTTCGCCGGTGACGAGCACGTTCACTTCCTGGGCAGCGACGCGGCCGATCGCCTTGTACACCTCTTGCATGCTCGGCGACTGCCCGACGATGCGATCGGTCTCAGCCGGCGAAACCGGTTCGCCTTCCAGCGTGTCAAAGAGGGCCGGGCTTTGCATGCGGCGCAAATCGAGCGCCCGGCCCACGATGTCCTGCAACTGGTGCAGATCGACCGGCTTGAGCAAATAATCGAAGGCCCCGCGTTTCATGGCCTCGATGGCGGTTTCGGTCGTGCCGTGGGCCGTCATGATGATGACGGGAAGGCGCGGGTCCTCGGCGCGAATCCGGTCGAAGACATCGAGCCCGGACATATCCGGCAGGCGGACATCGAGAATGACCGCGTCGATGGCGCCGCGGCGGAGCCGACGCAGGGCGTCCTTGCCGGATTGCGCGGTGACGATGTCGAGCGCCTCGGCGGCGAGGCTCAATTCGAGGGAATATAGGACGTTCGGCTCGTCGTCGACGAGGAGCAAGGTGGCCATCGGTAGATCTCCAGCAGAGCGCTCCGCTCCGCAGACTCCGCGTCGCGGCTAAAGCTGATTCACGACTGGGCGACGGGCACGCGGATGGTGACGGCGGCGCCGCCGGAATCGCGGTTGCCGGCGCGCATCTCGCCGCCGTGATTCTCGGCAATCCGCCGGCAAATCGATAGGCCCAGCCCCATCCCGGCGTCCTTGGTGCTGACGAACGGCTCGAACACTCGATCGCGCACCTCTTCCGAGAAGCCGGTCCCTTCATCCTCGACGCGAAGAGCGAGCATCGATCCGTTCTCGGTCTCGTCGATCTCCGCGGTGATGACGACGCTGCCCCCTTCGGGTTGAGCATCGAGCGCGTTGAACAACAAATTGTAAACGACCTGTTGAACCTGATTCGGATCGACCTCGGCGACCACGGGAAGTCTCGGCAACTCGACGGCGATGGCCACTCCCTGCAAGCGGGCCCGTCCCTGGAAGCGGTCGGCGACCTGGTGCACGAGCGGGCCGATCTCGATCGGCTTCTTGTCCGGCCGCGTCGGTCGCGCGAAATCGAGGAACGACGTGATGATCTGTTCCAGGCGGATTATTTCTTCTTCAAGAACTTGCACATCGCGCGGTCGGAGTCGGTTGCCGCCGCGGCCATCGGCGAGGGCCTGAATTAAAAGTTTGATGGCCATGAGCGGGTTGCGGACTTCGTGGGCGATGCCGGCGGCCATTTGCCCGGCCCAGGCGAGCTGTTCCGCTCGCAAGGCGTCGCGCTCGGTTTGCTTCAAGCGGCTGAGCACGGCGGAAGCGGAGCGAGCGACATCGTCGAGGGCGTCGGCGGACCGACCGGCGCGGGTGGCGGTGTCCTCGGCGGAACGGGCGGCCTGGTCGAGTTGCCGGGCCGTGGAGCGGAGGCGTTCCTCGGTGCGAAGCATGTTGCGGCGAAGCATGGCGGCAATGACCCAGCCGCCGAGGACGCCGCCGGCCGCCCCGCAGACACCCAGAGCGATGAGCCCCGTCGTCGAGCGGTCGGCGGCCCGCTGGTTCGCTTCATTGGATTTGGCCAGGCTTCCCTCGTTCAAGCGCAGATACTCCCGGGTCGGTTCGATCACTTCCTGGGCCAGCAGCGTGTCGATGAGGCCGAGCGTCTTGGCGTAATCGGCGCGATGCGGATTCCCCTGGGTCATGCGTTCGTATTCGGTGAAGAAGGTTTGTAGCCCGGCGCGGGTCCGCTGCATGAGGGCTTTTTCGGGCGGCGTGTAAGCGAGCGATTCGGCGTTGGCCAGGGCGGTCATGACGCGGTCGCGGAGCCGCGGGATCGGTTCGAGCAACTTGGCGTCGGCCGTGATCAAGTAGCGAACGCCTTGGTGGCGCAAGTCGCGAACGCTCAGTTCGAGTTCCTGGGCGGCGCGCATGCTGTTGACGTTGTCGGCGAGCATTGCGGCCACGGATTGCTGCATGTTGCGGATGTACCACGCGGCCCCGACCGCGATGACGAGCAGCATCACGCTAACGGCCGCGATCGGTGCGGCCACGCCGGTCCAAACTCGCGGAGCCATTCAACTCTCCCAAACGCGGAATTCGGAACGCGGAACGAGGCCATTCCCTTCCCCCATTCCGAATTGAAAAGCATGACCAAAAGCTGGACGCCGTGGGCAGTTCCTGTGCGTCGGGCTATTTGGCCAGAAAGTTGCCTCATTAACCCGCGGTATCGCAGCCGCGTTTCTTGAAAATTCTCGTGCCGCCTCAGTCATCCTAACTCATCGGTGGGCCAAAGGTTAATCCCATTTGGCCCACTGGGAGTCAAAGATGAAAGGGCCGGGCAAGCCTCAAGGTTGCGAACCGGTACACGTCTTGCGTTACCCGCAAGTGGAATGCCCAACATGTCCTGCCGTGCCTCCTCAGGCGCGGGTCGATACACCGGAGCTTTCATGGGCTGGACCAAAGAACGGCTGGAAGCGATTGCCGATACTCGCCTGGGCAGCGCGAAACTCATCGTCGTTGCCAATCGGGAGCCGTACATCCATAATTCGCGCGGTGGCAAGATCGAACTGATGCGCCCGGCCGGCGGCCTGACCACGGCCCTCGATCCGGTCATGCGGACGTGCGGCGGCGTGTGGGTCGGCCACGGTTCCGGCAGCGCCGACAAAGCCACCGCGGATGCCGATGGCCGCATCGCCGTTCCCCCGCACGACCCCAGTTACATCCTCCGCCGCGTCTGGCTCTCCAAGGAAGAAGAAGAAGGGTACTACTACGGATTCGCCAATAGCTCGCTGTGGCCGCTCTGCCATCAGGTGTATCAGCGGCCGACCTTTGAACCGCAGCACTGGGAAGTTTACCGCGAGGTGAACGAGCTCTTCGCCGCGGCCGTCCTCGAGGAAGCGCAAGGCGGCCCGGCACTCGTCTTCGTGCAGGATTACCACTTCGCCCTGTTGCCGCGGCTCCTCAAGGAAGCTCGCCCCGATCTCGTCGTCGCTCAGTTCTGGCACATTCCCTGGCCTAACCCCGAGACGTTCCTCGTTTGCCCCTGGGCCCGCGAAATCCTCGATGGCATGCTCGGCAACGACCTACTCGCCTTCCACACGCAGTCCCACTGCAACAACTTCCTCGATACCGTGGATCGCACCGTCGAGTCGCGGATTTGCCGGGAGAAGTTCAGCGTCGCCCATCGCGGCCACGATACCCGCGTTCGCCCGTTCCCGATCAGCGTCGATCCGGCGCTCGCCGCCCGACACCTGAACGGCGACTGGGAAGAGCGGATCGCCGCCTTGCGGGATTCCTATCGCCTCGGCGATCGCTCGCTCCTTCTGGGCGTCGACCGCGTCGATTACACCAAGGGAATTCCCGAACGCATCCGGGCTGTCGGCCACATGCTCGACAACCACCCGGAACTGATCGGCCAGTTCCACTTCGTGCAACTCGGGGCTCCGAGCCGCACGCAACTCCCGGCTTACCGCAGCCTCAATGACGAAATCCTCGCCCTCGCGAACGAGGTGAACGTCAAGCATGGCACGGAAAACTGGAAGCCGGTCGTCTTCGTCAATGAGCACTGCGGCCCCGAGATGATTTACCCCTTGTACCGGGCCGCCGCCGGGTGCGTCGTCAGTTCGCTACACGATGGAATGAACCTCGTCGCCAAGGAATTCGTTACGGCCCGCGACGACGAGCAGGGCGTGCTGGTGCTGTCGGAGTTCACGGGAGCGGCGCGGGAACTCACCGACGCGATCCTGGTTAATCCGTTCGACGTGGGGAAACTGGCCGCCGGCCTATATGCCGCGCTCACTATGCCGGCCCCGGAGCAGCAACGGCGGATGCGCCGCCTCCGCGCCCAAGTCGAGGACAACAATATCTACCGCTGGGCCGGAATGTTGCTCAGCGAAGCTTACAAACTCGTCGATGATTATGCTCAACAGCCCTTCCCGGAATGGGGACCGAGCGACGATGACGATGTCGATGTGGCCGCCGGCGATACCGTCCCGTTCGATGCCAGCGATCTCGGTTCCGGTGTTTTGAAGTATTCGGCAAGGAGCGTTCAGTGACTGCAGTGGATTGGGTCGACCGCGCGGCGAGGGAATACCGCGCCGGCCGGCCGCTCTTGCTTCTGTTCGATTTCGACGGCACCCTGGCGCCGATCGTCGCGCACCCGATTCTCGCCGTGCTGCCGAGCACGACCCGCGACTTGCTGGCCGGACTCGCCGCCCTGCCGCACGTTGCCATCGGCATCATCAGCGGCCGCGAACTCGGGCAACTCAAGGAGCGCATTGGCCTTTCCGGCCTCGCCTATGCCGGTTCCGGCGGAATGCAAATCGAACTCGGCGGCGAACACCTCGTGGACGAGGCCCTCGCCGAATTCGACAAGGATTCTTCCACCATTGTGGCGACGCTGACCGCCGCCGTTTCCAAGTATCCCGGCGCCTGGATCGAAAAGAAGCCCGGTTGCCTGGCCATTCATCACCGCAGTTTGCAGCCTCTTCTGAGCGTTTGCCTGCAGCAAGAAGTCCGCGAGTCGCTCGTCTGCTTTCTGGAAGAGCCGCCGGTAATCCGCCTCCGCGATGTCTGCCGGGCATTGGAAATCGCCCTGAGCGATGCGTGGACGAAGGCGGACGCGATCGACCGGATTCTGGCCGCTCGCGAATCCGACGCCTACGTGGTCTTCGCCGGCGACGGCGCCAACGACGAAGAAGCCGTGGCCCGCGTCAACGCGCTCGGCGGCCTGACCATCGGCATCGGCCCGGACTCGCCGCCGGGAACGACCTTGCGGCGCGCCAACCCCGAAGTGCTCGCCGCCGATCTCGCTCGCTTGCAAAAGGAAATCGCTCCGGCGCCCTCCCCGGCGCTCGCGAAGTGTGCGAGGGATGCCCATTGCCCGGTTCTGACGTGACCGACACCATGAACCTGCACGAACCGAACGGAATTCTGCTGGTCGACCCGAACCCGAGCGAGCGCTTGCGATTGCAGCGCGACCTCGAGCGCCGCGGTTGGAGCGTCTGGACGGCGGCCGATGCCGCGTCGGCGCTGCGCGCCTTCGCGGA
>DATNBQ010000601.1:0-4503 GCA_035571955.1 Urbifossiella sp. | reverse complement strand
CGCGGCGGAAACTGCCGCGCTCGACGGCGTCCGCCAGATTCCAGTTGGTCGCGGCCACGATCCGCGCCTTGCACGTCTGCGTGTCGTTGCTGCCGACCGGTTCGAATTCGCCGGTCTCGATCACGCGGAGCAAATTCGCCTGATGTTCCAACCCCAGGGTATCGATCTCGTCGAGGAGGATCGTGCCTTCGCCGGCGGCGGCGAACTTGCCGACCTTGGCTCCGTCGGCACTCGTGAATGCTCCCTTGGCATGGCCGAAGAATTCGCTGGCGATCAGGTTGCTGGAGAGCGTGCCGCACGACACCACCAGGAAGCGGTTCACCCGCCGCGCCGAGCAATCGTGGATCAACTTCGCGAGATAAGTCTTCCCCGTGCCGGTTTCGCCTTCGATGAGGACAGTGACATCGTGGGCGGCGGCGATGCACAATTGCTCCACCATCGTCGTGAGCGAAGGCGTGTGGTTGACGAGCTTGCGGCGAATTTTCTGGGCGATCGACTCGGCGGCGGGGTCGGCGAAGCGAACGCCGGGGCTCAGCGATCGCCGGGCCCAGGTCGTCAGGTCGCGGGATTGCACCGGCCACACCCACTTCCCGCAGAGGTGCGGCGCCAGATGGTCGAACGTCCGCTGGTGGGCCATCGATTCGGATTCGAGTACGGCGAAGCTGGCCGGCGACTGCTGCACCTTCGATTCGCGCACGACCGCTTCGATCGCCATGGCGTCGGGGAGTTCCGAAGCGATCATGAGCACGTCGCCGTCGGTTTCCGGATCGAGGAGGCTCTGCACCTCGTCGAAGCGGACGACGGGGGGGGCGATTTGCAGCGACTTCTGCAAGTGGAGTTGCACGGATTGCGTGAAGCGCGGATCGCTGGCGGCGAGAATGAGCCGACGGGGCGGAAGCATGAGCGGGGTTTCTCCGGGAGAGGGCATCCTTTTTGGCAAAAGCGGAAAAACCGGCTTAATGTGATAACTTCACTTCGCGCGGGTTGTTCCGTGTTGCCACTCTTCAGAGAAAGGAAAGTTTACAAATGGCACGGGTGCAAACGGTTTGACGGAAAGTGAGGAGAAAACCAGTCGCGGGATGTGGGGGTTGTGGCGAGGGTGAAAGTCGTAACGAGAATTCGGCACGTGCCATAACGGACTATCTGAGGGTGGCACAGGCATTCCTGCCTGTGCACTTCATATCACAGGCAAGAATGGCTGTGCCACCAGAGCAGTTCACCGACGCTGCCACAACTGGAAGCTGTCGCCGCCCTCCGTCAGGGCAAAGGCATCGAGTTCGTCGGAGAATTCCGGCCACCGCGGATAGAGCGCTTGCTCGCCGGCATACGGCAGCACAAGCCAGGTCGCTTCGCGAAGTTGCCCTTTCACGCGGTCGATCTCGACTTTCGTCGCCGTGCTCCGCAGCAGGAACCAGACACGCGAGCTATCCATTTCCGGAAAGACCACGAATGCCCCACCCGTCTTCGAAAAGACCATCACTTTTTCACGATGGGCGAGATCGCGCACGCGGCCCCACAGTTCGGCGTCGGCCGTCGTCGCATACAAGCCCGCCGTGGCCTCGGATCGATGCAGCGTTTGCCACGAATGCCGCAAGACGGTATATGGCCCCCATTGCCCCGCAATTGCCAAAGCGGCCAAAAACCAGTTTAGCCGCGAGGCGGAGCCGAGCGCGGCCGCGACGCCGCACACCAGGATCGCGGAGTAATAAAGCCACGACCAGCGGTTGCCGAACAGGAACAGCACGAAGGCCACATGGAGTATGGCACAGGTGGCCAGCGCCAGTGCCTGCGGATCGCGGCGCCGCCACCGTTCCACCGCGGCCGCGGTCAACAGCAGCGTCGCGACCAGCCAGAATCCGGCCGGCGACAGCAAATAAAACAGCGGATGGATCGACTCGGGCAGCCAGAAGCCCCGCCCTTCACCGAAGAAGAAGCCATAACGTTCGTCGCGATAATTCTCGGCGGCCCGCGTGGGGAAGAGCGTATCGACGAGCGGACTCGCGCCCCACCAGGCGATGAACGCGGCCGCGAGAACGACACCGAGCGACGCCGCGGGAACGAAGGCTCGCAGCCGCCCGCGCCAGCCGGGTCTCTCATATCCCCGCAGGATGAGGACAACGAGAATCAAGCCGTGCACGTAGCCGAGCCCCGGCTTCACGAACACGGCTGCCGTCGCGAAAGCAAGCGCAGCGGCGTAACGGCCGCTTGCCTGAGACGCCAGGGCATTGACGAGCAGTGCCGCCTCGATGGCGTGAATCGCGGTGGGATATGGCAGCGGCATGATCGCCACGGGAACCGCGGCGAGAAGCAGGAGGCGTGCCCGGCCATCCATCCCGGCGGCATTCGCCCAGCGCAGCATTCCGATCGCGATGCCGAGGCTGCCGACGGCCATCAAGGCCACGGCCGCTTCCGGCGTGCGCCCGGCCACGACAAACCAAACGCGATCGATGGCCAGCGCCAGGAGCCCATAAAAGTAGCCGAAATCGCGGGTGGGCACGAGTCCGTCGTCGAGCATGGCATCGACGGCGAGCGGCCAACCGGCGTCGCCGAACATCACCACGGGGAACGCGAGCAGATCGGGGAGGTAGCGAAGGAACGAGAGAGCGGCGAGAACGAGTAGAGCGAAGGGGAAAAGATACCGCTGGGAGGGGCGAGTCACGGAATCCCTCGGACGATGTGCGGGCCAATGACCTGCGTGAGGCGCACCGGCAACTTCTGCCAGACGCGGATGGCTCGCTCGAAGCGCGGGTGATCCGGCCGCATGTTTACCTGCTCGCCTTCCTTCATCGCGTATTGCCAGATGGCTGGGTGCGGCGTCGCCCCCCATTGCTTCTTGTAGCGGAAGGTATTTCCCTCCGTGGTCGAGCGGCCGAAGTCGAACTGCTTTTGGCCGCGTTCGACGGCCCGGTGCAGCAGCCGCGAGTACATCATCATGTTCGCGCAAGTCGAGTTGTACGATTTCAACGCGGAGGCGGTCGGCACCTCGGTGATGCCCCACCCGTGCAAGAGAAGCGCGGCCGCGATTGGCCGTGAACCATCCTTGACCAGGCAGATTTCGGACTGCTCGGGGAAGGTCGTCAGGATGTCGTGAAAGAGTCGCTTGCAATAAACCGGCGTGCCGAGATCGCGCATGTTCCGGCTCAGGACCGCGTAGAACCCCGACAGCAACTCCGACCCACCCCACGAAACCGTGAAGCCTTGCTTCTCGCCCTTGCGCACCTGATTGCGTACCTTGGCGTCGAACCCCTTCCACAACCGATCCGTGGACTTGGGAAGTTCGAGACGCATGTGCACCTTGGTCGTCAGTTCCTCGGAAAGATCGGGATGATCGACAGGCGCTTCGTGGCGCAGTTCGAGGAAGCGGACGTTCAACTCCTCGGCCAGATCGACCGCCCGATCGACGAGTTGCGTTTGCACGTCGGCCGAATCGGCAATCACGCCGTTGCTATTCAAGTACGGCAAGCTAACGAGGAAGCGGCCGAACAGCACGCTGCTGACATAAGCGAGGGGCAAGAACCCGCAGGTGCGGCCGCCGACCGTGGCTTCGATGGCGTAAACGTCGTGATGGAGCGCGGTGCGAAGGATTTCGAGCCAGGCGGGGTGCTTGCTCAAGGGAACGACAGCGGCCGAATCGCGGACGAACTCGGTGAGCGCGGTCAACCGGGCCGCGATCGCGGCGCGCGGATGCACCGCGATCGAAAGTTCCAGGGCCGGCGACAGCAGGCGAATCATCGGGTGTAGGCTCCGTCCATCCAGGAAACGCGGAATTCGGAACGCGGAATGAAAGCAAGCAAAACTAACCACGAAGGCACCAAGATCACACAAAGGTACACAGAGCAATCAATGATCCGGCTTCTTTCCGAACTCTGGCTGCTTCTTGGTGCCTCTCTGTGTGATCTTTGTGCCTTTGTGGTGAATTCGAGGCATTCCGCATTCGATTTAGTGTAGCACAGGAATTTCGCGGTCCCGCTTTCACAGTTTGAACCGCGCCAGCGCGGTCCCCGACGCCTTGATCTCCCGAACCACATCAATCGCCCGACGAATCGGGAATTCCTTCACCAAGGCCGTCAACCGCGCCGTCGTCTTGGTCATGCCGACATAAGTTCGCCAACGAGCCAGCCGCTTCATCGGCAAGCGCGGTTGTTCAGGGTCGAACTCCCAGGGGTGGAAGTAAAGCATCGCGGCCGTGGGTTGCGAACGGGCCGCTTGCCGCAATCCCGCCCGCATCATCCCTGGAGGGAATAACCGGAAGTAGCCTCCTCCCGCGACAGGCAGATTCAAGCCGGCGATCCGGTAGGTCAACAGCGGCAGTTCCAGCAGTTCGCGTTCTTGCCCGACTGCGGAGAACGGCTGCCGTGGAGCATCCGGGATGCCGTAGCGATCGTGGCGAACGGGAAAAATGGAAGAATCGTATTCGAAGCCGCACTCGGCGAGCACGTCGATGGCCCACGGCGTATCGCGGCCGATGCTGAACGTCGGCGCCCGGAAGCCGACCACCGCTTG
>DATNBQ010000600.1:0-48283 GCA_035571955.1 Urbifossiella sp. | reverse complement strand
CGCCGACCTCCAGGGCGCCATCACCGACGGCACGACAAAACTGGTCGATGTCGCCACGGCAACGGATGCCGAGAACCCGGGCGTCAATCGCGGCCACGGCGCATTCACGATCACGCCGAGTGCTAACAAACGGTACTTCCTCAAGATCGCTTTTCCGAGCGGCATTATTGCCCCCACTCCGGACGGCTTCCCGTTGCCGATCGCGATTGCCGACGGCGTTGCCCTCGAATCGCTCGATGCCGTCACCGCCGCGGGCGCACCGATTCGCGTCCGCCTGCAAGTGAACCACGGACCGAAGACGCTGCACGTTGGGGCTTATTCCCGCGGCCGGCTGATCAGCCATCAGCGGCTCCGCATCGAGGCGGGCAAACCCGTCGATCTTTCGCTCACCGGCGACGACGAGGCGGGCGGCGTCGCGCGACTCACGGTATTCGAGGAGCCGCAAGCTGAAGGACCCAGTCGCGCGGCGCTGATTCCGCGGGCCGAGCGGCTCATTTACCGCGCGCCGGCCAGGCAACTGACGCTGAACGTCCACCCGGACAAAGTGCGCTACCTGCCCGGCGGCAAGGTTCGGCTCGAACTCTCCGCGGCCAACGAGAAGCAGGCGGCGACACCGGCCGTCCTGCTCGTCGGCGTCGTCAATCGCAGCGTCATCGCGATGGCCGACAACAAGGCCGATCGGTTAATGCCGACGCACTTCCTCCTGTCCGGGGACGTGAAGCATCCGGCCGAACTGGAGCACGCCGATTTCCTGCTGACGGATCATCCCAAGGCCGCCGCCGCCCTCGATCTCCTTCTCGCGACCCAGGGTTGGCGGCGATTCGCCGAACAAAACCGGCCCCCGGCTAACCCTGCCGACAAGTCCGACGTTGCCCAGATGCTAGTGGCGCACGGTCAACAGACGACGGCCCCGCTCGAACTCTTCAAGCTGGAAGAACAGCGCGTGACCGCGGAGTTCCAGCCCCAGTTGGAGCAGGCGCAATTGCGAGTCGCGACCGCGGAGTTTGCAGCCTCCAAGGCAGCCGCGCCATTGGCGGAGCGGGTTTCCTCGGCGACCGAGGCGCTTGCCGACGCGCAGTTCGAGAGAAGGCAGGCCGCCGAGGCATTGACCCGATTCGAGTCGTGGCTGGACAAACTCCGCTCGGGGCTGGGAACCGGCCTGGTTGTCGTGCTCATCCTGGTCGTTCTATATGGCCTCTGCATGGGGGCACTGGCCGCGATGGCGCTGAAACCCGTCGGACGACGCCGTCCTTACGTCGCGGGCACGGTTTCCGCGATCCTGTGCGGCCTCATCCTGATGGTTGCTACAACCACCCAAAAGAATGACAGTCCTCGGGCGGCGATGGAAGTCTCGAATCGAGAGAAGGCCGCGGCGGCAAACGCGTTAGCTCCGGCAGAACCACTTCCTATTGATGCGGGCGGAAAGCCTCCGGAGAAGCCGATCGCTACTTTACCGGCTTCGCCGCCGCGCGTTGCACCATCCCCTGACCCAAGCGAAGACGCCAATTCCTTCAAGCCCATCGAGCAACTGGCTTTGCTCAATGAAGCCAAGCTGCGAATGCAGAAGGCTGCCCTCGAGTTTGCCCAGCGGCCTCAGCAGGGCATGATGGGAATGCGCGGCGGCATGATGGGTATGGCGGGAGGCATGGGCGGCATGGGCGGCATGGGAATGGGCGGCATGGGAATGGGCGGCATGGGACTGAACGGAATGATGGGCGGAGGAATGATGGGCGGAGGAATGATGGGAATGGGCGGAATGGGAATGATGGGTGGCGGAATGATGGGAATGGGCGGCATGAATGGCATGATGGGCGGCGGATTCGGACCCGCAGGAGGCCGACCTACTTATCCGTTCATCGTCCGCGAATACGCCCACCAGCGCGATCCCCGGCTCGGCGCCATTCGCGCCGACTTCACCGAAACCGTCTACTGGCACCCGGCCCTCGTTGTCCCCCAGAACGGCAAGGCGACCGTCGAGTTCCAGCTTGCCGACGATGTCGCTCGCTACCAGGTGCTGGTCGCCGGCCACACCACCGATGGCCGCATCGGCGCCGTCACGAAGACCATCGAGGCGCGAAAACCGCTCAGCCTCGATCCGAAGTTGCCACTCGAAATCTCGCACACCGACGTGATCGACATGCCCATCCGGATCACCAACGACAGCGACGCTCGCCGCTCCGTGGCCTTCACCTTCGCGCTCAATGGCCTCAAGAACGCCGGCGGTGCGCAGGCGCCATTCGAACTCGGGGCGAACGGCAAAGGGCGGCGGATTGTTCGCCTGAGGCCCGACAAGCTCCGGGGCGATGCCAGCGTGCTCGTCACCGGCATCTCGAGCGCCGCGGACAACGACACGATCGCTCGAACCATAACCATCGTGCCGGATGGCTTCCCCGGTGTCGGCTCCTTCAGCGATACGCTCCAGGGCCGCGCTCGCGGCAGCGTCGCGCTGCCCAGGGGACTCGTGCCCGGTTCGCTCCGCGTGCGCCTCGAAATGTATCCCACGTCGATGGCCGACCTCGTGAAGGGGCTCGAAGGCTTGCTCCGCGAGCCTGGCGGTTGCTTCGAGCAAACCTCCAGTTCGAACTATCCCAACACGCTGATCCTCGATTACTTGAACGAATCGAAGCAGGCGAACCCCGAGGCGAGCAAGCGAGCCCGCGTGATGCTCGATCGCGGCTACTCGAAACTCGTGTCGTTCGAGTGCCCGGATACGCCGCGGCGCATGAAGCAGGGGTTCGAGTGGTTCGGCGCCGCCGATCGCCAGCACGAGGCGCTCACCGCGTATGGCCTGCTCCAGTTCAAGGACATGGCCCGCGTTCACCCCGTCGATCCCGACCTCATCAAGCGAACGCAGACGTTCCTTCTTTCCCGGAAGGACGGCGCCGGCGGCTTCCAACGCAATGCGCGGGCGCTCGACAAGTTCGGCGCCGCACCGAAATCCACGACGGACGCCTACATCGTCTGGGCACTCGTCGAAAGCGATCCGGACGACGCCGAGAGACTCGACCTGGCGAAGGAGATCGCGGCGCTCAAGGCCGAAGCGCTGGACGCGAACTCCGTCGGCGGCCGGGATTCCTACTTCGTGGCGCTCACCGCCAATATCCTGCTGCTGCGCGGCGACCGCGAGACCGCCCATAAACTCCTCGACCGGCTGCAGGAAGAACGCATGAAAGACGGCGCCGTAACCGGCGCCGTCACGAGCATCACGCGATCCGGCGGCCGCGACCTTCAGATTGAAACGACCGCGCTGGCACTCCTCGGATGGATGCGTGCCAACGATCCGAAGTACGCCCCCGCCGTGAAGGAAGCCACGCGCTGGATCAGCCAGCAGCGCGGCGGCTACGGTGGATTCGGCTCGACGCAATCGACCGTCATGGCGCTGAAGGCGTTGATTATTCACGCGAAGAAATCGGTGCACCCCGCCGAAAGCGGCGCCCTTCGAGTCCGGGTCGGCGGCAAGGTCGTGGCCGGACGGAAGTTCACGGAGCACGACCTGGAAGTGATCGGCCTCGACGTTCCGAATCCGGAGGCGATCTTCAACCCGGGTGAACGAACCGAGGCCGAAATTGCGACCGACGCGAAGCAGGCCTATCCATTCGCACTGACTTATACCTACACGACGCTGATGCCGCTGAGCGCGCCGGGGTGCGCCGTGCGGCTCGCGACGAAACTCGGCAAGACCGAGGCCCGCGAAAGCGAGACTGTTCCTCTCGCCGTGACGCTCGAAAATCGCCAGAAGCAAGGGCAGGGAATGGCGGTGGCCATCGTCGGGATTCCGGCCGGCATGAAGGTTCCCACCGACCTGAAGCAACTGACCGAACTGCGCGAGCACGAGCGGATCAGCTTCTTCGAGATCCGCGGCCGGGAACTGGTTCTCTACTGGCGCGAACTGGCCCCGGAGCAGAAGATCGCGCTCACCATCGACTTGACGTGCGAGGTTCCCGGCAGCTACCGCGGCCCGGCAAGTCGAGCTTACCTCTACTACGATGCCGACCACAAACACTGGGTCGAACCACTCTCCGTCAAGATCGCACCGTTCCAGGACAACAAAGCAAGGTGAACCGAGGTGTCCCGGAACCTCCAGGTTCACTCCTTCGGGAACGGCGGGACCGGTGATTTACAGGCCCGTCCACAACTCGCGTCCGCGCCGGCGACTGGAATAGGTTGCGACGCCATGCAAACCAACCCGGCGGCGACTGTTCTGATGCCTCCGCTGCAACCGGGCACGAATGGATCGGATTGTCGTTTGCGTTGTGAGTGCCGAAGGCGTTACACTTGCTGGGAGTGACCGTCGAAGCGATTGAATCCCCATAAGATTCCGCTCCGTGGCTTTCGTTCAACCGAAGCTATGCATCGTGCTAGCGTCGGAGAATGGGCGCCAGAAAGTCGCCAGAGGCTCAGGCTCGCGCGCAGGATGCTTCTGTTCGTTCGCCCTGCAGTAACTCAACTGCCCGACCATCTGGATCGCGAACGAGAGCACGCAGCCCCCACTGAGTGTGGCGGGGCGAGGCGGTCTGGCCTAGCGAGAGTGGCATGTCTTGGTTGCACCCCTAATGCACTTCACGGGGAGTGGAATGGACCCCTTCTCACTTGGTCCGGTCCCACAAGCCATTCAGTCGCGCTTTTCCTGAAAGACTGGCTCGCTCGCGTGTTCCCGGCGTTACGCCTGGGTTTCAAGTGAAGACATTGGAAAAGGCCGAAGGTGAATTGTTGATCGGCGTTGAAAGTGGCGCGGTCAAAGACACTCCCATCGTACTATTCCAGTGGACCGTTCCGGAGAAGCAGACGCTTGGAAGCTGATTCGCTCACTCCGAACAGAGATGAAGTTGCCTCATGACGAGTCGTTGCTCAAGGGGAACTTCGACCAATGGTGGGGATCGTCTGCGCGCGTTTGCGCCGCCCCAACCGCAGTAGAGAAAGGACTGCTGACGTGGAGGTCGCTTGTTAAAACTGACGACCAGCTTCTTTCGGTTGTGAACGTCCACTTGAGAGCCGGCTACCCGGCACTTTCTTGGCGTACGCAGATGGTCAGCGATAGCGCCGGGCGTTCGTCCGAGCCGTTCCGAAACCTCTTCCAGGGTCGGACCTCTCAGAACGAAAAGCACGAAGGCCTCTCGATCGGCTTCTGGCAAGGCTGCCACTTCGCAATGCATGACCTCCGTCGGCCGGACCCACGAGCAACTGGACCGCGTCAAGGCCCTGCGAGAAGCCGACTACCGAAAACAGGGGCTTCTAACAGATTCGCAAATGAACCGATCCCGCGGCAACCGGCTCGTGGGATCGGAAGTCGAGTCGTGAAATGAATTATTTCTTCTCGACCGGGTCGGTGCCCGACGGGCGAATCGTTTCGAAATACCTCTTGACCATCTGGCGGAAACCTAACGGAATCGGTTCCGCATCGATCACGGTTTCGGAGGCTTTCTTGAACTTCTCGTAGCGTTCCTTGTATTCGCGCGAGGCACGTTCGCGGGCTTCCGGCGTTGCCGTGGTTTCGATTTCGGAATCGCCCTCGGCGCCTGGCGTGCCGCTGACCTGCACCTCGTTCCGCTTGCCGCCGAGTTTCGTCCGTTCGCCGTCCGTGTTGCCGCTGATGGCGCGGCCCCAGTTACTGGACGGACTGTTCGACTTGCTCGGCTGTTTGATGCGGGCGCCGCCGTTGTTTTGGCACTGGCACTTCGCGTCTTTCAGTTCCTCGATCTGGGCGAATGCCAGGTCGGCGGCCTTGCGGCGCTTCACGGCGTTATTAATCTTCTTCGCGAGCTTGCGGCTGGCGTTACCGATCTTCCCCTTGCCGCCCTTCAAGGAATCCGCGAGTTCCGAGACGGCGTCGCCGAGCGAACCCTGCCCCGCATCGCCCATCTGCTTCGCCAACTGCTTCAACTTCTCCTCCAGTGCCTTCTCTTCCTTCGGCGTCAGTTTCACTTCGTCGAGTTTCTCGAGTTCCTTGGCGGCCTTCTCCAATTTGCCTTCCATCAGAGCCTTGCCGGCGCCCTCGAATGCCTGCGACGCGGCGAGGGCCGTGCCGAGTGAGGACATCTGGCCCTCCAACGCCGCGACGTTCAACTCGTTGGCGAATGCCTGCCACGCCGCCATCATCTCGGACAACTTGGCGAGGGCTTCCTTTTCGTCCGTGCCGTCCTGCGTCACTTCTTCCGTCTTCTTGGCAAGTTTGTCCTTAAGTTCCTGGGCGGCTTTCTGATCTTCCTTGGCTTGATCGTCGTCGATGTCCTGGATGGTCTCGGACAACGCCTTGGTGGCCAGGGCGATTTTCTGCTGCTGGTCGGCGGCGACGGCGGCGATGTGCTCGGGGACCGGGGCAGGCCCCGCCTGTGCGTCCGGCAGAGCGAGCGGCCAGGCCAGCACGGCGATTGCCGCGGCAGTTGCAGCCAGGGCCGGACGCCACGACCGCGGGGCACCGAGAGGCACCACGGCCTTCGGTTCCACGGTGCCGAGGTGATTCAGAGCATCGTGCATCTGAACGACCTGGAGATCGCTGGCTGCGTTGGCATCGGCGAAGGCGAGGGCCGTCACGGCGCGATCCTTGAGCCCATAGTGGGCATCGACGACGGCTGCCGCGGCGTGCCAGTCGCGGCGGAGCAATAAGCCGACGCATCCGCCCGCGAACGGCCCGGCAGCGAGGAGCCCCGCGCCGACCAGCCAGGAAAGATCGGGCGCGAAGGCCTGTCGGGCCGCGCCGACGGCCAGGGCCGCGATTCCGCCGGCAATTAAGCCGACGAATGCGCACCGCAGTGCGAACTGGATTTGCAGGCGGTTCCGCACCGGTTTCAGAGCCGCATGAATCGTCTCTCGCATCGTACGACCCCCTCGGGAATCACCGACTTCGTGACACAGTACCATAGTTCAGACGACTTGTCTGCCCTAATTCCAACTTTTTTCTTCGCGTCCGGAACGATACCGATTTTCTCCAGGAATCTCGGCATTACATTTTCCCGGTCATCAACTTCAGCGGCGGCTTGCTGCGGCCGAGCAGTAAGTCGAAGTCGATCCGCCGCAGGGCTACGTCCGCCAGGAACAAGGTGGCCGCGATCATCAGAAGGAAGGGCCAGAGCGGCACTGGCCGCGACGTGGTCCGCTCATCCGGGGCGAACACGCTCTCCGGTTCCGGCCGATATACGCCGCCCGTTGCCTTGGCCATCGATTCGAGCCACGCCTCGTTGGACGGGTGGATGCGGAGTTCCTCGTTGTAGTTCACGACGAGCCCGCGCGATTGCTGGGTCGCTTGCTGACCCTTCATCTGTTGCGTCATGGAGACGTGATAAGTGCCGGGATCGGCGGACGGGAATTCGCCGACGTAGCGGCCGGGTGCGGTCTGCGTCATGGCGACTTTCTGTTCGCTGCCGCCGGGCGCGATCACGGTCAATTCCGCCGCGGCCTCGTTGAGGTACTTGCCCGCGTCCTTGCCGGTCGTCGCGACTGCGTCGAGCATCACGCGGGCTTTGCCGTCCTTCTGGTCGACCTGCACGAACACTCCCTTGGCGTCCGACTTGCGCATGGCGTGGCGCACGGTCTGCGCCCAGAATTTGCTGTAGCCGGGCCAGCTGAGCCATTCGGCGGACCACCGACTCTTGGCGTCGGAAGTGAACGCCACGGTCATGCCGAGGCCGTACCGCCACCAGGCCAAGAGCGGATCGCCCTTCTCCGTGGAAAGGATCAATTCGCTGGTCGGTTTCGGCCGCGTCGTGACGTAGCCGAGAAGAAAAGGAGCGTCGTCGAACTTGATATCGGCGATCACTTGCGATGGCCGCGTGACGATCGGCGTGAACGGCTGCTCGTTGATGGCGGACTTGCTGGCGGTGACGGTTTCCTTGGCAAAGATCTGCGGCACGTTGCTCGGGTCCTCGGCATGGTAGTAGCGGCCGTTGCCGATGCGGGCGATCTCCTGCAGCAGTTTGAAATCGCAATCGTCGCCGACCGCCACTGTCGTGCACGTCTGCTTCGCCTGGGACATGTTTTGGGCGATGCCCTCGAAGTCCGCGGGTTCGGAGACGCCGTCGGTCAGAACGATGACGTGTTTCAGCTTCGCGGCGGTGTTCTGCAATGCTTCGTAAGCCGCTTCCATCGGCGGGCCCATGGTGGTGCCGCCGCCCGCCTCGATGCCCGAAATCTTGTCGATGATTTGCGCCTTGTTCGCGGCGGACTGGACTTCTGCAATCCAGAACAGGTCTCCATCGAAAGCGACGACGCCGACCTTGTCCTTCGCCCCGAGCAGTTCCACGGCCGCCTTGGCCGCGTCCTTCGCCATCTCGATCTTCTGTCCGCCCATCGAACCGGATTTGTCGATGACCAGAATCATGGCGAGGCTCGGCTTCTCTTTCTCTTTCTCGAAGTCGCTGCGAACGGGGAGGATCTCCTCGACGGTGGTCTTGTAGTAGCCGCCGAGGCCGAAGGCCTGGTCGCCGCCGATCATGATGAGGCCGCCGCCGAGATCCTGGACGTAGCTGCGGATGTAGTTCATTTGCCGCGTACTCATGGATGTTGCCGGGACGTTCGCGAGCACGAGCAGTTCGTAGTTCTGCAGATCGGAGATGGAATCCGGAAGCCCCTGGACGGGGCGGATGTCCACTTTGATGCCTTCCTGTTCGAGTGCGGAAGCGAGGAAGCGGGCTTGCTTGATGTCGGTATCGACGAGAAGCACGCGCGGTTTGCCGCTGGAAAAAACAAGCCCCTTCGCGGCGTTGTTGTCGAGCAACTTGTCCTTGAACCCCTTGATTCGGGCGGTGTACTCGGCCATGCGTTCGCCAGAAACCTGTTGGCGGAAGCGGAAAACGTTCGATCCCGCCTTGACCTTCACCTTCTGCGCCACCACGAGATGAGCGCCGCGGAATACTTCCACGTCGCCTTCGTCGACGTGATTGGCATCAATGGCAACCTCGACGTAAAACGGCTCGCCGTCGCGAACCTGGGCGGGCACCGTCACCGCGGAGACTTGTACTTCCGGCTCCGAGGAAACCGGTAGCGGCACCGTGTAAACCGGCGCTCCGATCCGCAGCGCGGCCCTCATGCCGTCGTTCGAAGTCTGGTTGCCGTCGCTGAGAAGCACGATCCGCGGCACGTGGGACGGTGGAATCGCGGCCCGGGCCACTTCCAGCGCGGCCGCGATGTTCGTGCCCTGGCGATTGGCGACGATCGTGGCCTGGCGGTCGTTGACCACGGCGCCCGGTTCGGCGCCGAATCTCACGTAGGCCAGTTTGTTGTTGTCCGGCGAGTAGGCAGCGCGATCGAGAAACTGATCGGCCGCGGAGCGTCCCTCTTCGCCGACGCTCTGGCTGTCATCGATCACGAAGACGACGTACAGGTCCTGGGCGGGTTTGAGCCAGGTGAGGCCGCACAGTGCCGCGACGAGCAGCACGACGATTGCCGCGCGAATGGAAACCGAAGCGATCCGCTGCCAGCGGGAGAAATCGATGAGGCCGTGGACGAAGTACCACGCCAGCACCGGCAACGCCAGCAAGCCGAGGAGATACCACGGTTGGGTCAGTTCGATGCTCATGTCCAATCTT
Source organism: Urbifossiella sp. (assembly GCA_035571955.1). Lineage (GTDB taxonomy): Bacteria > Planctomycetota > Planctomycetia > Gemmatales > Gemmataceae > Urbifossiella. The sequence continues at coordinate 38,762 of DATNBQ010000600.1, read as the reverse complement.
CCATTGCCGCCGTCGGTTGCATAGATCGAAGAATTCGCCGCGGATCGCGCAGAAAAAACCAGCCCGAGAAACAGAGAAAACCAGCCGCCGATTACGCAGAAAAACGCCGATCAGAAACGACAAAATCTAAGAACGATTGATCCGTTTTCTGTTCTGATCTGCGTCCTCAGCGTTAGTCTGCGGCCGGATTAGCTAATCCACCGGCGTTGGTAAAGATACCATTCCAGAACTAACAGCACGGAAGCCGAGCCGATCATGTACCACCAGAGCGGCCGGCCGAGGAAGCTGCCGCCGAGGCCCGTATTCGCTTCCACGGAAACAACGCCCTCCGGCGGCCGCAAATCGGACTCGGCCTTGTTCATCACGTTCACCGCGAACTCCTCGATCGGCGCGACGGCTCCATCCGCGGCCATCGACCACACCCCACACTGGTCGAAGGGACCAATGGTCGTCTTGCCGCCGGGCAGCTTTCGCACACTGCCGTCCGGCGACTTGAGGATGAACTCGCCGGGCGGAAGCGCAACCTCCGCGGTCGAACCGGCGGCAAGTGACTCGCGCAGCTCGCCGTGGCTGCTCGTGAATTGCCCAAGTACGTTCATCGCGAGAATGGGGAACGCCGTGCGGAACGGCAAATCGCCGAGGTCGAGGTTCACCGTCAGCACGACGACCTTGCCTTCCGGGCGGTCGATGAGCGCGAAGAGCGGGTCGCCAGTGACCGCGGCGGCCAGGACTTGCGGTCGGCCCGCTGCCGGGCTGAACGCCACCTTCCGCGCTTCCGGCATCAGCACATTGTCGAGCCGCACGTGCGCCATGAGCGTCGAATCCTTATCCTGCTGAGTCACAATGGGATTCTGCAGCTTCTCGCCTACCTTCCATAGCGTGCAGTCGTTGGTGGGATCGACCACGAGAACCGGCCCCGGCGGCAGGTTTTTCGGTACCTCGCGATGGAACACGTGCACCGAACCCGGTTTGAACTCGGTCGGCATCGCCTTCGATGTCGTCAACTGCGTCAGCGGGTTGGCCTCCAGCACCTTCTGCAGGAACAGATTGCCGACCGGGCTGTGCATGTGCACCGGGACATCGTTCCGCTTCGGCAGCACGGCGATCGCCTTGTTGTCGGACACGAGAGCATCCGGGTACGGCTGGTCGCCCTTGTCTCCCTTCACGACCAGTTCCGCGATCAGCATACCGCCGTCCCGCGTTGTATTCTCAAGCACCCGGTTCCACGTCTGGTTCGCCGCCAGCGTCAGGGGAATCACCTCGATCGATTGTTCGTTCAGTGTGATGGTGAGGCGGAAGTCGCCGGTCAGTTCGTCGGCGAGATTCGCGATTTCGACGAGCGTTTCGTAGCCGATGGGGTCGACGGTGCTGCGGCGAACCTGGAAGCGCGTGATGGCGAGGTTCCCCGTGCGGCTTCCGACGGCCACGAAGTGCACGCGGTCTTCCGTCGATAGCTTGGCCGCATCGGGCGTGCAGGCATCGGTGACCACGACGATGCGCGTTTCTTTTTCCTCGTCGCCGCTCTCGGAAACGAGCCGGCGAGCCAGCTCGAGCGCCCCGGTCAACTGCGTAGGGCCGTCCGTGGGGCCGATATCGTCCAGCGCTGCCCGCAGCGACCTTTGATGTCCCGTTAACCCGCACACGACGCGCGGCTGCGTGCCCGCCGCAATGATCGCCATTTCGTCCCGCGCTCGCAGCCCCTTGATAATCCGATGCGCGTCGTCCTTGGCCTTCGCCAGGCGATTCGGTTCCACATCTGTTGCGTTCATGCTGGCGGAGTTGTCCACGATGAGAATCACGCGGCGGGCATGGCGAGCCTCGGAAGCGAAGAACGGCTCCACGAGTGCCGCGACCAGCAGCCCGAGAAATGCCAGTTGCACGAGCAGCGATGCGAGGTGCCGCAACCGCTGCCAAAGCGAGCGGGGCTTCTTCTCGTCGAAGATTTGCCGCCAGAAGATGACGGTCGACACGGGCACGCGGCGGAGGCGGATCTTCAGGATGTAGAAGATCACCACCGGGATTGCCAGTGCGAACCAGGCTAGGGCTGTCGGGTTGGCGAAGCTCATAATGCGTCAACTGTTCGCGGTCAGAAGGTCGATCTTGCCGAGAATCCGCTTCTTCAACTGCTCGTCCTTGAGTTCCTTGGCCAGGGCGTAGAAGCTGTAGGGGTACTTGATGGTGTGGCTGCCGGCGATTCCACCGACACGGCGTTTGGCCTGGGCGGCCCAGTATTCGCGCGACAGCGGGGTCGAACCTCGGCGCGCTGCCGGGGCGGACTTCCGTTCCTCCTCATCGCCGCCGCGCGACTCGCGCATCCACTGCCAGTACGCCGGCACTCCCTTGCGCGCCATCTCTTTGTGACCCATCCGGTGCAGTTCCACCAGGGCGTGGCCAATCGTCAGCACGTGGCCGTTGAAGCCATTGCCTTTTGCCTTCAGAAACTCTTCGAAAATGAAGTGAATGAACTTCTGCTCGTCATCCAGGCCCACGAGCGGCTCGGGATCCTTCCTCGGCGTTCCCTTCGTCATTCCAAAACTCTGAACCATCCTTCGCAGCCCGCCGACTCGTTCGGGCGTCACAGCTTCCGGAAGGTCGCGCAGCGCCTTGAGGCAGGCGACGGCGAAGATGATGTTGTGCCCTTTTCCCCGCAGCGTGGCGATGCCGGCGTCGAGGTCATCGAGCAATCCCTCAACGAGATTCGGTTCGGCAGCCTCCTTCGGTCGGGCCTTCGCGTAGATCGGGCTGGTGAGAAGTCGGCCTTCGAGGTGGACCAGGATTTCCTTCTGAATGTCGCCATCGAGTTTTTGTTCGCGGCAGAAGAATGCGGATGAAATCACGGCTGCCGCATTGTGCCCGTCGCCGAACGGATTGCGCCCCTGATCCGCGACACGGCTCATGCCATCGAGACCCTTCACGATCTCGCGCGGTCCGATTACGATCTCCGTTTTGTCGACGGCCGCGGCCCGACGGTCGAACAGAGCTTCCGGGCAGAACTCGGCTCCCGCGAGCACGAGCCCGGCCTTTAAAAGTTGCCGACGAGCCATTGCATGGGACGTTTTCATCGCACCGCTCCGGTTTGCCGCATCATCCGTAGGATCAGTTGATCGAAGTCGGTCTCCGTCGATGTTTGCGTGCAACCGAGCGAGTGCCGGTTGCAATAGCCTTCAACTTCGTCCTGGTAGTCGTCGAACAGTTGACGATACCGGCGCAGGTTCTTTTCCGTGACGGTGACTTTGCGGGCGAGGCCGGATTCCACGTCCCACATTTCGACGTCGCCGAGCATGTCCGGCGGTTCGCGTTCGTATTTATCGTGGATCTGAATGACGCGGGTTTCATAGCGGCGATGGCGAAGCAGATCGAGACCGCGAGCGAAGCCGTTCGGGTCGTAGAGATCGCTGACGACAATGGCGAGCCCGCGCCGCTGATCGCGATGGATGAACCCCGTGGCAACCCGCTCCAGGTTCGTATCCTGCCCCACCGGCGCCAGGCCTTCCAGGAATTTCAAGAGCGAGAGAATGCGCCCCTTGCCGCGGGTGAGCGGGAAGTCGGCGATGATGTCGTCGGCAAATGCCGTGACGGAGATGCGGTCCAGGTCCGCGAGCGCGATGTAGGCAAGGGCTGCGGCGACCTGCCGAGCAAAGTCGAATTTAGGCGATTCGCCGAAGGCCATGCTCCGCGAACAATCGAGCAGGAAGTAAACGTGGAGGTCTTCTTCTTCCTGAAAGCGTTTGAGCAGCAATTCATCGTGGCGGGCGTAGAGATTCCAGTCGAGGTAGCGGAAGTCGTCGCCGGGAGTGTATTCGCGGTGGTCGGCGAACTCGATGCCGCTGCCGAGCTGCATGGTCCGCCGCTGGGCCATGAGCGAGCCGCGGAATACCCGCCGCGAAATCAGCGACAGATACTCCAACTTCTTCAGGAAATCGGAATCGAACAGAGCCATGTTCTCCAATCTCACCACAAAGGCACAAAGATCGCGCAAAGACCACGGAGAGGAGAATTAAGGTCGAGATAGTTCTCGCGTCATGGTTCTCGTGCCGTTTTTTCCCTTCCATTCATCCTGCATTCTCCGTGGTCTCCGTGTGATCTTTGTGCCTTGGCGGTGAACTTCTAAGACACCGCGGCACCCTCGGGGGCCGTCTTCACCACGTTGGCGATGATTGCATCCGCGGGGACGCGGTCGGCCTGTCCTTCGAAGTTCAGTATGATGCGGTGCCGCAATGCCATTGGCGCCACGGCGCGGATGTCGTCGCGCGCGACGTGATAGCGGTTATCCAGGATCGCCCGCAGTTTCGCGGCGAGGATGATGGCCTGCGCCCCGCGCGGGCTCGAACCGTATTGCACATATTGCCGGGCCATCGAGCTCGCGACTTCGTTCTCCGGATGCGTGGCCATCACCACGGCAATCGCATATCGCCGCACCTCCGGGGCGATCGGAATCTGGCGGACAATCTTCGACAGCGCGTTGATCCGGGCCGCGTCAAAGGTTGCCTCGGCGTGCGGCGTCGAGAGTTCCGTCGTTCGGTCGAGGATGGCTTCCATCTGCTCCGAAGACGGAAACTTGACCAGCAGTTTGAAGAAGAAGCGATCGAGCTGTGCTTCCGGCAGCGGATAGGTTCCTTCCATTTCGAGTGGGTTCTGCGTCGCCAGCACGAAGAACGGCTCCGGCAGCGGGTAGGTCTGCCCGGCCACCGTCACATGATGTTCCTGCATGGCTTCGAGTAGGGCCGATTGCGTTTTCGGCGTCGCCCGATTGATCTCGTCCGCCAGCACGATATTGGCGAACACCGGGCCTTTCTGGAACTCGAACTTCCGTCCCTGGTCCGGCGTCTCCATCACGACGTTGGTTCCGATCAGGTCCGCCGGCATCAAGTCCGGCGTGAACTGGATGCGGGCGAATTTCAGATGCAGCGCGTCGGCGATGGTCCGGACCAGCAGCGTCTTGCCGAGGCCGGGAACGCCTTCGAGAAGAACGTGCCCGCCGGCAATCAGCGCCGTCAGCGTGCCTTCGACGATGTCGTCCTGGCCGACGATCACCTTGGCGATTTCCTGGCGCAGCCGCTGGAAGTCGCTGCGGAACTGGTCGAGTTCGGCCTTGATGGCGTCGGCGCTCATGGTCTTGTCTCCTCGCGGCATTTCTTTGTAACGGTCCATTGCAATCGGGGATTCTCTCAGGTAATTTGTCTGAGGTTATCCGGGACCGGGCAAGTTGTCAAAGGGTTTGGAAGCGGATTTCGGCAAATTGAAACGCCGGTCCATTGCCGGCGTTTCACCACAAGTCTTCCAACGTCCGCACTCGGGATTCGTTGGTAATGTGGTTCCCCTTTGATGAAAACGAGATGATCGTCCTCTTTTTCTCGGCCATTCGCCCAACCGCGGACATTTAACATGGGATGGCTCGTCTCGCCCCATCCAGCTTCAGGAGTCTTCACGATGCGGCACGGACGATTCTGCCTCGCACTCACCATCTCGGCGATGCTGGGATGGGCCGTGATCCTGGCTGCTCAGCCGCTGAAGAAGCCGGTCGCGGCGCCGCCTATGGCCGAGGCGGAGGAGCCGCCGCCGGAGGAAGTGAAGGAAAAAGCAATTGCCGAGCGATTCCAGAAAGTGCTTGAAACCAACCCACGCCGCGGCACCGCCCTCGATCGGCTTTACGGTTACCACGTCGAACGCGGAACCTTGGATCGACTCATTGGATCGTATGCCGACCGCACGAAAAAGAACGCCAAGGACGGGACGGCGTGGATGATCATCGGCCTTTTGGAGAGCCAGCGCGGGAAGGATGCGGCTGCGGTGGCGGCGTTCCGCCAGGCCGAAGCGAATCTCTCCACCAATGCGATGGCTCCTTATTACCTGGGGCAATCGCTCGTGCTTGTCGGTCAACCGGAGACCGCCGCGGAAGCCTTCGAACGCGCCATCACCCGCAAGCCGATTCGCAACGATCTGCTCGACATTTTCCAGGCGCTCGGCCGCGTCTATCAGCGGGCCCAGCGCACCGACAAGGCGCTCGACGTCTGGAACCGGCTCGAAAAACTCTTCCCGGACGATGCCCGCGTGCAGGAGCAAATTGCGACGACCCTGGTGGAAGAAGGGCAATTCGAGCAGGCCTTGCCGCGATTGCAGAAGCTCGCTTCGACCACGGACGACAAGTATCGGCAATCGATGCTTCGCATGGACGTCGCTGAGCTGAAAGTGAAGCTGAAGAAGTCCGCGGAGGCGCTGGCGGACTTCGAAAAGCTGCTGGCCGAACTCAATTCGGATAGCTGGCTGCATCGCGACGTGCGGCGGCGCATTGAGGAGGTCTTCCTGCGCGGAGACGACCTCGCTGGCCTCGCCAAGTATTACGAGAAGTGGCTCGAAAAGAACCCGACCGATGTGGACGCCTTCGCCAGGCTGGCGAAAAACCTGTCGTCGCAGGGCCGCGCGCCGGAAGCCAAAGCCTGGCTGGAAAAGGGGCTCGTCGCCGCCCCGACTAATCGCGCCTTGCGGCAAGGGCTCATCGATCAACTCGTCTTCGAGCAGAACTTCGCCGCGGCCGCCCTCCAGTACGAGACGCTTGCCAAGTCCGATCCGAACAACCCGGACACGCTCCGCGAATGGGGCAAGATGCTGATGCGCGATCCGGCGAAGCCGGAGGCGGAGCGGCGAATGGCGGCTGCCGCCGTCTGGAAGCGGTTGCTGGAAAGAAAACCGAACGACCCGGTGACCAATTCGCAGGTCGCGGACCTGATGCGAACGGCAGGGGCCGCGGATGAAGCGATCGCCCTTTACAAGAAGGCCATCGCACTCGCTCCGGAGGCGGCCCAGTACCGCGAATACCTCGGCGAATACTTCCACAGCCTGATGCGTTCGGAAGAAGCGCTGGCGACCTGGCGGCCGATTGCCGAGGGCGCCAATCGCAATGCGAAGAACCTGGCCAGGCTCGCCGAAGTTTTCGCCGGCTTCGGCTACCGCAAGGAAGCGATCGCCGCCATGGCCGACGCCGTCAAGCTCGAAGGCGACGACTTCGGCATGCTCATGACCTTCGCCGAGCTGCTTTATCAGGACGGCCAACACGATGATGCGCTCAAACAGATCGCCGCGGCCAGCGCCCGCACCAGCAACGCCGAGGAAGTCGAACAGGTCCTCGTTGCGCAAATCAAGGTCTACCAGGCCACGGACAAGCTCGTCGAACGCATCGAATCGCTGCAGAAGGAACTGACGGCGAACAAGGACGCGACCGCGGATCGCTGGTTGAAACTGGCGCGGTTTTTCGAAGCGAATCGGCAACTCGATCGCGCGGCGGAAGCCATCAGCAAGGCCGGAGCGAGGGACCCAAAATCGGTTCCCGTTCTGATTGCCGGGGCCCGCATTTTTGAATCATCCGGGTCGATCCTGGCCGCGGCCGAGACCAACCGCAAGCTGGCGAGCCTCGATCGCCGTTATCGCACGGAATATCTGACGGCGGTGGCAAAACTGGAGCAGCGTCTCGGTCGCCGGCAAGAGGCGCTGCAAGCCGGCCGCGATCTACTCGCCGCCTCCCCTGGCAACCCCGAGGTCTACAAGTTTTTCGCCGAACTCTGCTTCCAGCTCGGCGACCAGGAGGAAGGGCTCGAAGCGCTGCGGCGGTCCGTACGGGCCAACCCGACCGACCCGCAAGGGCTCATCACGCTGGCCAACGCGCTGGGCGAACGCGTCCGTCAGGGGGAAGCCATCGAGCTTCTGTGGCGGGCCCTCGAAAAGACCAACGAACTCGAAGCGAAGCTCGGCGTCATCGAGCGGATCACGCAGCTCTACCTGGAAAACAACCAGTTCGATCGGCTGATCGAACGGTTGGAACGCGAGCGGCGCGATTCCGACAAGCCGCGCGACATGGCGATGGTGATCGCCCAGGCTTACACGACGGCCGGCGACCTGGGCACTGCCCGCGCTCAGCTCGAACGATTGCTTGCCGAGAGCAGTCGGGACGTGAATCTCCTCGGGCAGCTCGTTTCGCTGTGCGAATCGGAGGGCGATCTCGCGGCGGCCGTGAAATACCAACGGCAAATCGCCGCCGCGGCCCCGAACAACTTCGACCACCAGTTGAAGATGGCCCAGCTCTTAACGCGCACCGGCGAGGCCGACGAGGCCGCCGAGATCTGGGTCAACCTCGTCGCCAAACAGACGGAGACGCACCGCAACTTGCAAGCGATCGACCAGTTGATCAACGGTGGTAAGTTCGATTCGGCGCTCGCGATCCTGTCGCGGTTGCTGGTGCAGAAGCCTGGAAACTGGGAACTGCTTTATCGCGAAGGGGCGGCCCTCGCCGCCAAGGGGAAACGTGACGACGCGGCCAAGCGGTTCGTATCCATCCTCGCGCTCAAGCAGCTGGACGACGAACCCGGCGCGATCGCCAAGCACGACCAGGAGAAGGCCGCGACCAAGGCCAAGGCGGCGCCGCGGCCGGGCCAGCAAGCCTATGACCGCTCCACCCCGCCGTTCCTCCGCCGCAGCAATAACGTCTGGCGGATTCGCATGGCCGTCGGCATGGATCAGCGGGACTACTATCCCGGCAACCAACAGCAGTCTTACGCTCCGTCCGATTTCGGCGAAGCCCGCATGGCTTGCCTCGGCTACCTCTACGAGCAAGCGCGGGCCCGCAACGACCAGGACGGCTTCGTGAAGCGGCTGCGCCTCGCGCGCGACAAGGCCGGCGCCGACCTGCGCCCGCTCTGGGACTGGTATTACTTCCAGGCTCTGCGCCAGGAGCGGAAGGACATGCTGGCGACATGCCTGAAGCTGTCGAACGGCCCCGATCCCGCGGGTGCCCTGGCGTATCTGAATGCCATCGGGTCGCGCGACAACGGCGTCTCCCGCCGGCGTCGAGGGGCCGCCGAGGCGAAGGACACCACGCCGCCGCTGCCCGCCGATCAGCTCGCGCACGCCCTCGCTTGCTTCGAAAACTTGAAGAGGCTCAAGCCGGACTGGGTGACGGCCGAGGTGACGCAAATCGCGATGACGGAGTTGAAGCGGGCGAAGCGATCCGAGGACGAGACCGCGATTTACAAGGCGCTGGTCGCCGACGCGTCCACGATCGAGAAGATTCAATCCGCGCTTGCCCTGGCCGCGGGCCGCAAGGATATCGAATCGGCCCTCGAACTGTTCCTGAAACTCGACAAACTGCAGGGCCCGGCGAAGACGGCGGCAGCCCTGGCGCAATTGCCGACGCGGGAAGCCACATCGCAACTGGAATCGCTCGTCGCCACGCTCGCGGACGAGAAGAAGTTCCCTGAGGCGCTCCGCATCTTCGATCAGGCCATCGCACTCGCTCGCCGGCAGAATCTCGCCGTGCCGCCATCGACGATTCGCAAGACGTCGCAGGGCGGGGGCTTCTCCGGCTACATTCCCGGCAAGAACGGCAAGAACTATCGCATGTCGTTCCCCTCGCCGAGCGAATATTACGACTACCACCTGCTGCAGATGCTCTACACGGCATACGCCAAGTACCGGGAAGCGGACCTGACTTCCGACCTGATCGCCCACGTGCGGAAGCAAGCCGAGGCGGCGCAGGGCGCGGAACAGATGTATCTGCGGCTCGCCACCGGCTACCTGCTCTGGTGGAACGACGACAAGGACGAGTCCATCGAGCAGTTGCAGCAAGCGATCGGGCTCGCCCCGAACGACCACAATCTGCTCATGGAGGTGGCGACGCTGCGCGAGGAACTGGGCGATCCGGAGTCGGCGCTCGCGCTGCTCGATTCCATCGTGCCGCTGGACACGCAGATGATGCAGCGGCGCGAGGATTTCGCACTGCAATTGGCCGAGCGTACGGGAAACGTGGACCGCGCTCGCCGGGCCGCCGAGCGACTTTTCGGCCTTCGCCTCGATGCCGACAAGCAACTCGTACTCGCCGGCAAGATGCACCGCCTCGGCATGGCCAAGCTGGCCGAGACCGTGCTCAACCGTGCCCAGCGCCAGGCCGGCAACAAGACCGGCACCCTCCTGCAGCTCATGTCGCAGTATCAGAGCCAGAATCAGACGGACCTCGCCGTGCAGATTGCTCGGCAGCTTCTTCGCAAAGGGCCGTCGATGAACTTCAACCAGCGCGGCTACAACGAAGTGGACAACGCCCGCGACCAGGCCATCCGCGTGCTGGCCCGCTCCGGCCAACTCAAGGAAATGACCGAGCGCGCCGAAGCCCAACTCAAAGCCTCGCCGAAATCGCTGCAAATCCACCAGACACTTATCGGCTTCTACCAGGCTTCCAACGACAAGGAGAAGCTGAAAGCGGCGCTGCAAAAGATGGCGGAATTGAAACCGGACGACGGCAAGTTGCGCTTCCAGGTGGCCCAACAACTCATGCAGTTCGGCGACCGCGACGCGGCCATCGCCCACTACAAGGCCGCCATCAAGCTCGATCCGTCCTCGTTCGGCAACCGCTATTGGGAAATCGAGCAGACCTTCTCGCAGGCCAACAAGTTCGAGGAACTCGCGCGGCTCATGGAGGAAATCGACTTCCACAAAATCGGCAACTACTGGTCCGTGATCCAGATGGTTCCCTCTCTGTTGCGGAGCGACAAGGGGAAGGAACTCGGGCTGAAGCTGTTCAAGAAATCGTGGGAGGCCTTCCCGCAATACCGCGGGCAGTTGCTCAGCCAACTTTCCGACGAATCGGTCTGGCGGCTCCCGGAGATTTACGCTTACGCCAAGGAAGCGGTCATTCCCCGCGAGGATTCCGAACTCGATCCGTGGCAAGCGACGAACGAGATTCTTTCGTGGAACGGCGATGGCCGCATCGAGGGCGTGGTGACGCGGATGTTCTCGATCGCCCGCAAGCAGCAGCGGCTGCCGGAGTTAAAGGTCGAGATTCAGGCGGCGCTCGCCAAGCGCCCGGAGTGGACCGGCGGCAAGGCCATGCTCGCCGCCCTCGAAATCCAACTCGGCAACAAGGACGCGGGCAAGAAGCTCTGGCAAGACGCGTTCAACTCAAAGACCGAGATACCGCCGCTGTCGCGCTTCTTGCTCGCGCAGGAACTCGAGTTCTACGCCGGCGTCGAGGATGTGGCCGTCGCCACGCTCGAAGGCGGCGTCGAAGAGATGATGAAGGAAGGGAGTTACGACATCAGTAGCAATCCGGCCCGGCGGCTCGTCTGGTGGTATCAGCAACTCGGCCGCAAGGACGATGCCAAGAAGCTGCAACTCCGCATGTCCAAGGTCGAGCAGAACGACCCCGGCTACGGCGGCGGCGGATACTGGCAATACCAGCAGGTGAACAACAAGCTGAGCGCGGCCCGCGAACTGCAAGGGCTCGGCGAGACGGTGGAAGCCGTTCGCATCTTCAACTCGCTGCTCGCCGATCGCGAATCGCTCGACCAAGCCAACCAGTATTACGGGGGCGAACGGTTCGACCAGCAGATCGAGGCCGGGCTGCGCGACGCGATGGCGTCCCTCAAGCCGGATTCGCTGTCGAGCGCTCTCGGCTCGCTGCTAACGCCTCTCGAGGGCGGCGCGAGTAGCAAGTCGGCACTCGACCTGGTGGTGCTGGTCGATTCGCGGGAATTCGCCAAGGCATCGCTGAACAGCCTGTTCGCCGCGGCGATCAAGTCCACCGAGAAGAAGCCGGAGGTTCGCCGCGAAGCTGCTGCGAAGCTGGCCGATCTGGCTCGGAAGCATCCGAAGGACATCTCCATTCACACGGCGGCGGCCTTGGTGGCCTTCGCGGACGGCAAGCCCGAGGCGATCCGCGAAGCGCTGGATCGGCTCGTGAAGGCCGTGGAGGAGTCGCCGCTTGAGCCGCTTACCGGAAAGGCACGGGCCAACTCGCGGCAGCGCGCCGAAGCCTTGCTGCAGGTGCCGCTCTGGCTCGCGGCCCGCGAGTGCCTCGCCAATCGGAAGGATCGCGAGCCGTTCCACGCCGCCGGTGAGAAACTGGCGGCCCGCGCCGTACTCGCCGCCAAGCGGCAACAAGACTCGCCTTATCTCGCGTGCATTCTTCGCGAGTGGGGGCAACTGGATTTGGACCGCGGCGATCGCGCCAAGGCCGAGGCGCACTGGGCGGAACTGCTCGAATCGTACTTGCCGAAGCCGACTCCCAAGAAGTGGGCCGTTCCCGTCCGCCCGGCGCCTGCGCCGCCCGCGCCGCCCGCGGTAGTCCCGGCGCCCAAGGCCCCGCAATCGCAAGCGCCCCGATCCGCCGACTTCCGCTACGTTCTGGCGATGCGGCCCGTGGCCGTTGCTGCGCCGGTATCGCCCGCCGGTCCCAGGTCGGGCGGCAGCACAACTGTCCTTAACGTCGATCAGTTCCAACAGGTTTATTCCCTGGCCGTGCTCGCCGCGGACAAAGGAATGACCGAACTCTCCATGAAGGCAATGCGCGACGCACTGCGGGGCGGCCCGCTCGCACCCAGCAAGCAGCGGCGCAATTTCGGTGGCGCTTTCCGCAGCCGCATGATCGGCGGCGTCCAGTATTACGTCCAAGACAACGGCATCGTTCAGGTCGGCGTCGATCAGGCGCTCGTGGAACTCGTTCCGAAGTGGCGGGCCAGCAAGGCGCCGCTCGCGGACATCTATGAGGTGGTCGCGACGGCGGTGTTGCCGGACGCCCGCCCCGCGGAGGTGTTCCTCGCCTCCGAAGGGCGCGTTTCCGGCACCATCTACAGCATTTCTCCCAGCGGCAACCTCACGCCGGCCGTCGGCATCAACGACGACGGCGTCGAGGACCGCGGCCTGTGCGGCTTGCTTTGCGATGTCGCGATTGAGGCGAACAAGGTCGATGATCTTCGACGGCGCGCCGGCACGCGCATCGGCCAACCGCTCGGCGAACTCAATGCCCAGGTGCTTCTCGCCGCGCTGGCCCTGCAAAGCAAGAACGAAGCCGAGGCGCTCCAATTGATAAAGACCCTCGGCGAGAGGTTGAAGAAGGATTCGCTGCGGGGGACGAACGACAGCGTCATGGGGGTATTGCTGCCGTTGCTTGCCGATCCGAAGTATGCGGAGACCGCGGCGCCGTTTATCCAAAAGGCCGCGGAGAACTGCGCGACGACGGGCAATCGTCAGGATTACCAACGAGCGATGGAATTGCGACTCAAGCTCGCGACCCGGCAACTCGCTTTGAAGAACGAGGCCGCTGCCCGCGCTCAGTTCAAGGCGATCGAGAAGTTCGACAATAAGGGCGGCCGCGGGGAACTCGACATTCACATGCCGCTGGCCCAGGAGTACCTCAAGATCGGCTGGACGGCGGACGCGCTGAAGGAACTCGCCCTTCATGCCGATCGCGCCGCGGTTGAATCGAGTTCGCCCAACCCCGGTAATCGCCGCGAACCAACGCTGAATTCCTTCCCCTTGCTCGTGCGGCGGCTCTACGAACTTCCCGCGGCCAAACGCTACGAAGCCCTGCACGAATGGACGATGCCGACCGCGGGGCGGAAGGCCCTGCGCTACTACGTCGGCGTTCTGCCATCGGAACTTCCGCCGCCGGCGTTCGCGAAGCTGCCGCCGCTGCCGGCGGGGCAGATCGTGAACACGATGCTGGTTCTCGCCGAGGCGGCCAACGAGTGCGGGAAGGGCCAGGAGCTTGCGGGGATCGCCGCGAAGCTCGCCGCCGAGAAGATCGAGAACGCGGAACTGTTCCAGGTGCTCGTCGCGCTGGCTCAGAAGAAGGGGAAAGAAGCCGAACCGCAGGTGCGGGCGTTCGTCGAATCGACCCGGAAGCGGCTCACCGCAAAAGAGGAAGAGCGGATCACCTCGCGCTATTACGGCGAGGACCGTTCGCCGGCCAATGTTCACGACAGCGAATTGCTGGTCGTGCAGTTATCCACCGCCGATCCGGCTCTGGCAGCGATCGGCCAGGCCCTGATTTCCACGATGCTTGAGCGATCGCAATCGACGCACAACGCGCAGCAGATTCCCCGCCTCGTGTCGCTGCAGAAGTCGCTGGCCGCGAGGTTGGCCGGCGCCCCGAATGCCCTGGAGAACGCCGTGCCTTCGCACTGGCGCCCGGCGAACTCGCGCGAAACCTGGTTCGCCCAGGACGGCTACCTGACGCACGGCTGGGGCGATGGCAATGGCCTCCTCGCGTTCGACACGCCGCTCGCCGGAACCTTCGAGTTCTCCGTGGATGTCTTCCAGGGGCACTACACCGAGGGGCACGCCGGTTATGCCGGGGTCGTGTTCGAGCCCAATCGCGGCGGCGTCGGCTCCTCGGTCTGGGCGATCGGCCGCCACGACCAGGTCAATAAGGACGCTCCGGGAATTCTCAACGAAGAGTTCAACCGCATGACGTTCCAGGTATCGCCGGGGAAGGTGCGCTGCCTCCTGAACGGCAAGCTCTTCTACGAGGACACCGATCCGCAAACGACGAGCCCGTGGCTAATGCTTTTCTCTGGGAGCGGCCGTCGCCCCGTGTTCCGCAACTTCGCGATCAGCGGAAAACCGGTGATACCGGCGGAAGTGAAGTTGACGGGTTCGTCGCTCGGCGGCTGGTCGCCGTATCTCTATGGCGGGGTGGTGCCGGGCCGGATGGCTTTGAAGGAACGGGCCGACGGCAACGCCTTCGATCGCTACGGCGATCCGGTTCAGCAAAACCCCAGCGACAAGCCGCCTAAATACGATTGGGAAGCAAAGGGGGGCGAGATCGTCGGCCGCAAGCTCGATCGCGCCGACAAGCCGATTCCCGGTTGCCTCGCTTACTTCCGCCCGCTGCAAACCGGCGATTCCGTGAAGTACGAGTTCTTCTACGACCCGGGGCGCACGCACGTGCACCCCGCGCTCGGCCGCATCGCTTTCCTGCTGGAACCGGACGGCGTCCAGTTGCACTGGCTTGGCAATGCCGGTGAAGATTGGACCGGCGTTGCCCCGAACAATGCCGTCGCCGATTCTGCCGCCCGGAAGAGCGACAAACTGCCGCTCAAGGCCGGCGACTGGAACGCACTGTCGCTCACCACAACGGCGGACGGCTTATCCATCGAACTGAACGGCGCTGCGATCTACGAAGGCAAACTCCCGGCCGGGGTGGAGCGGCAATTCGGGCTCTTCCATTACCGCGAGAAGACCGGCGTGCGAGTTCGCAACGCAGTGCTCCGCGGTTCGTGGGGCAAGGAACTGCCCGCGATCGAGTTCACGGTCAAGGGCGCGGCGCCGGCCGAGGCGAATGCCCGCCGTTCGCAAATCGGCGAGGCCTATTACGCCACCGAATCCGGGATGATCGCAGACCGGGCCAGAAAACTGCCGCCGGCCGAGCGGTCGGCCGCGCTCGCTCAGTGGGTTCTCCCGTCGGAGACGCGGCCGCTGATCCAACTGGCCGGCGTCATCAAGCCGCTCGACGTGCTCGGCAGCGTCGATCGGGCGGATCAACCGACGGGGCAGCGCGTCGTGCTGGGCGGCCGTCTGGAGGCGCCGTGTCTGGAATTGATTGCCGCGGCGAAGGAAGCCGGCCAACTGAATGCGCTGGCCGACCGCGTCGCCAATCTCGCGGTTCCTCCCGGCGACACCGCGTTCCAACGGTCGAAGTTGGCATTGCTGGCCGCGGCGCGAGCGGCCCAGGGGCGAGACGCGGAGGCCGCCGCGGCGCTGCAATCGCTTCTGGCGGCATTCAAACAACTGCCTCCGGATGCCGATCCGTCCGTGCGCTGGCCGGAATTCATCGCCGCGCTCGCAACCCTGGAACGCCCGGCGCTTGCCAAGCCGGTTCGCGACCTCGCCGAAGCGATAAACCAGAACGCGAACGATTCGATGGTGCAGAACAAGCCGTTCGCCAACCGCGACTTCTGGGTGCGGGCATATCGCTCGGTGCGGGCGCGGGCAATTGTCGCGGCTCAACCGGACGCAATTCGCCGCCCCTTCGGTTCCACCACATTCGCCCACTGGGCTCCGATTGCGCTCGTGGATTCCGGGGGCCGCAGCCAGGGTTGGAACGCGCCCCACTGGTCGTTCGAAAATGGCGTCGTCACCCACTATCCCGGCAACAACGAGGATTACCTCGGTCTGCGCACGCCCCTCCGCGGCGACTTCGAACTTACTTGCGAACTCCGCCTGCAGGGGTGGACCGAAGCCCACATGCGCTACGGCGCCTTCCAGTTCGACCTCAGCCACGACTGGAAGAAGTTCAAGATGCACACGGCGATGGGGCACAATGGCCGCGACACTACTATCGCTCCGCCGCTGAAGGCGAGCAAAACGAACACTTACAAGTTCCGGATGGCGGTGAAGGGCGGCTGGTTGCGGGCCTACGTGGACGATCGCGAGTTGGCGGCCGAGAAGATCGGCACGGAGCCGGAGCCGTGGCTGATGTTCCACGCCAACGGCCATTGCACGGGCACGCTGGCCAACGTGCGAATCACCGGCACGCCGACGGTTCCGGAGAAAATCGACCTGCTCTCCAACGACAGCCTCGCCCTGTGGCGGCCGTACCTCGCCACAGGGGGGCCATGGAGCAAGCGCGGCGAAGAGCTGTTCCAGTTCGGCCGCAAGCCGGAGCCGCCGCCGGAAGGGAAACCCGCGCCGCCGCGTCTCTTCCCCGAATCGGCCCTGTTCTATCAGCGGCCGATGCTGGAGAACGGCGCCATCGAGTACGACTTCTTTTACGACGCGGAGAAGGCTTGCGTTCACCCGACGCTCGACCGGCTCACGTTCCTCCTCGAACCGGACGGCGTCCGCCTGCACTGGCTCACCGACGGCCATTCGGAGCGAAGCGACGTGCCGTTCGACAACGCGAGGGACGAACCGGCGTGCCGCATCGGTCCGTCGAAGCTGCCGCTGAAGGCGAAAGCGTGGAATCGCGTGCGATTGTCGGTAATCGGCGACGAGGTGCGAATCGCGCTCGATGGCGTGGATGTGTACAAGCGGCCGATCGAAGCGACGAACCAGCGGTTCTTCGGGCTCTTCCATTACACGGACGTCAGCGAGGCTCGGATTCGTTCGATGACCTACTCCGGCGACTGGGGCAAGGCCGTGCCGCCAAATGAGAGGCTGTTCGAGCCGAAATAACTCATCGACCGCAGTGAAATGCAGCCGCGGATTCAGGCTGATAACGCAGATCGGAAAAGACTGTCTCCGATCTCAGGTGAATCCGATCCGCGTAGTTGGCGTGAATCCGCGGCTCCGTTCCTTTGCGATCCCTACGAGGATGTCATGCGATTTCTTAAGCCTGGCTTCTTCGCGATCCTGGCGCTGGCACTGGCGCACTCATCGGCATTGCCGCAGCAAGAGAAGGCCAAAGGGGCGCCGAAGCCCGCGGCATTCTTCGAGCCGATGCAGTTCGACGCGCAGCCGAACCGAATCAAGGTTCCCGATGACGCTCTGGCTGTTGCCTATTCGCCGGACGGTGTGCTGATCGCGGTCGGTTGCGCGGACAAGAAAGTGCGGCTCCTGGATTGCGCCGGCAAACTCGTCGTCGAACTTTCCGGTCATGCGGACGCGGTCGCCGCCGTCGCCTTCTCCCGCGATGGCACAAAGCTGGCCGCCGGGTCCTTCGATAAGACCGTCCGCATTTGGGACGTTGCCGGCCGCAAGGAAATCGCGATCCTCAAGGGGCATCAGAACGCCGTGCTTGGCGTGGCATTCCTCGCCGATAACAAGACGGTCGTCAGCGGCGGGGCCGATCGGTTCATCAAAGTATGGGACAGTGCGGCGGTTCAAGAATTGAAATCGTTCGAGGAACACCGCGGGGCGGTGCGGGCGATTGCGGTGAGCCAGGACGGCAAAACGGTGGCGACGGGTGGCTCGGATCGCCGGGTCGTGCTGTGGAACGCCGCCGACTGGAGCATTGTCGGCTCGCTTCGCGGGCACGCCGGGCCGGTGCGGGCCATTGCGTTTTCGCCCGACGGCGCACTGCTCGCCACGGGATCGGACGATGCCACGGTGCGGCTCTGGGATGTCGCCAAGAAAGCCATCCACGGCACGCCACTGACCGGCCACGCCGATGCCGTGACCGGGGTGGTGTTCTCGCCGCGCGGGCAGTTGCTCGCCACCTGCAGCAACGACAAGACGGTGCGGCTCTGGGAACGCTCGACCGGAGGCGAACTCGCCAACCTGGAAGAAGGGCACACGGACGCGATCGGCGGCATCGCCTTCGCACCGGGCGGCCGGCAGATCGCGACCGCTTCCTCCGATAAATCGGTGGGGCTCTGGTCGGCGAGTTTGCCGCGCGTTTACGCTTCGCAAACGCTCGCGGCCCAGCCGGGTTGGACCGGCGTCGCCGCGGTTTCCGCCGACGGCAAGCGGTTCGCCGCCGTCGGCGAAAAGTACACCGTGCTGATTCAGGACACCGTCACCGGCGAAGTCAAACTCCGCTTGCGCGGCCACAAGGGCGCCATCACCCATCTGGCCTTCAGCCCGGACGGCCTGCGCCTGATTAGCGTCGGCCGCGACCGCACCGGTTACTTGTGGGACGCAGCAGCGGGTGAGCGACTGGCGGTGCTCGATGGGCATCGCGGCTCGATTCGCGCCGCCGTCTTTTCACCGGATGGCAAACTTTTCGCCACCGGCGGCACCGACAAACGAATCCTGCTTTACGACGTGCCGCCTCCCGGAACGAAGCCCGGGGAAGTTCGCGAAAAGGCCGCCTGCGACGCGCATTCCGTCGCGGTGTCGTGCATCGCCTTCTCCCCGGATAGCCGGTTGCTCGCCAGCGGATCCGACGCACTGGCGAAGGCCGGCCCGGCCGAAGTGAAACTCTGGGACGTCGAGAAGCTCGCGCCGCTGGCCGCGTGGTCGGACCACACGGCGGCCGTGGCGGCGCTCGCCTTCCACCCGACGCGGCCGATTCTCGTCTCGGCCGGCAGCGACCCCGGCTTCCGTGTGTGGAATCTCGATGCCAAGAAGCCGATCGCGTTTCGCCGCACTCAAACCGCGTTGAAGGCCGTCGCGTTCACCGCCGACGGCGCGGAACTGCTTACCGGCTCCCTCGGCCAGGCGATGCTCGCGTGGGACGTGAACGAATGGCAAGAGCGGGCGCGATTCGTCGGCCACTCCGGGGCGATCACCGGCCTGTTCGGCACGTCGCGGAGCCTCATTTTCTCCACGTCGATGGATCGCTCGCTGCGGGCCTGGTCGCTGGCCCGCGCCGCATCGGGCGGATCGCGCATGGCCGGCCACGAAAGCTGGGTCGCCGCGCTCGAGCTCACCGCCGACGGCAAGAAGCTCATCTCGGGAAGTTGGGACGGAACCGTCCGGGTGTGGGACACCGAGAGCGGCAAGGAAACCGCCCAAATGGAAGCGGGGCGATCGAAGATTTACTCGGTAGCCGTGAGCCGCGACGGCAAGCGAGCCGCGTCCGGAGGAGGCAACGGGGAAGCGTTCGTGTACGATCTGGAATCGAACCAGGAACTGGTTCGCCTCGAGGGGCACGACGAGGAATCGGAGGTCAACGGCATCGCCTTCACGCCGGACGGCAAGCGCGTGATTACCGCGGGTTCCGACGGCGACATTCGCATCTGGGACGCGGAGAGCGGCAAGGAACTCGGCAAGATCAAGGGCCCGCGCGAAGGCATCCCGGCGTTCGCATTGTCGCCGGATGGCAAGCGGGCCTGCGCGTCCGGCGCTCCGGGGTTCGCTTGCATCGTCTACGACATGGAAACGAAAAAAGAACTCTTCCGCCTCCGCGGCCATTCGCAGACCGTCCGCGCCATCGCATTTTCGCCGGACGGCAGCCGCATCGTCACTGGCGCGGCCGATCGCACCATGCGGCTCTGGGATGCGGTCGATGGAAAGGAACTGCACAAGTTCGAAGCGCACTCGGGCTACGTTCGCGGGCTCGGCTTCACTCCGGACGGAAAGACCCTGACATCCGTCGGCTACGATCACGTCAACCGCGTCTGGAACCTGGAGGAAAAGCGTCAGACGGCGGCGTTCGAGGTGCACAAGCGCCCCGTGCTTTGCGTTGCGATTTCCGCGGACGGCAAGACTGTGTACTCCGGCAGCGCCGATTCGAACATCGTTCGCTGGCGCGAACCCGACGAGAAGTGATTGCGGAATACTCGGTTTTCCGCTTGCAGTCTCAGACGAGTTGTCTTACATTGCTGGGGATAGCCCAGAATCTCTCCGGGACTCGCAATGGCCAAACGCCCAGTTTCCAAGGTGACGGATGCCGAGCTGCGCGTGCTCGAAGCACTATGGGAGCTCGGCCCTTCCACCATTCGGCGGCTCACCGACCACCTGTACGCCGGGGGAGGGCAGTCGTCTTACGGCACGGTGCAGAAGTTGCTCGAGCGGCTCGAAGAAGAAAACCCGCCGCTCGTGGCCCGCGATCGCTCCTCGCTGTCGCACGTGTTCGTGGCCGCACTGAGCCGGGATGAATTCGTCGGCGGGCAGTTGCAGGGCGTCGCCGACCGCCTGTGCGGCGGTTCCGTTGCCCCACTGCTGACCCATTTGATTAACTCCGGCAGCCTGACCGAAACGGAGCGGAAGGAATTGTGGCGCTTGTTGAACGCGCATCGCAAGTCGAAGTCGTGAGGTCGCCATGTCAGCGGCTTTCTTCGAGGCCGTTCTCGGGAACCTGGCGGTCGCCGCCGGGCTCGCCGCGATTGCCTTCGCGGTCGGCCGCCGCTTGCATCGCCCGGCCGTGGGCCATGCACTCTGGCTGCTCGTGCTCTTGAAGATGTTGACGCCTCCCATCGCCGCGATTTCCGTTCCCTGTTTGCCTGCCGCGGTGGAACCGAAACCAACGATTCTTCAGCCGGCCCACATCGCCCCGATCGCTTCCATTCCGTTGGAAACGCCGCCCGCACCGTCCGCGATCGGTGACAACGCTCTGTCCGTGCCACTGATCGCGACGAGCGAGCGAGAAATCGCTTCCGCGGTGCCGTTTGCCGCGATGGAACGTAACTGGCAGCCGTCGTTGCTCGAAGTCGCGGCATTCGCGTGGGGAATCGGAACCGCGGCCGCCCTGGTGCTCACGATCCGGCGAGTGAGGCGCTTCTCGCGGCTGTTGCGCTATGCCAGCCCGGCGCCGCAACCGCTCTTGGATGAAGTGGCGGCAGCCGCGGAGCGGTTGGGGCTACGGCGAGTGCCGCGCGTTCGCGTGGTGCCCGGCAAACTTTCCCCTTTCGTCTGGTTCGTCGGGCGGCCCACGCTCTTTCTGCCCGGCGACTTGATGCAACAACTCGCGGCCGAGCAACGGCACGCCGTTCTATTGCACGAACTCGTCCACCTGCGCCGCTGGGACCACATCGTGCGGCTGGTGGAAGTCGCCGCGCTGGCGGCGTATTGGTGGTGCCCGCTGGCTTGGCTGGCCCGCCGCGAACTGCGCCGACTGGAAGAAGAAGCGTGCGATGCCGGCGTTCTGACCGCGATGCCGGGCGCCAGTTGCGATTACGCCGAGGCGATCCTGGCCACGATCGATTACCTGGCCGGGGCGCCACGGACACCGGCATTCGCGGCCGGCATGGGCGGCGCCGCGTCGATGCGGCAGCGGCTCTTGATCATTCTCAATGCGGCGCCGGCTGCACCGCTCTCGAGCCGCTCCCGCTTCTTACTAATCGCCGTCGGGCTCGCTTGCCTCGTTGCCGCGCCGAAAATGACGCGGCTCGCCGCCAAGGAATTGGACCTCCTCCGAGCGCCCTTCGATGCCGATGTGACGGTGACCGGCCCCGACGCGACAACCGTCGATGAAGTCCGGGAATCGCTGAACTTTGTCCCGCGAGCGACGATCGGTCCCAGGTTCAATGCCCCGGTGGCGGCGTCGGCATCGCATGGGCCGCTGCTCGCAGTCGCGATCGGCCCGGACGTTGCCGTGTCGAACGTCCGCACCCGGCAACTCGTGCTGACATTGACCGGCCACACCGACGCGGTCACCGCGATCGCCTTCTCTCCGGATGGTTCGCGGATTGCCACGACCAGCGACGACGGCACCGCCAGGACTTGGAATTCGACCGATGGTCGGAAACTCGCCGCGCTCGACGGTCGTGGCAAGTGGATGAAATCGGTCGCCTTTTCACCCGACGGCCGAACGCTAGTCACTGGTGGCTACGATAAGACCGTGCGGCTCTGGAATGCAGCAAGCGGGGCTGCCCTCGCGGCGTGGTCCGGCCATACCGGCGGCATCCGGGCCGTGGCGTTCTCCCCGAACGGGCAGTTCGTCGCTTCCGGTGGGGCGGAGAACATCGTCCGCCTGTGGGACGCGACCCGTGGCATCGCCGTTCGTCACTGGAAGCACGACGGCGCCGTCAATGCCTTGGCATTTTCTCCGGACGGCACGCTGTTGGCCTCGGGCGGGGACGACCGGATGGTGCGGTTCTGGCAGACCGGGACCGGCCGCGAATCCGTATCGCCCGTCGCCTTGCCGGACGCAGTGACGACGCTGAGTTTCACCGATTCGGGCTTCGGCTTGGTGGCCGGAACCAAGAGCGGGCATCTTGTGCACATCAACCCGCAAGACGGCCAGGTGCGCGGTTACCTCGGGCGCGAGCCGGGACAACCGGTCGAGCAACCGGCGCACATTGCCGGTATCGTTGCAATCCAGAACCTGCCGGCAACCCGTTCCCTTCGCACCATCGCTCAAGACGGCACGACACTGATCTGGACGGTTGCAACGCTTCAAACTGCGCCGGCCGTCTTCCGCACTGAGCACGCAGTTGGATGCGTCGCCCTTGCGCCGGAAGGCACGCTGCTGGCGATCGGCGGGCGGGACGGCGCCATCCGTTTGTGGGATGCCAAGACGGCGCGATTCTCGAAGCAGTTGCCGGGCCATCCGGGCGGCGTTCGGGCGCTCGTATTCGGTTCGCACGGGCGGCTGGTTTCCGCCGGCGCCGATGAACGAATTCGCATCTGGGATACGGCGTCCGGTCAGGTGTTGCACGCCTTGATCCAACCGACGACCGACCAGCGCCTGGCGATGTCGCCGGACGGATCCACGCTGGCGATCGGCGGTGGAAAGTCGGCGGGCATCGGCTTCGTGCGCCTGGCGGAAGGCGGTCGGCCGCGCCGCATCGGACAGGGGTTCGGCGAAGTCACGGCATTGGCGTTCACCCCGCGCGGCGGCCGGATCGCAGCCGGGTATGCCGATGGGGCCATGCGGCTGCTCGATGTTGCGACGGGCGAAGAACTCGTTCGCGGCCGCGTTGCCGGGCCGGTGTCGAGCATCGCATTCGACCCCACGGCGTCGACCGCGGCCATTGTCGTCAACGCGGCGCCCGCGGTAATCGACGAAGAAGAGACTCCGCCGCGCTATGCCGTGGAATTCCTGGATGTGCGCGATGGCTCCTCCATGGGAAATTACCAGGAGCTCGCACACCCCGGGCCGATCGCGGCCGCGACATTTGCCGCGCGAGGGCAAGTGCTGACCGCGGCCGGCGACGGGAATTTATACCTCTGGGATCCGCGGGCCGGCCGGCCCTTAAGAACCATCCGCGGCCACGCCGACGCCGTCCGCGATGTGGCGATGGCGCCCGATCGCACGACGGCCTTTTCCGCCGGCGATCGAGCCGTGAAGAAGTGGCTGCTCGTCGGCGAGTGACGCGAGGATTACCCATGCGCCATTTATTTGCCAGTGCCCTGCTCCTTTCGCTATCCGCGATGCCAGCCGTCGCGGCGGATGCCAAGGCGCTCGCCGATATCATCGATCGGCAGATCCATGCGAAGCTCGACGCGCGCAAGGTTCCGCCCGCGGCGAAAAGCGACGACGCCGCGTTCTTCCGCCGCATCCACCTCGTCCTGGGCGGTCGCGTTCCTTCCCCGGCCGAGGTGCGCCTGTTCCTGGCGGACACCAATCCAGCGAAGCGCGCCAAGGCCATCGACAAATTGCTCGATTCCGCGGCATTCGCCACTCACTTGACGACCACCTGGCGCGGCTGGTTGCTCCCGGAAGCACTGACGGACGCGCAAGTCGCCGCTGAGGTGCCGGGGTTCGAAAAATGGCTCCGCGCTCGGATCCAGTCGAACGCGCCGTTCGACAAGCTGGTCACTGAACTGCTCACGACGCCGCTCGATGCGCGAGGAGCGAACGGCCGCGTTCCCGATGACGATCCGGACGGGCAGACGAATCCGCTCGCGTTTTACATCGCCAAGGGGGGCAAGCCGGAAAACCTTGCCGCCGCCACCTCGCGGTTATTCATGGGCATTCAACTCGAGTGCGCCCAGTGCCACGACCACCCGTTCAGCCGATGGACGCGCGATCAATTCTGGGGCTTGGCCGCGTTCTATGCCGGCGTCTCGATGCAAAACGGCGGCGGGTTCGGACTGCGCGAAGCCCTCGATCGCCGCGAACTTTCCATCCCCAACGCGGAACGCACCGTTCCCGCCACGTTCCTGGACGACAAGGAGCCGGCCTGGCAATTCCGCAAGAGCCCGCGAATCACGCTTGCCGCCTGGCTGACCGCAAAGGAGAACCCGTTCTTCGCCAAGGCCGCCGCGAATCGGCTCTGGGGGTTCGTCTTTGGCATCGGCATCGTCGATCCCATCGACGACTTCAACGAGAAGAACTCCCCCAGCCATCCGGCGCTCCTGGATGCACTCGCCAAAGCATTCGTGGAATCGGGGTTCGACACTCGCTTCCTCCTTCGCGCGATCTTGCTCAGCGATGCCTTCCAGCGCTCGAGCGTGCAGAGCGATCCGGGGCAAAAGGATTCGCGGCTTTTTGCCCGCTTCCCGGTGCAAGGGCTGACTCCGGAGCAACTGTTCGACAGCCTGTCGGTGGTAATCGGGTCGCCGCTTGAAGGGCCGGGCGGCTTCTATTTGCAGAACCCCGGTTCGCCGCGGCGGCAGTTCCTGGAAACCTTCGCACTGACCGGCCGCCGCACCGAGAACGCCACGACCATCCTCCAGGCCCTGACGCTGATGAACGGCGGGCTCGTGGGCGCGGCGACGACTGTGGAATCGAGCCGGACGCTCGGGGCCATCGTCGAGTTGCCGGGGCTTTCAGCCAGCGAGCGGATCGAGGCGATTTATCTCGCGGCCCTCGGCCGGACGCCGAAGCCAAAGGAACTGCAACGCGGGCTCGCTCATGTGGAGACCGGCGGCACCGGCAAAGAGAAGGAACGCTATGCCGATGTCCTTTGGGCACTGCTCAACGGCATCGAGTTCCGCACGAACCATTAGTGCTGAGTGCTGAGTGCTGAGGGCTGACAGCTGAGGGCTGACAGCTGAGGGCTGACAGCTGAGTGCTGACAGCTGAGTGCTGAGGGCTGAGGGCTGAGTGCTTACTGAGGAGAAGCCATGGGATCGTTCACGCGGCGCGGATTCCTGCGCGGCTCGGTTGCGGCGTCCGCTTGCGGCTGGTTCGCCCCACTGGCAAGTGCCGCTGCCGCTAATCCCGAGCGGAAGCGTGCCTGCATCCTGCTCTGGATGAGCGGCGGACCCGCCACCATCGACTTATGGGATCTCAAGACCGGCCACGCCAACGGCGGCCCGTTCACCGAGATCGCCACCAAGGCGCCGGGCCTGAAAATCGGCCAGCATTTGCCGAAGCTCGCCGAGCACGGCGACCGCATCGCCGTGATCCGCGGCATGTCCACGAAGGAAGGGGACCACGGCCGGGCCACGCATCTGCTCCGCACCGGCACGCTGCCGCAAGGGGCCATCGATTTTCCATCGCTCGGGGCGCTCGTGGCCAAGGAGTTGCCGACCGGCAGGGCGGACCTGCCGCCGTTTATCGCCATCGCGCCGCAGCGCGGCCTTTCCCAAAGCGCGTTCGGACCCGGCTTTTTAGGGCCGAAGTACTCGCCGCTCATCGTCGCCGACGGACAAGGAATCCGCGGCGGTTCCGCCGTCGACGAACAACTCCGGGTTCAAAACCTCGACCGGTTCGGCGGCATCGCCGCGGCGCGGGCCGACGAGCGGCTCGCGCTAATGAAGGATCTCGAAGCGGGGTTCCTCGACGAACGCCCCGGCCCGATCGCCGAGAGCCATCGCGAATCGTTCGCCGCCGCCATCCGCATGATGAAGCCGGAGACGGCCCGCGCATTCGACCTCTCGGCGGAGAAATCCGAGGTCCGCGATCGCTACGGCCGCAATCTCTTCGGACAGGGGTGCCTGCTCGCCCGCCGGCTCGTGGAGCGCAGCGTTCCCTTCGTCGAAGTCACGCTCGATGGCTGGGACACGCACAACCAGAACCACGATCAGGTGAAAAACCTTTGCGGCATCCTCGACCCGGCCTGGTCCGCGCTGATGGCGGACCTCAAGGACCGCGGCCTGCTCGACACGACCACAATTCTCTGGATGGGCGAATTCGGGCGAACGCCGAAGATCAATCCGCAAAAGGGGCGCGACCACTTCCCGGATGCGTGGTCGGCGGTGCTCGCGGGCGGCGGCATCAAGGGGGGCCAGGCCCTCGGTAGGACGAGCCGCGATGGCACGAAAGTCGAAGAACGGCCGACCAGCGTCCCCGACCTGCTTGGAACCCTCTGCAAGGCGCTCGGCATCAACTCCCAAAAGACGAACCTTTCCAATGTCGGCCGGCCGATCCCAATTGTCGACAAGTCCGCGAAGCCTGTGGTCGAGGTGCTGGCATGATCGTGCGCTGGGCCATCTTCGCGGCAGCGATACTTGCCGCCGGCGCGGCCCCGCCGGCCGGGAGCACGCGCGAACTCGTTTATTTCGCCCCGAGCGGCCCCGTGCGAATTCGGATCCACATCGCGCTTGCCGGGCATCCGGCGGAAGATATCTGGAACAAGGCGCTCGACAGACTGTTCGCGTTCCGGGATCAAAATCGGGATGGCGGGCTCGATGCCCAGGAACGATCGCCCTTTGGGCCCATTCGCGTTTCCTCGCGACTCGACTTTTTCGAGGGCCCCATGGTCAGTCAGCCACTGCGGCTCGCGTTCGCGAAGAAGGATGAGAAGGTGACGCGAGCCGCGTTCGGCGAAGCGATGCGGGCCGCCGGGAAAGATGCGATCGGCTTCCGCGTCGTCCGCCCGCCGGCGGATTCCTCCGCACTTTCTGCCGTGCTCTTCCGCCACCTCGATCGCAACGGCGATGGCCGGCTCTCCACGGAGGAACTAAAGGCCGCCCGCGAACGGCTGGCAATACTCGACGTGAACGAAGATGAATTTGTAACCGCCGCGGAGCTTCTGGACCGCGGCGTACCGCCCGCCGGGCGCGGTCGTTCCCTGCCTCTCCCGCAGCCGGATCAAGAAACGCGCGAAGGGCCGTCCGACCTCGTCTTCCTTCCCTCGATAGGAGAACGGGGCGTCAAGCCACTCCTGGCGGCCCGGGTGGGGGCGAAGGCCACTGCGTTGAAAAAGGCTGAGTTCGGCGCTGAAGCGAAGTCCTTCGACTCGCTCGATCAGGACGGCAACGGCATCCTCGATTCCACCGAACT
The DNA here is from genome assembly GCA_035571955.1 of Urbifossiella sp. Taxonomy (GTDB): domain Bacteria; phylum Planctomycetota; class Planctomycetia; order Gemmatales; family Gemmataceae; genus Urbifossiella. The sequence goes on along the minus strand of DATNBQ010000600.1, from coordinate 11,557 downwards.
CGCGGCGTGGCTCTCCAAGCCCCCGGGCATCGAGCTGACGCTTCACTTCGACGCATCGGGCAATCGGTTCATTGCAACGGGGGCCGTCGAAACGGGAGGCATGTGGAAGGCGGCCTTTCCCGGCAGCGTCTTCCGCTTCGAAAAGCCCGCGCCCTGGCCCGTTGCCCGCTGGACCGCGGAGGCCGATCGCGTTTGCCAGAACTTGCATGCGCTAACCAAAGATAAGCCGCTCGAACGCAAGGCCCTCGAGAGGGACTTGAGTGCCCTGGCGTTCTTCGATTTCGCCGTTCGGAGCGCGGATGCCAAGCTCGGCGCCGCGGACATCGAAGCGGCGCGGAAGGCGCTGGAACCGCTGGCCGCATGCCGCGTCGAGGTCGAATGCATCGACCGCGGCGACGGGCTTTTCAATTTGCTCGATCGGGACGGCGATGGGCGGCTCTCGCCGCGCGAACTGGCGGAAGCCCCCACCATCGTCACGCCATTCGCCTCCGCGGACGGCTCGTTCGGCCCCGAAAACCTGGTCCGGCAACTCGCGCTGCGGTTCGTCGTCGATCCGGTGCCGGTCGGGTTGCTGGTTCCTCCCGCGGCGGGGGGCCCGTCGCCGCGCGGTCCGACGCCTCTCTGGTTCAGCAAAATGGATCGCAATGGCGACGGCGACGTTTCCCTCCGCGAGTTCCTCGGGCCCATCGAACTGTTCCGGAAGCTCGATCGCAACGGCGACGGCCTCATCGAACCCGCGGAAGTTGCCGGCACCCCTTGAACGACCAAGTCGCCACCGCAATTCGAAGTGGTATTCTGAAGGAACCCTCACCGGCTACAGTCGCGCTGGCGACCTAGTTTGGATGGTAGGAACGAGCAGTACGGGGAGTATTGCAGGACGCAGACGGAGGGAAATGCCTCCGCCCCGCAAATCCCGCCACTTACCAAATGCCGAATTCCGCGGAATCGAGATCGTAACGGAATCGAAAACTCGATAAACTCCTCTCTCGCGATGGGCTTGCTTGCGAGCCTGTCTCTCTCCCGGTTGGCCGGGTTCACTCATGCCCCGGGCGGTACTCTATGCATCTCCTGCCATTCGCCGCTGCCACTGGGCGCTGGTTTTCTCCCACATACCGCATCTTTCGAATTGGCTTCGCACTCGCGCCTCTCTTGCTCGTTCATCTGGCACTGATTGCGATTCCGTTCATCGAATTCTCGTTATGGTATCTCCTGTGGATTCTGGTCCTGACCCGGATCACCGGGCTCGGCGTCACCGTTGGATTGCACCGGTACTGTTCTCACCGAGCGTTCAAGACGCCGCGGTGGGTTCAGTTCTTGCTTGCAGCGGCTGGGTGCACGGCCTTGCAGAAGGGACCGCTCTGGTGGTCCATCCACCACCGACTGCACCATCGCCACTCAGATGAGGCGGGCGATCCGCATTCACCGGTCGTCGATGGGTTCCTGCACAGCCATTTCGGCTGGCTCTTTACCCGCGACCTCATGCATCCGGACGAATCAATCGTTCATGACCTCGCGAAGTATCCCGAGCTCGTTTGGCTCGATCGCCTTTGGATGGTTCCCGGTATTCTGATGGCGGCGGTCTGTTTCGCGATCGGAGGAGTGGGTGCTCTCGTCTTCGGGTTCTGCTTGAGCGTCGTGTTGGCCTTCCAGGTAACGTTTGCCGTAAATTCGATCGGCCACCTTTTCGGTCCACAGCGATTCGACACTGGTGAGGGAAGCCGAAATAACTTCCTTCTCGGTTTTCTCGCCATGGGCGACGGCTGGCACAACAATCACCACCGCTCGCCGAGCTCCGCTCGACATGGGTTCGCCTGGTATGAACTCGACATGAGCTACGCGTTCATACGATTGCTCTCCTTCGTCGGACTCGCCTGGGATGTGAAGCAACCTCCGGATGCAGTCCGATGGGCAGCGCCACCGCGCACAGCATTACGCTGACGAATTGACGGGCAGCGATTGTCGATTGCGCTTGCAATGAGGCCGCCTTCGGCGGACGAACCATAAGCCGAACCGAGTAAGGGTCGCAGGGGGCGGTGCAATCGACCCTGACACCAACCGGGAAGACCATTGCAATCGCCGGGATTATCGGCGAGAATTCGGTTAGCTCAATCCCTCCCCGGCATCGCCGGACCTCTTCAATTCCGGGAGCCCGCGCGATGTTTTCCCGTGCTCTCCTTGCGGCGATTCTCTCTCTCCTTCTCGGGCCAATCGTCCGGGCCGCTGAACCTCTCGGCCCCGATCAAGCCCGGCAAGCGGCCCAACGGGCCCTCCCCATGCTTCTCGAAGGCGGCGACGGCAGCCCCAAGGCGGAAGTCAAAGGGCAGGGGTGTATCTCGTGCCACTGGGGCGGGACGGCGCTCTTCAGCCTCACGCTCTCGCAGCGCGGCGGACTGGTCGATCGCAAGGAGCTGGGCCGCTTCGACAATCTTCTGACAAAACAATCGACCAAGAAACTTATTTATCAACTCAACGGCGCCGCCTGGGAACTCGCGAAGAATGCCGGCGCCTCGGCCGAGAAAAAGGCCGAGTTGCAGAAATTCAACGGCCGGAAGTTCAACACGCCGGCGGAGCTCAAGAAAGAACTCGAGAAGGTGTTGCCGGCCAAGGCGATCGAGAAGAACATCGACGAAATTGTCAAGAAAGCCGCCAACCCGAATTACTACGACACGGCGGCCCGCTTCCAGTCGGCGTGGCTGCTGATTTCCAAGGCCGCCGCCAACGGGCCCGCGCCCGCCGACACCGCGGCCAAGCTCGTCCAACAACTCCTCGAATTGCAGGACAAGGACGGCAGCTTCTTCGAACCCGGCCAGCCGTTCTTCCCCTGCGAAGCCAAAGAACAGCGGGAATGCTACACGATTTGGGCACTCCTGGCCTTGCACACGGTTGAAGTGAAATCGGCTGCGGTCGCCGCGGCAATCGGTCGAGGCGAGGCGTTCCTCAAGAAGATCAAACCCGGGCAGAGCTTGGTGGCCGTCGCCCTGCGGACGCTTCGGGCCCACCGCGCCAACGATGCCAAGGCGACCGAGGAATCGACCGCGGCCCTCTTGAATCGCCAAAAACCGGATGGCGGCTGGAGCGTCTGGGACTGGTCGAAAGGGAATTACGAGAGCGACGCGTGGGCGACGGGGTTTGCGCTTTACACTCTTGGCGCCCTCGGCCGCGACCACTCGGATGCCGCGGTGCAAAAGGCTTGGGCGTTTTTGATTTCCAGCCAGGGCGACAGCGGCGAGTGGACCGTGACTAACGCGAAGGGCAAGGCGGCGCGCATCTGGTCGCTTTGGGGAACCGGTTGGGCCGTCAACGGCCTGCTCGCGACCTCCGCGAAAAAATAGACCAGCAGCGAAGCAAGTCGGCTGAATGCTCACTCCTCGAATCGCACCAAGCGGCGTCGCTCGCAGCGGATCGCTCACCGCGTTACTGGTGCCGGCGAACCAGCTCGTAGTCGCGAAGCAGGGAGGCCAGGAATTCCCGCGCGACGTGGACATCGTAAATCTCGACCTTCGCGTCGTAATCCATTTTGCTGATGAACGAATCGACCATTTTTAAGGCCAGGCGCTCGCGGCCGGATCCCTTCATCTGGTGGAACCGCTGAAGGAAGGAACGAATCAGGATGCGGTCGGCCGGAGTGATCAGAGCCAGTTGCGGCAAGGAGAACGTGAAGTCGTCGGAAGCGAAGTCGAGAAGCTCGTCGGCTTCCTCGGGAAGGTCGGCGACTCGTTCGCGCACCACAATGGTCCCGGCCGCGAGGTCGCCGAGTCGCTGCCGCTTGTTCGTCAGCATGATGAGCACGGCGCCGAGCAGATCGAACGCGGGGAGGAAGTCGGCGATCGCCAGCAAATTGCGGATGAATGCGGTCGGCACGTCGATGGCGGTGCCGTTCTGCCGCACGGCCCGGATGCGGGCAAAACGCTTCCCCGGGGTCTGCCCGTTCCAGCGCGTTTCGAAATAAATTCCATATCCCAGCCACAGGCCATAGAGTCCTGCGATTAAAAGTGCCGCCATCGCTTTCGATGGGTCGGCTAGCATCTGCTCGCGGCCGACGGCGCTGAGAACGAGAGCGGCGGCCAACACCAACAGCAGCGTGACGAACCCTTTCCAGAGCCAGTCGACGACCTGAGCGACGAAGCGGGACCCGAGCCCCGCCAACTCGAGTTCGACGCCGATTTGCTCGGGCGTCTCGATTCGCAGTTCGTCCGTCCACCGCATGCCGACTCTCCGCCGTTTCGTATGAATGTGTTCAGGCGTTCGGAGGCCCGCCATTCGCGAGAACTGCCGCCAGCGTTGGATCGAACTCTCCGCGTTGCTCGACCGGATCGGGCGCCGCGGCGCCGCCGTTCTGCCCGTCGAGCAGATCAAGCGGCTTTGCAGCCTGTATCGGCAAGTGACGATCGACCTTTCGCAGGCGCGGGCGTCCGGCGCCGACCCGGCCGTGCTTCAGTACCTCAATGCCCTGGCGGCGCGAGCCCACGGTCAGGTGTATGCGACCTCGCGCGCGTCACTTGGGCCGCTCGTCAACTTCGCGGCCCGAGGCTTCGCCCGGGCACTGCGGCGGAACTGGCGGTTCGTTGCCGCCGCCGCGCTGGTTTTCGCCTCGACCACCCTGATCTCGGGGCTCGCCGTGGTTCGCGACCCCGAACTCGCCTTCTCGCTGTTCGACGAGAAGATCGTCGAATACGAGAATATCCGATTGGAGAAGCAACAGGGAGAGTATCGCGGCAACTTTACCTTCGACGTTTCCGATAGTCCGCTCGTCGCGGCCCAGATAATCGGCAACAACGTGAAAGTGGCCATCATGGGGTTCGCGCTCGGCTCGCTCGGCTGCGTGCTCGGGGCGTTTCTGCTCGTCTTCAACGGCCGCATGCTCGGCACGCTGTCAGGCCTCGTCTGGAACGGCGGCTACTTCCTCGGATTCTATTCGCTGGTCGCCACCCACGGCGTGCTGGAGCTTTCGGCCATTTGCATATCCACCGCCGGGGGGTTCCGGCTCGGGTGGTCGCTGTTGGCGCCGGGCCGCCTGACCCGCGGCGACGCATTCCGCCTGGCGTCCGCCGATGCCTTTGCCCTCCTCGCCGGTTCCGTTCTGATGCTCGTCGCGGCCGGCATCATCGAAGCATTCGTGACGCCTCATTTCGGTGCGGTCGTCCGCTGGTCCGTGGCGGGAGGCACCGGGCTCCTTTTCGCGCTCTATATCGGACTGGCCGGCCGCTCTCAGAGCCAGCCGCCGAACATCGCTTCGAGATAGCCGTTGATAATGGGCGGCGCGATGTCGCCGGGCGCCGCGTCGATTGCGTGTCCTCCCGCGCGGCGAATCCGCTCCAGCACTTCTCGCCGTTCGCGCAACAGTTCGATGGCCGCGGCCTTGCGAAAGCCTTCGCGATCCGTTTGCGGCTTTAAAGCGGCCGCCTGCTCCAGAAAGGTATCCTTCAGAGCGGCGAAAAGGACGACGTGTCGCCGCGCGGCGAGTTGCAAATGGGCGACCATATCCGCGGCAGTGGTCGCATCGACGAAATCCGTGAGCACCACGAGCAGGGAGCGTTTGGGATGGCGGGCGGCGACGAACCTCAGGCAGCGGCCGTGATCGCTTTCGGTGAAGTCGCCGGCGAGGTCGAACAGGCTGTCGCCGATCAGCCGGTTCTGCGCCGTGTTGCCGCGGGGAACGAGCCAGGCTTGCACCTTTCCGGAGAACGTGCAGAGCCCGACCCGATCGCCGCGGGCCAGAGCCACATGAGCGAGCAACAAGGCGGCGTTCACCGCATGATCGAGTTTGGAGACGCCGTTCTCGGTCGCGTTCATGAGCCGGCCGCAGTCGAGCACGAGAAGGACGGTCTGATTGCGTTCGGCCTCGCGAAGGCGAACGGTCAGGCGTCCGCGGCGCGCGGTGGCTTTCCAGTCCAGTTGCCGCACGTCGTCGCCAAAGGAATATTCCCGCAGCGATTCGAATTCGGTCGATCCGCCGCGAAAGCGCACGCGGCGAATGCCGAGCGCCGAGAGCCGATCCGAACGGGCGAGCAGATGGTAGCGTTCCAGAAGGTTCAGGTTCGGATACACCCGGGTCTCGCTGGGGGCTTCCGCGAGTGCGCACCGTTCCCAAAGGCCGAGCAGCGACCAGTAACGCAGGTAAATAGGCCCCCAGGCAAAGCGGCCGCGGAGTCGCGACGTCACCGCGTATTCCCAGCGCGTCTCGCCGAACGGCGGGACAACGCCCGTCAGTTCCGCCTCGCTCTGAAACTCCGGCGGGGCCGCATCGCGAATCCGGATCGTCAGGCGCGCGCCCGACCGGTTCTTCACGAGAATCGCGATGCGCTGTTCGTTGGCGACGGACATGCGCGGCGGCGCCAGCCGCTCGGCATCAAGCATCGAAAGGCGCGGGGTGATTGCCAGGTCGATCGCGGCGACCAGCAGGAACGCCAGGTTGGCGGCGAGCAGCGCGGGCCAGGCGCCTGGAAAAATCAGCAGCGCGAGCGCCGCCGCGGCCAGTGCGCCAATCACCAGGAGGAACCGCCGCGATGGCGCAAACCTCATCGGGGAATCTCCGTTCGGCCGAGTACCTCGTCGAGCACGTCGTCTGCGGAAAATCCGTCGACCTCCGCGTTGGGCTTGAGCACCAAGCGATGGCGGAGGACCGGTTTGACGACCGCCTTGATATCGTCTGGAAGGACGTGGGGCCGGCCGCGCAGCGCGGCCCGCGCTTTGGCCGCGGTCAGCACCATCAGTCCGGCGCGGGGGCTCGCGCCGACTTCGACCTTGAGGTTGTCGCGCGTGCCGCGCACCACGCGTGCGATGTAGCCGAGCAATTCATCCCGAATCGTCCGGTTGTGGATTTCGTCTTGGGCCGCGAGCAATTCCGCCTCGCCGCCGATCCGCTGCAGGTCGAACCTCTTCAGATCGTCGACGCGCAGGCCGCGCTGGTGCACGCGAAGCACCTCGACTTCGCCCGCTTCCTCCGGGTAGTCGGCGTGCACCTTCATCATGAAGCGATCCAGCTGCGCCTCCGGCAGCGGGTACGTGCCTTCCTGCTCCACGGGGTTTTGCGTGGCGAAGACGGTGAATAAGGTGGGCAGCCGATGCGAAACGCCGTCCACGGTGACTTGACGTTCTTGCATGGCCTCGAGCAGGGCCGCCTGGGTTTTCGGCGGCGCCCGATTGATTTCGTCGCCCAGGAGCAGTTGCGCGAACACGGGGCCCTGGCGGAAGCGAAAGCTTTGATCGCGCGGGTCGAAGACGTTCGTGCCCGTAATGTCCGCCGGCATAAGGTCCGGCGTGAACTGCACGCGGCGGAAGCAGCAGTCGAAGAGTTGCGCGACGACGCGGACGAGCAGCGTCTTGGCCGTTCCCGGCACCCCCTCGATGAGCACGTGGCCGCCCGCGAACAGAGCGATCAGAACGTGTTCCACCAAGTCATCCGCGCCGACGATCACCTTGGCGATCTCACGGCGCGCGGCAGCATACAGATCAGCGATCCCACTTTCGGGGCTGGGAGAGTTCATGTGTGAGGTCGTCCAGGTGGTGCAAGGCCGCAAGGAATGCGGAGGCGTTTCGACCCGCCGGCGGTTCGGCAGCCGCCAATAGCGTCCGAAGAGGTTCGGGCGAAAGGCCGCGGCGCCGCACGGCCTCTTCCACGGTGGCGGAAATCGACGCACCGGCGGGCAAGCCGAGGCCCACCTGCAGCCGGTGCAGGAATTCGTCGCGAATCGTCCGGAACGCCTCGCCGCGGTCGCCGTGCCGCGCCAGCAACTCGGTCATGGCATCGAGGAATTCTTCCTTGGCCCGGCGCGCCGGCGGCGGGGACGACCGCACCGGGCCGAAGCGCATCCCGAAGTGCCAGAGGGCCAGGCATGTCAAGAAGAGAACTTCCAAGGTCGCCGCCAGCGCCGGCGGGCGGAAGAGAAGCTCGCCGACCGACGGCCGGTCCCGCAAGCCGTGGCAGAACTCATCGAATGCGATCCGCCCCGGCCGCTCGTCCAGCATGGCGTCGGCCAGCCGGCACAGGAGTACCGCATTGTCTTCGCCCTGGAGGTTCGCGTTCGTGAACACATCCGGGCGCTTCAGCAACCAGATTTCGCCGGCGCCCTCGCGGTAGACGCTGACCAGCGGTCGGCCATCCAAAGTTCCCCAAGTATCCTGCGCGGGCGGTCCCTCGACTTGAAGATTGCCGGCACGCACGCTCTTCACGTCCGGCGCTTCGGCCGGATAAACTTCGCCGGGGCGGGACCGCTTTCGGGGTTGCATGGCTTCGGGATGCGAACTCGGCTCATTGCCCGAGATCGCAAGCTTGAGACCGAGGTGTTGGGCAAACTCGGAGTCGTCGACCGCGAGCAGAACGATTCCACCCCGACGAATCCAGTCGCGGAGCGGCGCCGCGTCTCGAGCGGTTGCGGCACTGGGAAAAAGCAGCCAGCGCACGTCGCCACCCACGGCCCGCCGCGATCGTTCGACCGGATAGCCGAGTTCCTCCAGCACGAGGTAAGCGGCCCGCGAACCGCGCGAAGTAGCGTCGTAGCTGGTGCCGAAGTCGACTTTCTTGGGACCGGAGCCGAAAACCATGGCGAAGACGGCCAGCAGCACGACGCCGATTGCCGGAATGGCCCACCAGAAGCGGGATGCCGGATCCGCGGGGGGATCGCCGGGAAGCGCGGAGGCCATGATGCGAGTCGCTGCTCCTGTCAGACGCCGGCGATGAGGCGGTCGAACGCCTGCCGGCAACCTTCATACTGTTCCCGCCGACACGGGCGCTGTCCGTACCAATGGTCGTCCAGGGCATCCACCATTACGTGAAGGGCGGCTCGCGCCGGCGTCCGCTCCCCGAGTAGGCCCAGGTATTCACGATTGGTGTACGACTTGTGCAGGGCAATTCGGCCTCGTTCATCGAAGCGGTAAACGAGCGCGAGGAAGAGAAACCGCACCGCTTCCGTATAGTCGCCGGCCGCGGCGCGAACATCCGCTTCCCGTTGATAGGCGGAGGAAAGCATCCGCCGCTCCTCTTCCCCCTCGGGGCGCGGCTTCGGATTCCGCTCGAACGACACCATGCGGCGCACGGCGAATGCGAGATGGACAATCAGCAAGATCAGCGCCGCGATGCAAAGGAGCAGGACCGACCAGAAAAGGAGCGGCGAAAGCTCGTGAAGCTGCGCGAGCCATTCGAAGATCGCCCGCAACTGTCGCCCGAGCCAGTTCGTCCCTTCGGAACCCGCGGACTGGAACTCGCGCCGGCGAAAGACCTCTTCGGTCGTCCGGCGAATGGCATCGGGGGAAGCCGATTCGGCGGCGGGGGAAGACCCAAGCAGCAACGCTCCGACCACGAAGATCGTTCGCGGAATCATCGGAGGCGGTCCTCGCGATACCGTTCGCGGTCGTCTCCCTCATCGTCGTCGAAGTCATCGCCGTTCCCATCGGGACGTGGGCCCTCCCCCTCGGCCGCCAGTTCGAGATCGAAGCCCTCCTTACGAATCCGCAGGTCGAGGTAAAGCAGCGTGACGCAGACGGCCAGGTAGGTGGAGAACAGGATGCTGACCAACTGCGTGACCAGCGTATCCACGATGTGGTTGACGGGATTGAACTCGACTTTGATCCCTTCTTCCATCGGCACCAGTTCCTGGGTGGGAAGGGCGGCCAGGAGGCCAAGCTGCACGCCCAGCGTCACGATGATCATGCCGATGTAGACCAGCACAACGACACCGAAGACGCGCCAGCGATGGCCGGTCACCAGACTTTGGCTTCGCGAAAACGATTCGCTGACGTTCATCCGTTCGAGCACCACGGCCTGCCCGAAAAAGATGTAGGTGATCCCCAGGTAGATGCCGGGGATGCAGCAGAGAATCCAGCCAATGATGAACATCAACCCGAACAGGATCGAAGCGCCCAGGAGCGTGGGGAAGCGGCTGCACCCGAACGCCAGGGCCTGCCCGATGCTCACGTGCCGTCCGGCGTACTCTTCCATGATGATGTACAGTACGGCGGCCATGCCGATGGGTTGAAGGATCACGAGAACGACGAGGGCCCCGAGCGACAGTGCCAGGATGGCGGGCAGCGTCGCCGGATTGCCGGGGTCTCCCTGAACGATGAATGGAATTGCGATTTGAAACAAAATGTACGGGCTCAAAACGAGAATGTTGATCGCATAGTAAACCGGAAGGCGTGCGAAGAGGAGTTTGATGCCGCGATCCAGGATGTCGCCAACGGTCATTTCGCCAATGGGAAATCGCATAGCGCCTCTGCCGCAATGAAGTCCGGATGTCCGCAAGGGGTAGGGAGCATTATTGAAGAGCCGTCGGCCCTTCGCAAGCAGAATCTGAAAAGGTTTCACGGACAGTGCAAGTGCTTAGAATGGGCATCGGGAAAGGAGTCCATGCTCAAGACGACTCGACGAGAGGACGAATCGGCGTGCCGGTCGAGATTGGCATCGGCCGGCCGAGCTGATCGCGAATCTCGGTCGCCGGATCGAGGCCAACGGCGTGGAAGACCGTGGCCGTGATGTCGTCCGGGCGGCATGGGTCGTCTTTGGGAAAGGCCCCGGTCGGATCGGAAGCGCCGTAGGTCGTTCCGCCGCGGATGCCGCCGCCGGCCATCAGCACCGACATGCACTGCGGCCAGTGATCGCGGCCGGCATCCTTATTCACCTTCGGCGTTCGCCCGAAATCGCCGGTCCAGTAGACGAGCGTCTCGTCGAGCAGTCCGCGGTCGTGCAGGTCGTCCAGGAGTGCCGCGACTGCGGCATCGTTGTGGGGCAACCGGCTATTCTTGAGCGTCGAGAAGTTATTCTTGTGGGTGTCCCAGCCGCCAATGCCCGGCGAGTAATAGACGGTGACGAAGCGCACGCCCGCCTCGACGAGCCGGCGCGCAAGCAAGACGCTTTGCCCGTAACTGTTCCGGCCGTAGCGGTCGCGGGTGGCGCTCTTCTCTTCCTCCATGGCGAACGCCTTCTGCGTGCGCGGCGCGGCCAACAGGTCGATGGCCCGGGCCTGGTAGTCGCGCATGCCGTTAATCTCCGCGCTGCGGTCGGCAAGCTCGCTCAGCCCGGCGAGCCCGGCCTGAAGCGATTTGCGGTCGGCGAGGCGGCCCACATCCACCCCCGCGGGCGGCGCCAGTTCGCGCACCTGGAAGTCGCGGGCGTTCGGATCCTTGAGCACCCACAAGGGGTCGTGCGCCTTGCCGAGCAGGCCGGCGAACTCGCCCGGCGTTCGAAACGGGCCATCGGCAATCATTGTCGGCAGGGCCACGAACGGCGGCACGTTCTGGTCCGGCGGACGCAGCGCGCCAATCACCGATCCGGGGTGCGGGAAGTCCGTGGCCGAAGCGTTGGCCGTGACGATGTCGATCAGCGGTTCGCGGCCGGTGAGGGAGTAATACGCGCCGGAGTTGTGGCTGGAACGCGTATGCCGCACGCTCCGCACCACGGAATACCGATGCGATCGCTCGGCCAGCTTCGGCAGATGTTCGGTCACGAGCAAGCCGGGCGTCTTCGTGCGGATGGTCTTGAACTCGCCGCGAATGCCGGAGGGAGCGTCCGGCTTGGGATCGAACGTATCGAGGTGGCTCGGGCCGCCGAACTGGAAGAGCA
>DATNBQ010000599.1:0-8314 GCA_035571955.1 Urbifossiella sp. | reverse complement strand
GGGAAACGGACGGCGGCACCATCGGCACCCACTGCGGCCGCCACGGCAGCACTGCCCTGTCGCTGTTGACGCTGGAGGTTTACTATCGCCACTTGCCGCTGTACAAGCGCGAGAACGGTAACCTCCGCGCCGACGTGAAGTAATCCGATGGCGAGCCGCGAGCGAGCTCGAACGGTCGCTCCCTGACGGTCGCGGCTCGGATGAAGTCATCGCACCGGCCGCTGGCCCCACGGCAGCGGCATGGTCGGCGGCTTGCGATGCCGATCCTTGCGTACATCCTTCGGGCGACCCTTGAACCACGTCACGAAGCGCACCAGTTGTTTGACGGCTTCCTCGTACGCTTGCCGTCCCTTCTCGGGCGTCGCCAGTTCTGCTTCGCCGAGGACGCCGGTGTCCGAGTAGCTGCTCGTCCACGAGATTACTGTGGCGGGGCCGGCGCCCAGCAAATCGACCCACATGAACGGGCTGTTCTCCTCGTTGAAACTGATGACGCCGTTCTTGATGAGATCGTTACGGACGTTTCCGCCATCGAGGTACATGTACAGGCTGGTTTCGAGTTCGCAGGCGTGGGCGCAGCCGCCGGGGAACTTGCTCTGCCGCCACTTCGGCATGAACGTCTTGTCCACGGTCAGTAGGTTCCACCAGGCGGCAAGCACGCACTCGGCATCGGTTTCCAGGTTGGCCCGGCGGGCCACGAGGTCGAGGTTCGGCATGTTCGAACCGTGGCCGTTGAGCAGGATGATCTTTTTAAAGCCGTGGTAAGCGAGCGACTTGGCGATGTCGAGCACGTGGTGCATGAAGTGTTCGAAATCGTTGTTGATGGTGCCGGGGAAGTCCATGACGTGGCCGGTGTAACCGTAGGCAACGACCGGGAGGACGAGCATTTTGTCGGGGATTTCGCGGCCGGCGCCAGTGGAGATGCCGACCGGGCAAACGAGATCGACATCGAGCGGCAGGTGCGGTCCGTGCTGCTCGACGGCCCCGCACGGCACGATGCAGACCTTGCCTAGATCGACGGCATCGTTGATCTCGGGCCAGGTCAGTTTTTCGTAGCGGTATTCGGTCGCGGCGCGGGACATGGGGAACTCCCGGGGGGTCGGCAGTGATTGATAGTGCTCCAAGATAGCCGGCGACTGGGGAAAAGCCAGCAACCGGTTTACTCGACTCCAGCGCGAAGGGATGCGGTGCTGCGCCGAGCCTGGGCAGCCGCGTCGTACAGCCCGAGCGTGAAGTCGCTATCGACATTGTCGCGGGTGACAAGGTACTCGCCGGTACTCAGGCTCAGCTGGGTGCGGCTAGCGTTGATATCCTCGCCGCGCAATGTGCGGACGCATTCCCACGTTGCCACGTACCCCATGCGGTAAGGATCCTGCAGAATGCTGCCGATGGCGTCGCCGTCGCGGATGTTCTGCAGAAGTTGCTGGCTGGCGTCGAAACCCATCACGAGCACCTTCTTGTTCAGGCCCTGCGAGCGGAGCACGTCGATGGTTCCGGTGGCCGACGATTCATTCGGGGCGAAGATGGCGTCGACCTTGTCCTTGAACTGCAGCACCATCGGCCCGGCTTCGCGCATGGCGGAATCGCGGGTCGCGCCAGCATACTTGTCCGTCGAAAGCCAGATGGCCTCGGGGCAATCGTGCTTCACGGCATCCTCGAAGCCCTTTTCGCGCTGCTCCGTCGCTTCCGAGCCGACCGCGTAGCGGAAGAGGATGAGCCGGGGCCGCACCTTGCCTTGCCTCTTGAGCGTGGCGATGAGGTGCTGGCCGGCGAGTTCGCCGCCGAGGTAATTGTCGGTGGCGACGTACTTTTCGTAGTGGTCGCGTTCGGCCAGGTCGGAATCGATGACGACCACGGGAATGCCGGCGTCGGCGGCCCGCTTCACGCAGGCGATCATGGTCTTGCTATGCTGCGGGGCGAGGACGATGGCGCTGGCGCCGGTCGCGGCGCGGCGATCGACAATGCGAATCTGCTCCATGGCGTCGCGCTCGCGCAAGGGGCCATCGAAGATGATGCGAACGGCGATTCCCTCGGCGGCCAGGTCGGCGGCGCAGCGTTCGGCCCCGCGGCGCACCGATTGCCAGTGCTCGTGCGTCATTCCCTTGGGAATCACCACGATGGTAAAGGCATCGGCAGCTGGTTCGCAGCCGCCCGCGAGAAGGGCCAGTGCGATTAACGCGAATCTAGGCATGTCGAGGGTCTATTATTGCGGTTGCGTGGCGGATTGGCATCTGCTTACAATCGGCCGCTCGGCTCCGCTGTGCCAAGGGAAGGACCCCGAATGGCCCTGGCCGTCCCGCCTGAGGGCGGGCCCCCGTTACCGCTGTCCGCGCCGCCGGTTCGCGGCGCTGCGCGCCCGTCCGCGCCGCGGCGATTGCCGGAACTGAGCGTCGTGATCGTCAATTTTTGCCAGTGGCGGAATACCGCCCGATTGGCCCTACAACTTCGCCGTTCGCTCGCCGCCCGCTCCGGGCTCGCCGAAATCGTTATCGTCGATAACCACTCGCCGTTCCACCCCGCCGCCCGCCGCCTCAAGCGACTCTCCGGCGTCACCATTCGCGGGTTGAGCCGCAACCAGGGGTTCGCCCGCGCCGTCAACCGCGGCTGCGGCATCGGCATGGGCGACTGGCTCCTCTTGCTCAACCCCGACGTTACCGTGGAGGAAGGCTTCCTCGACGAGGTTCAAGCGACTCTGGACCGCGTGGAGGCCAGCGAGCCAACGGCGGGGGTAATCGGCTTCCGCTTGCGCAACGCGGACGGTTCGGGGCAAGCGTCGTCCGGCCCTTTGCCGACGTTGGCCAATAGCCTGGCCGGGCTGTTGCGGCCGCGGTCGCGGCGCAAGTGCCGGCACCAGGATGCCGCCAGCCGGCAACGGGTGGCCTGGATCACCGGCGGCTGTTTGCTGGTTCGCCGCGATTGCTTCAAGCAACTCGGCGGCCTGGATGAATCGTTCTTCCTCTATTACGAGGATGTCGATTTTTGCCGGCGGGCGGCGGACGCCGGCTGGTCGGTCTGGTACGATCCGGGGCTGGAAGCGACGCATCACTGGCCTCTGCATGCCCGGCGAGTGCCGGCGCCGCTGCGATTGATGACGCGCCATGCCCTGTTAACGTATGCCCGTAAGCACTGGCCGCGCTGGCAAGCGGGCGGGCTGGCCGGGCTGCTATGGGCGGAAGCGGGATTAAAGCAAGCCTGGGCGGCGGTTCGCGGCGACCGCGATTCGGCCCGTTGTTATGGGGAACTCCGCCGGCTCATCGGCGACGTGTGCCAGGGACGAACGGCGGAGGCCCGCAAACGCGTCCGCCTGGTGGCCGCGTTCCTCGCCCCAATCGCGGCCGAGCAAGATGGCCGCACGTTGTGAAAGCCGCCCACGCGGAATGCGCCAAGATTTCACCTCAGGATCTTCGATCGGCTTAAACATTCGCGGGATGAAGTATCGAAAGCGGCGGCCCGTGGCCGGACATGCGGCTGAAATGAGAGACATTAAACGTCAACAGATGCGAGACTCGATTCACGTGGCAGACGGCGACGAGGCGGGCATCGTGCACTTGCTTACCGATGATGCCGAGCGTGCAAACCAGTGTCTTCCAAGCAGGGTAGATGTCTGAAGTTTCGGGTAGGAGCGGGAACTTGGCCTCAAAGTTCGCTGCCAGCGCTTCGGCGGCTGCGGCGGTCAATCCAAGACCATTGACAGACGATGGCCGCGTGGCAAAATTCCGAAACTCTATGAGATTCTGAGCGGTGATCTGCAGGACTTCTCCTTGATGGTGTAGTTTCCCTATGGCGTTAAACGCGACGTGATGGTCTTTCTCCGCCTTGTTGGCGAGCCGACCCAAAATACTCGTGTCGATGAGGATTGACATCAGTCGTAAAGCCCTTCCGCGGTCAGCGCCCAATCGGGAGTGGTGACGCCGCAATCAATAGCGGCTTCAAACAGTTCCCGTTCCCACTCGTCGCGCGGTTCGAAAACCGGCGGGGCGAAGCGTTGCCGCAGTGTCGAAAGCGCCAGGGCCTCCGGCGCGACGCCCTGCTTTTCGGCCGCGGCCTGTAACGCCGCCTCCAGTTCCGCATCCAGTGTGATATTCATATCAGTTCCCCGTCCCATTCCTGTGAGCGATTATACATTCACACATCGCAAAGCTTCACGGCCTGCTTCAAGCCCTCCAGCGGATTGCGGGTCGGAATGAATTCCTGGCCGACGTAACCGGTGTAGCCGATCGCCAGCAACTTCTTCATTACGGCCGGGTAATTGATTTCCTGGCTGTCGTCGAGTTCGCCGCGGCCCGGCACGCCGGCCGTGTGGATGTGGCCGATCAATTCCTTCACGCTTTCCATTCGCCGGATGATGTCGCCGTGCATGATCTGCACGTGATAGATGTCGAAGAGCAGCTTGATCCGCGGCGAACCGACTTTGCGAAGGATCGCCGCGCACCAGTCGAGGTCGTCGCCTTGATACCCCGGATGGCCCTTCATGGGGTCGGTGCTGTCGCGGGTGTTGAGGTGCTCGACGCAGACGGTGACGTTCTGCTTCTCGGCGCGGCGGGCCAGTTCCTTCAGCCCCTTCACGCAGTTGGCGAAGCCGTCGTCGCGGCTGATCTCGCCGCTCTTCGGATCCTCGGGATTCACCCATTTGTAGCCGAAGAACGAGATTACGCTCGGGAACTTGGCGTCGGCGCAGGCGTCGATGATCTTGCCGGTGCGCTCGAGGTTCTCGGCGTGGAAGGCGGCATTGTTGAAGCCGCGCATGAACGGCATCCCCGGCATCCCGTTCGGCGCCAGGGCGTTGATGAGGCCGTGCTTCTTGAGCAAGCCCCAATGTTCGACGGCGATGCCTTCGATGGACGGCACGCCGAGTTCCTTGGCGACGGCACAGGTTTTCTCGGCATCCCACTTGTCGCCGCGGGCGTTGAAGCACCAGTACATGATCGATTGCTTGATGCGGCCGTGAAGCATGGTTCGGGCATCCCGTGAGGAAGCGAAGGAGAAGCGCGACCCGAGCGCGGCGGAGGAAACCGCCGCGGCCGCGCGTAGTATCTGACGCCGATGCGGCATGATTGCACCATCCCAATGCTATGCGGCGCCGTTGACCGCGGCGCGATTATTGATGTATCGACATCCGTCGATTGCCGGAACGTCGATGATTTCCATTGCGAAAATGGTCGGCGCCACGACGATAGTGTCGTTGGTCGGAGAAATCGCCAGCCAGTCGCGCGATGCGACCAGGATCTGCCGGCCATCGTGCAGATCCAATTGAAACGGTTCGAACGGTTCGCTCCAGTACAACCGGCGAAGTTCGTGGGCCGTCATGGCGTCCCCATATACTGTTTTAGCCACGACGCGGAGCCTGCGAAGCGGAGCGCTCGCACCCCTGATTCTAGCAAAATGCCGGAGTATTCGGGCGTTCGCGGCCCGCCCACGCATAGAATCGTTGGCATCGTATCCCCGAACCCGAGGTGACGCGATGCGCTATGGCATCCTCCTGGCGGCGTTTCTCACATTCACAAGCACGGCGGCCGCCGAGCCGTTCGAGCCGGCCCGGCCCAACGTCGTCGTGATTCTTTGCGACGACATGGGTTTCTCCGACATCGGCTGCTATGGCGGCGAAATCGCCACGCCGAACCTCGACGCCCTCGCCGCCGGCGGATTGCGCTTCACCCAGTTCTACAACACGGCCCGCTGCTGCCCGACGCGGGCCAGCTTGCTCACCGGCCTCTATCCGCACCAGGCCGGCGTTGGCCACATGATGGAAGACAAGGGGAAGCCAGGCTACCGCGGCGACCTCAACAATTCGTGCCGCACCATTCCCGAAGTGCTCAAGTCGGCTGGCTACCGCAGTTACGCCGTCGGCAAGTGGCACGTCACCCGCTTCGCCGCCGCCGCCGGTCCGAAGCACAACTGGCCGCTGCAGCGCGGCTTCGATCGCTACTACGGAACCATCCACGGCGCCGGCAGCTACTTCGACCCGTCGTCCCTCGTCCGCGACAACACCATGGTCTCGGCATTCGCCGACAAGGAATACGAACCGAAGACTTACTACTACACCGATGCGATCGCCCACCACGCGGTGCGCTTCGTCGGCGACCATGCCAAGGACCACGCCGGCAAACCGTTCTTCCTGTACGTCGCGTTCACGGCGGCCCACTGGCCGATGCACGCCCTGCCCGAAGACATCGCCAGGTACAAGGGCAAGTACGACGGCGGCTATGAACCAATCCGCAAGGCCCGCTTCGAAAAGGCCGCGAAGCTCGGCTTGATCGATCCCCAGCAATCGATGACGCCCAACCCGATGGACTGGTCGAAAGTGGCCGACAAGAAGTGGGAAGCGGCCGGCATGGAGGTTTACGCCGCGATGGTGGATCGCATGGATCAAGGCGTCGGCAAGCTGGTCGCCGAGTTGAAGCGCACCGGCCAGTTCGATAACACGCTGATTCTCTTTTTGCAGGACAACGGGGGCTGCGCGGAGTTGCAAGGCCGCAGCGGGAACAAGAACCATCCGAACATCGCCCGGCCGGCGCGGCCCACGTTCCCCGCGATGAAACCGACCGACTTCGCCATTGGCGGCAGCGTTCCTTCGCAAACGCGCGACGGCTTCCCCGTGCGGATGGGCCTCATCGTGATGCCCGGTCCCGCCGACACGTACATCGCCTATGGCCGCGGCTGGGCGACGGTCAGCAATACGCCGTTCCGCGAGTACAAGCACTGGGTGCACGAGGGCGGCATCAGCACGCCGCTGATTGCTCACTGGCCGAAAGGAATCTCCGCGAAGGGTGAACTCCGCAAGCAGCCGGGGCACCTCATCGACATTGCCGCGACTTGCGTGGATCTGAGCGGTGCAAGCTATCCGGCGCACGCGACGCCGCTGGAAGGGAAGTCGCTGCGGGCGATCTTCGAAGGGAAGCCGCACGGCCGCGATTTCACCTTCTGGGAACACGAAGGGAACCGGGCCGTCCGCTCGGGGAAATGGAAGCTGGTGGCCAAGTTTAACCAGCCGTGGGAGCTGTACGACATCGCGGCGGATCGCGTGGAAGGCAACAACCTGGCGGCGCAGGAACCGGATAAGGTGAAAGAGCTTGCCGCCCGCTACACCGAGTACGCCAGGCGCGCCAACGTCGCGGATTGGTCCCTCATCAGCCCCAAAAAGAAGAAGAAATGAGCCAGATTAGCCGCGACCCGAAGGGGAGCGCGGAGTCCTGCGATCGAATGGCTCGTCGCCAGCGCCGCGGCTCGTACCCTAACGGTTCCGAGTTCCTGGGAGAGCCGCCGTGAGCGCCGAAGCCTTGCCGAACCGCCTCGATGTCATTGCCGTCGCCCCGCATCCGGACGACCTCGAAATTCTGTGCGGCGGAACGCTGGCCAAGCTCGTGACGCAAGGCTATTCCGTCGGCATCTTCGACCTGGCGAGCGGGGAGCCGACGCCGCGCGGCAGCCCCGAAACCCGCCGCGCCGAAGCCGAGGCCGCACGCAAAATCCTCGGCGTCCCCATCCGCGTCAACGTCGACCTGCCCAACCGCGTCCTCATGGACTGCCCCGAGAATCGCTTCAAGCTCGCCACGGAGTTCCGCAAATATCGCCCGCGAATCGTCATCCTCGCTGCCGGCCGCACCCCCGCCGCCTCGCCGGACCACTACCAGGGCCAACTCATCGGCGAGGCCGCCCGCTTCTATTCTCAACTCACCAAGTGGGACGAGCGCTTCGACGGCACCCCGCCCTACCGCGTGCCGCACCTCGTTTACGTCCCTTATCCTTTCGATGCCGAGCATCGCGACTGGCACAGCACCTTTGTCGTGGACATCGGCGACACGATGGAGCAGAAGCTGGCCGCGATCCAGGCGTATCAATCGCAGTTCGACGAGGAGCGGTTCGTGCGCGTCAAGCACATGGTCAGCTCGGCGAACGGCTACCAGGGGGCGCGGTGCGGTTACCTGTATGGCGAACTGTTCGCTTTGCCGCATCCGGTCGGTTCGCCCGATCTGGTGGCGACGGCGACGGGAAGCAAACCGGTCCCGCCGCCGCATGCCTCCATTGGCGGCCACATGCCCATGGGGTGAGAGCAAGCAACGCTTCGTGCCAAAAGCATCGCCGGGTAGTGCCTCAGTTTGGTGGCACAGGCTTCCTGCCTGTGCCGAAAGCTTGCCCAGGCAAGAATGCCTGTGCCACAAAGATGCAAACTGACACGCTGGGTGCAGCAATAATCTCTGGGAGGAGTAGATAATCTCGGACGATTCTTGGGTGGCACCGGCTTCCAGCCGGTGCGAGTAAAGACACACCGGCTGGAAGCCGGTGCCACCCAAAAGCATCCAACACCCCCCAGCGAATC
>DATNBQ010000598.1:0-3801 GCA_035571955.1 Urbifossiella sp. | reverse complement strand
CACCCGGTTTGCTCGCTGCGCTCGCAAACCACCCTCTCCCCAACGGGGAGAGGGTCAGAGAGGTGGACGGTGAATGCCCTGGCTTGTTGTTACTCAACGCCTTCAGCGGTGCATCAATGTTAAGTATCTCCGCGAAACTTGAAAAAGAACTATCGATCTCACGAAGATCTATTCTCACTCCGAATGAGATCAGCAATTCGATCCTGTCCAGTTTGTTGCTCAACGATGATCTCAACTATGAAGCCACTGCAACTGAATTCGTTCGACTGGCTCCCGTGGAAATCATCGACAGCATGCTCAACTTATTATTGAGTGTTGAGAGAGACGATTATCAATGGGTTCCGTTCATGATAGGTGGCGCCTACGAACGTCGGGGAGACGAGCGTATGAAACTTACCGGTTTCCAACGCGCATTCGAGGCGGCGATAAAACGCCATGCCGTTTGAATCATTGAGGATTTGGTTTTCTCTGTGTCTCTGTGCCTCTGTGGTTAACCTCTATGTTTACGCGGTTTTTCATCGATCGGCCGATCTTCGCGACCGTCCTCTCGGTGCTGGTGGTCCTGGCCGGGTTCGTCGCGCTGTCGCGGCTCTCCGTCGCCCAGTATCCGAACATCACGCCGCCGACCGTCGAAGTCTCCGCCGTTTACACCGGGGCCAATTCGCGGATCGTCGCCGATACCGTCGCCGCCCCCATCGAGGAACAAGTCAACGGCGTCGAAGACATGATGTACATGTCGTCCACCTGCGCCAACGACGGCACCTACACGCTGACGGTGACCTTCAAGCCGGGCGTCGATTTGAACATCGCCCAGGTGCTGGTGCAGAACCGCGTGAACCTCGCCGAGCCGCGGCTCCCGCCGGAAGTCACGCGCCGCGGCGTCATGGTCAAGAAGAAATCGCCCAGCCAGTTGATGATCGTCAACCTCTTTTCGACGAAGCCGCTTCCCGAAGCCGGGCCGAACGCCACGCCGGAAGAGCGCGACGCGGTCGAGGAAGCCCGCCAAGAGATCCCGCTTTACCTCAGCAACTACGCGACGATTCAGTTGCGCGATGAATTGGCCCGCGTCGAGGGAATCGGCGACATTACCTATCTCGGCAAGCGCGACTTCTCCATGCGGCTCTGGCTCGATCCGGAGAAGTTGGCGTCGAAGGGGCTTTCCGCGGACGACGTGGTGCGGGCCGTGCAGCAGCAGAACACCCAGGTGGCCGCGGGGCAAGTCGGGCAGCCGCCGGCCCCGACCGGGCAATCGTTCCAGTACACGATCAACACGCTCGGCCGGCTCGTGGTTGCCGAGCAGTTCGCCGACATGATCCTCAAGGCGGATCCGGAAGGCCGGATTGTGCGGATGCGCGACGTGGCCGAGTCCAAGCTCGGCGCCCTCAACTACGACCAGGTCTGCACCCTCGACGGCAAGCCCTCGGTCGCATTGTCGATTTATCAGCTTCCCGGTTCGAACGCCCTCGAAACCGCCCGCCTGGTCAAGGACAAGATGGAGGAACTGAAGGAGCGCTTCCCGGACGGCATCGATTACCAGATCGTTTACGACACCACGCCAGTCATCGACGAATCGATCCTCGAAGTTTACGTCACGTTGATCGAGGCCGTGGTGCTCGTGGCAATTGTGATGCTGGTGTTCTTGCAATCGTGGCGGGCGGCGGTGATTCCGCTCGCGGCGGTACCGGTCGCCATCATCGGCACCTTCGCCGCCATGATCGTCCTCGGCTACACGGTGAACAACCTCACGCTGTTCGGCCTGGTGCTCGCCGTCGGCATCGTGGTCGACGACGCGATCGTGGTCGTCGAGGCGGTACAGCATCACATTGAACACGGGCTGTCGCCGCGCGACGCGACCATGCTGGCGATGGATCAAGTCGCCGGGCCGGTGATTGCCGTCGGCCTCGTGCTCTCGGCCGTGTTCGTTCCTTGCGTGTTCATCGGCGGCATCATCGGCGAATTCTACCGCCAGTTCGCCGTCACCATCGCCATCAGCACGCTGCTGTCCACGTTTAACTCGCTGACCTTGAGCCCGGCCCTGTGCGCGTTGCTATTGCGGCCGCACGGCGCCAAGGCGGTGCAAGAGCCGCTGCCGCCGGCCGCCTTCCCGCTTCTCGGCGCTTTCCTCGGCGTCTACCTTCGCTACACGAATTTGGAACCGGCCATCGACCGGCTCGACGCTCAATTGCAAAACTGGCTCGGCGTCCCGGTCGCCGATTGGGTTTACCCATCGCTCTGCTTCGCGGTGGGGGGCCTCGCCGGCTTCTTGCTTCGCAAGCCTCTCAACCGCATCCTCGGCTGGGGGTTCCGGGGTTTCAACCGCGTCTTCGAGGCGCTCACCGGAGGCTATCTCAAGGCCGTCGGCGTCTCGCTCCGCATCAGTGCGCTCATCGTACTCGCTTACGGCGGTCTCTTGTACCTCACGTATTACACAGTGAAAACGACACCGAGCGGTTTCATCCCGGCGCAGGATAAAGGCTTCCTGCTCGTCAACGTGCAGCTTCCGGACGCGGCGTCCCTGGGGCGCACCGCGACCGAAATGAATCGCCTCGATGCCATCGCTCGGCGAACGCCCGGCGTCAAGCACACGGTTTCCGTCTCCGGGCAATCGGTGCTCCTCAACGCCAACGCCCCGAACTTCGCCACCCTGTATGTGATGCTCGACGACTTCAAGGACCGGTTGGGCGAAGGAAGTTCTGCGGATGAGATTGCCGCGGCGCTGCAAAAGGCCTTCAAGGCGGAAGCGCCGGGGGCGAACGTGAACGTGTTCGGCGCTCCGCCGGTGGACGGCCTCGGCACGGCCGGCGGCTTCAAACTTATCGTCGAGCAT
This sequence comes from Urbifossiella sp., assembly GCA_035571955.1. Taxonomy (GTDB): domain Bacteria; phylum Planctomycetota; class Planctomycetia; order Gemmatales; family Gemmataceae; genus Urbifossiella. Next base: position 974 of record DATNBQ010000598.1, on the reverse strand, counting down.
CCCGGCGCGTCGGACGCCCAGGAACTCGAACTGACCGGCCGCGAACTCACGGCGAAGGCGGGCGAAGACCCCGAACTGCGCGATGTGTTCACAGGCTTCCGCGCCGACACGCCGTGGCTCTTCCTCGAGATCAACCGCGTCGCCGCTCAGGTCATCGGAGTGCCCGTCAGCGAAATCGTCAACGCCTTACAGGTCTACTTCGGTTCGCTGTACGTCAACGACTTCAACCGCTTCGGCCGCACCTGGCAAGTGAATCTGCAGGCTTCGGTGAAGTACCGCAAGCAGGTCGAAGATTTGAAGCGAATTCGGGTGAAGAACCCGCGGGCCGAGGCCGAACGGCAAGCGGCGATCGACGCCGCCCGGCTGGACGGATCAACGCCCGACCCGAACGTCATCAACCGCGACACGATGGTTCCGGTCGGCGTGTTTCTGGCCGTTAAAGAAGTGCAAGGCCCGGTGATGATCCAGCGCTACAACCTTTACCCGGCGATCGCGGTGAATGCCTCGCCGGCGCCGGGCGTCAGTTCCGGCCAGGCCATCAGTGCGATGGAAAAGGCCGCCAAGGAGACGCTGCCGCCGCACATGCGCCCCGAATGGACCGAACTCGCCCTCTTGCAATTGCAGACCGGCGACACCGCCGCCAAGGCGTTCTGCCTCTCGGTGCTGCTCGTCTTTCTCGTGCTCGCGGCCCAGTACGAATCGTGGGCCTTGCCGCTCGCCGTGATTCTCGTGGTGCCGATGTGCCTGCTCAGCGCCGCGATCGGCGTCCGCCTCGCTGGGTTGGAAATCAACATCTTCACGCAGATTGGCTTCGTGGTGCTGGTGGGGCTGGCGTGCAAAAACGCGATCCTGATCGTGGAGTTCGCGAAGCAACAAAGCGAGACGGGAGCGGATCGCCGCACCGCGGCCCTCGCGGCATGCAAGCTCCGCCTGAGGCCGATCGTCATGACCTCGGTGGCGTTCATCATCGGCGT
>DATNBQ010000597.1:0-9946 GCA_035571955.1 Urbifossiella sp. | reverse complement strand
CCGCCTTATTCCCACTTCGCCGAATTGACCAAGGCCATCGAATCGCTCATCCGCACCGGCCACGCCCCTTATCCCGTGGAGCGCACGCTGCTGACGACGGGCATACTCGATGCCGCGATGACCAGTCGGTTCAAGAAGGGGGCACGGGTGCCGACGCCGCACCTGGACATTCGCTACCGGGCAACGGAATGGGGCCCGGCGACGACTCCGTTCCCGAAGTAGCACGGCCGCGGCGAATCACCAGCACCGCGAGGGCGGCCGCCACCAGGGCCGTGCCGGCGGCCATCACCATCAATACGTTTTTGATGCCGAAGGCCTCGGCGGCTTGGCCGGCCAGCAAGTGGCCGATCGGGGCGCTGGCGCTGAGCGTCATCGCCCAGATGGCCATGACGCGGCCGCGCTTCTCATCCGGAATCGCCAGTTGCAGCGTCGATTGCCCCGTGGACAGGAAAAGGATTAAGCCGAAGCCGATGGCGGCGGAGCAGACGGCGGCGGCGCCGAGTACATTCGCCGCGGCGAGCCCGGCGATGCCGGCGGCCGTGGTCGCCACGCCGAGCACGAGGAACAGCCCCTTGCGGGAGGCCGATCCGAAGGTGGCCGTCGCCAAAGCGGCGAACAGCGCGCCGACGCCGAGGGCACTCACGAGGCCGCTGTAAGCGCTTTCGGCCCGGCCGAGCTGTTCGCGCGTATAGCCGGGGAAGAGCGTCAGCGTCGGCCAGGCGAACACGCAGAAGGTCAGCGTCAAGAGGACCAGGCCGCCGAGGGCCGCGTGATTCGTCAGGTAGCGAACGCCATCCCAGATGGAGCCGGGTTCGTTTTTGCGGTCACGGTGCACATCGGTCGGTACGTGGATGCTCGAGAGTGCGATCAGCACGGCCACGAAGCTAATGGAGTTGAACGAGAAGCAGCAGACGGCGCCGACGATCACCGGGTCGCTGCCGGGGAAGAGGCGCGGCGCGACGAGGCCGGTGACGAAGAAAAGCAGGCCGGTGAGTGCCGGGCCGAAAGCGCGGGCCGAGTTGAACAAGAGCGAATTCAGGCCGACCGCGTTGATCAGGTCTTCCTTGGGCACGAGGTCCGGGAGGAAGGAGAGCCGAGCCGGCAAGTCGATCGCTTGCACCATGCCATTGAGCACTTGTAATGCGAGTATGACGCCCGGCAGAACGGTGCCGCTGCCGATCAGGAAGGTCAGGATCAGGGCATTGGCGAGGAAGGCGGCCTGAGTGCGGAGGATGAGCCAGCGCTTGGCGGAGCGGTCGGCGAGGCTCCCGCCGAACGGCCCCAGAAGCACAGTCGGCCCGACCTGGGCGACGAGCAGATAGGACGGCCAGCGAACGTCGTGGGTGCGGTCGTAGAGCAGCCACATCAGGGCGGCGGATTGCATCCACGTGCCGGTGAACGAGACGAGTTGGCCGACGAAGTAAAGCCGGTAGTTGCGGTGGCGGAGCGAACGGAAGGTCGTTTCTTTGAGGGCGGCAATCAACCCGCCCGCTGGCTCGTCGGGCGGCAATTCATCGGAGAGGGGCACGGGTTCGCGATCCATCCGGTTCATCATATCGCGGAGAGCCGCCAAGCACCGCCGTCGGGCCGAACGCCGTTCCTTGAGCCATTTTCGCAGGATTCTCCAGATTCCCGGTCGCGGCGTCGGAAAAAGCGATCCAACCGTCAAAGTCGCTGAATTCCACTAACGGATGCGTCGATACCTATGCATGATGCCCTGCCGTGGCGTTCGTGCCGCCGTCGTGCGTCGTGCGTTGAGCGCGGCCGGCGAACGAGCCCAATGGGGGCGGCAAGGCATCGCTGAGTCGGACGGCTGTGGGGAAGCTTATGTGCCGGTACCGTAGGATTGAGTGGGCTCTCCGCGGCGTGGTGGCTCTGGCGCTCGCCGCGCTGGTCGGCTGCAAACAAGAACTGTTCCTGCACAAGGGCGATTACCAACAGGCCGTCACCGCTGGGATGCCGGCTTACCTCGAAGACAATCCGCACGGCGCGATCAATCCGCCGCACGTCGTACCGCTCGGAATGTCGCCGGCCCACGTGCTTTCGCCCGACCGCACGCCGCGGCCCGTCACGCTTCGCGAATGCGTCGCCGTCGCCGTGGAACAGGGCAATACCGGTATCCAGTCGCCGCAGCAGTTCGGCGTAAACAACTCGCTGACCACGACGATTAACGGGGCAACGGGGCCGGATGCGATCCGCGCCTTCGCCCTCGACCCGGCGAGTTCCGCGGCCAGCATCGAACGGGCTCTGTCCCGCTTCGATACCCGTTGGGTCACGCAGTTGACGTGGTCGAAGATCGATTCGCCGGTGGCGGCTCAGTTCTTGTCGTTCCAACAACAGCGCGATGCGGCCGTGATGACCAGCCGCTTCGACAAGCCGTTGCCGAGCGGCGGTCTGGCATCAATCACCTTCGAGACGGACTATTCGAAGTTCTCGACCATTCCGGCGAGCCAGGTCGGCAGCTTCGTGAATCCGAACTATACGCCGGTCGTGACGTTCGCGTTCCAGCAGCCGTTGTTGCGGCAGTTCGGCGTCGAAATCAACCAGATGAACGACGCCCACCCCGGCGACGGCTCGCAAACGAACTTCAACTTCCCGGTCGGCGCCTCGCCGTTCAACACGAACCTGCCCGGCCAATCCAGCATCCTGGTCACGCGGATTCGCCGCGATCAGGCGCAGGTCACCTTCGAGCAGCAGGTGAACTTCCTGCTCGTGAACGTCGAGACGGCGTACTGGAACCTGTACGGCTCGTACTACAACCTCTACGCCCAGGAAGAAGGCTTCCGCCAGGCATACGATGGCTACCGGTTCACGAAGGCCCGCGTCGATGCCGGCACCGACCCGCAGCAGAACCTGTTTCAAGGCCGCGCCCAGTTGGAACAGTTCCGCTCGCAGGTTTACACGGCCCGCGGCCAGGTTCTCGAATCGGAACGGCAACTCCGCGGATTCATGGGCCTCCGCAGCGACGACGGCTATCGCCTCGTTCCCGTGGACGAACCGAACCTCGCCCCCTACGTTCCGGACTTCTATGAAGCCGCCAACGAGGCCATGGCGTTCAAACCGGAACTCATGATCCTCCGCCAGGAAGTGAAGATCGCCCAGTTGCAATTGCGGTTGACCCGGAACCTCCGCCAGCCGGACCTTCGCCTCATTACGAACTACAACGTCGCCGGGCTCGGCACACGACTCGACGGATCGCCGACCATTTTCAATACCACGACCGGCACGACCATTCCCGGCAACGCGCTCACCAGCTTCGGGAACAACCAGTTCAACACCTGGAACGTCGGCTTGCGGCTCGACGTGCCCATTGGTTTCCGCGATACCAACGCCCAGGTCCGCCAGGCCACGCTGCTCACGACCCGCAACTACATCATGCTCCGCGACGCGGAAATGAAAGCCCTCGAATACCTGGCGTTCCAGTATCGCAACGTGATCCTGGCGCACACGGTGATCGGGCCGCTCACGGAACGCCGCAAGGCGCTGCAGAATTTCCTTTACCTGTTCCGCATCCGGATCGAGACCGGCTCGTATCAGCCGACGGAATACTTGAACTACCTGACGAACCAGCAGAACCTGGCGACGGCAATTCAGCAGGAGTTCAAGGCGATCGCCGACTACAACTCGGCGTTGGCCCAGTTCGAATGGTCGAAGGGAACGATCCTGCGCTACAACAACATCCACCTGCACGAAGGGCCGCTGCCGGCTGCCGTGGCGCAGCGGGCGCGGGACCACGAGAAGGCGCGGTCGGCGGCGATCAAGTTGCGGGAACGGCCGGCGATGAACACGGCGCCGCAGAGCCCGACGCACATTGTCTCGCCCGCGGTGGGCACGCCGGTGCTGCCGCCGATCGCCGAGATGCCGATGGGCCCGGTTCCCGAATTGGATGGGAACCCGAAGGGGCCGAAGAAGCTGCCGACGCCGCATAAACTGCCCGGCCCGATCGCGGGATCGATGGGCGAGCCGGCGGCGCCGATGAAGCCGATGATGCCCGATGTGATTTTGAATGTGCCGGGCGGCCCGGGTGCGATTTCGGCTCCGGCGCCGACGGTGGAACGGCCGCTGCCGACGAACGCGAGCACCGGAAGCTTCGCGCTGCCGGGGTCCGGCGTTCCCGCGGAGTCGACCACGGTGCCGCAGTTCACGCCGACGGGTGAGACGGTGACGCCGACGCGCTTCGGCCCGGCGAAGAACCGGCCGCGGGAAACGGCGACGCCAAGCGTGCCGTCCGATCCGCTGCTGCCGCCAGTTATGGCCCCGGCGGCGCCCGCCATCCCAGCGGCGACGAGCAAGAGCGGCATTCCGGCAAGCCTGCCGAATTAATTGGGTTAGCCGCGACCCGAAGGGGAGCGCGAGTGGTGCATTAGCGACTGGATGCGCTGATGCGTGGAGTGTCCGTATAGCATCGTTCCTTACGGCAATTCCCGGTCAGGGCGTCGAGCGAACCCAGAAACGCTTTCTCGCCGTCTTCGGTAAGACCTGGCAGTTCGAACACCGCATCAACGATGGGTCGGAGATCGTTGAACACATCTTCAACGCTGCGGCCAGCATTCAGTTCGGACTTGATGAGTTCGTCGGTGCGATCGAAGGGCTTCGCCGATTGGAGTGCCGCGCGGGTGGATTCCAAAGCGATCATGGGAAAGCCCTCAACTGCCAAGTGTGGCACGGCATCGAGCCAACCAGCCACATGCCTCTCCCCGCTGGGGAGAGGCCGCCATCTCGCGCCAGCGAGATGGCGGGTGAGGGGTCTTGTAACTCCAATCAAGCCCCTCACCCGGTTTGCTCGCTTCGCTCGCAAACCACCCTCTCCCCAACGGGGAGAGGGTCAGAAAAGGCGGCTGGCTCGATGTGATTTCGCAGCGACTCCGCAGACTCCGCGTCGCGGCTAAACCACGTTTAACCCCACGTGACCAGGCCCGGTTCGAACGAATGCGGCAGGTTCGCGTGCTTCGGCAAGACCCGCACGCTGAACCCGAACTGACCGCTCGCATAGCACGGCACCTTGCCGGCGAATAGTGCCGACCGCGGCGTGCCATTCATCTGCGCGTTCCCTTCCGGATGCAGTGCCAGCGCTCGTGGTTCCGCCAGTTCGCCCATCGAATCGAGCACGCCGTGGCACAGTTGCACTTCCACGTCGTCCGGCGAGAAGCTGCCGAGATTCACCTTGACGCGAACCGGGAAGACGCTGCCGACGCGGTGGATTTCGCCGCTCGGGGCCTCGACCGCTTCGATGCGGACCTGGCCCCAGTCGTTGCGGACGCGGCGCCGCCATGCCGCCAACTCCTTCGCGGCGGCCAGGTGACCGTCGGCCAGCTTGGCGAAGCGGCGGTGGCTCGGCACGTAACAGCGGCCCGCGTATTCCTCCACCATGCGATTGGTGTTGAACACCGGCACCAGGGAAATGATCGAGCGCTTCATGCGTCGAATCCAGCCGCGCGGCAAGCTGTCCGAACCGCGCGTATAAAACAGCGGCGCCAGGTCTTGCTCGATCAAGTCGTACAGGGCCCGGCTCTCCACTTCGTCTTGTAACGCGAGATCGGTGTACTCTTCGCCGGCGCCGATGGCCCAGCCGTTGTCGCCGTCGTACCCTTCCACCCACCAACCATCGAGAATGGAAAGGTTCAGGCCGCCGTTGACGGGAACCTTCATGCCGCTGGTGCCGGAGGCTTCGAGCGGCCGCCGCGGGTTGTTCAACCACACGTCCACGCCTTGCACCAGGTAACGGGCGACGTTCATGTCGTAATCTTCGATGAAGACGACTCGGCGACGGAACTCGGGGCGTCGGGTGATTTGCACCACGCGGGCGATCAGTTCTTTGCCGCCCTGGTCTTTCGGATGGGCCTTGCCGCTGAAGATCAGTTGCACCGGGCGATCGGTCTTGTTCAAGATTTCGAGGATCCGCTTTTCGTTGCGGAAGATCAGATCGCCGCGCTTGTAAGTGGCGAACCGGCGGGCGAAGCCGATGGTCAGGGCGTCGGGATCGAGGGCTTCCTCGGCGGCTTCGAGTTCGCTGGGCGGCGAGCCGCGCCGCTTCAGTTGCGCCTTGAGGCGCGTGCGGGCGAAGGCGACTAGCCGTTCGCGGCCGCGTTCGTGCGTCCGCCACAGTTCCGCATCGGGAATCTGCTCGACGCGCCGCCAAATCGCGAAGTCCGTCGGCTTCTCGTCCCACTGCACGCCCAGGTAGCGGTCGTACAGCAGCCCGACCTCCGGCGACAGCCAGCTTTGCGTGTGCACGCCGTTGGTGATGGAGGCGATCGGCACCTCGCTGACCGGCAACCCCGGCCAGATGTCGCGCCACATCCGCCGCGATACGCTGCCGTGCAGCTTGCTCACGCCGTTGCTGGTATTGGCCAGCTTGAGTGCCAGCACGGTCATGCCGAACGGCTCGGCATCGTTGTTGGGGTGCTGGCGGCCCAGGGCGGCAACGGCGCCGCGGTCAACACCCATCCGGTGCATGTAGTCGCCGAGGTATTGCTCGATGAGTGGCATGGGGAAGGCATCGTTGCCGGCGGGAACGGGCGTGTGCGTGGTAAAGCAGGTGCCGGCCTTGACGGCTTCGAACGCCGTCGCGAAATCGAGGTGGTCTTGCTCCATCATCATGCGGATGCGTTCGAGGCCGCAGAACGCTGAGTGCCCTTCGTTCATGTGGCAAACGGTCGGCATCTTGCCGAGGGCTTTGAGAGCGCGAACGCCGCCGATTCCGAGGGCGATCTCTTGTTGAATCCGCGTGTTCTGGTCGCCGCCATAAAGTTGCGCAGTGATGCCGCGATCCTCGGGGCGGTTCTGCGGAATGTTGGCGTCGAGCAGGTAAAGCGGCACGCGGCCGACCTGAATGCGCCAGATGCGGAGTTGCAGTTCGCGGCCCGGCAGCGGAACCGCGACCAGGATCGGGTTGCCGTTGCCATCCAGTTCCGGAATCAGCGGCAAACTGAAGAAGTCGTTCTCGGGGTAGCGCTCTTGCTGCCAGCCATCGACGTTGAGGTACTGGCGGAAGTATCCTTCGCGGTACATGAGGCTGACGCCGACGAGCGGCAGGCCGAGGTCGCTCGCGCTTTTGAGGTGGTCGCCGGCGAGCACGCCGAGGCCGCCGGAGTAGATCGGCACGCTCTCGTGCATGCCGAATTCCGCCGAGAAATAGGCGATTCGCAAGGCCGCTTCGCCTTCGAACTCGTCCTGGAACCAGGTGCGGGCCTTGAGGTAACGGTCGAGCGTCTCGGCAACGCGATCCATGTGCGCGAGGAAGCCGTCGTCCTGTTCGAGTTGTTCGAAGCGAGCTTGTTCGGTGGCGCCGAGCAGGCGGATCGGGCTGTGGTCGAGGGCTTCGAAGAGGTCCGCATTGACGCGGCGAAAGAGCGCGACGGCGTCCGCGTTCCAGCACCACCACAGATTGTAAGCGAGTTTGTGCAGCGGCTGCAGCCGCTCGGGCAGGCACGGAAGAACGGTGTACGCGCGAATGGGACGACCGGCCATGCACGATCCTCGCGAAGTCGTCGGGATATGGGCCGGGATAGTTTACGGCGGATGATGCGAACCGTGAAGGCACGCCCTCGCTTAGCCGCGACCCAGCGGGGAGCGAGACATCTCCTCGATTCGGTGGGGTAAAGCAACGATTCTTGGTGTTCAAGAACGCCGGGCACAGCCCGACCTACAAAAACCGCCTTGTAGGTCGGGCTGTGCCCGACACCCACCTAATGCGCCTCCAAGAATCGTTGACAGACCCAATTCTGTGGGTCGCGGGTAAGCAAAGCAGCCCAGAATACGCTACAATAACACTCCTGCCTCCAATCCCCGTGCGACCGAGGATTTCGCCGATGCGGTGGTTGCTCGCTCTTCCGTTCGCGTTCGCTTCCTTGCCAGTGGCGGCGGTCGATCCTTCCTCCAAGCCTTCCGCGGCGCAGGTCGAGTTCTTCGAAGCGAAGGTGCGGCCCGTGCTGGCGGCGAAGTGCTACTCGTGCCACGGGGCGAAGAAGCAGAGCGCGGGTTTGCGGCTCGATACGGCCGCCGGGGCGAAGGCCGGCGCCGACGATGGCCCGGTAATCCAACCGGGGCAACCGGAGAAGAGCCGGCTCATTGCATCCGTGAAGCGGCAAGGCGAACACCCGATGCCGCCCAAGGAGAAGCTGACGGCGGATGCCGTCGCGATCCTCGCCGAGTGGGTGAAGTTGGGCGCCCCGTATCCCGCCGATCGCGTTCCCAGCGCCGCGGACCCGCGCAAGCACTGGGCCTACCAGCCGATCCAAAACCCGCCCGTTCCCAAGATCGACAATGCTCGCATTAACAACGACATCGACCGATTCGTTGTCGCCAAGCTGACTGACAAGGGGATGTCACTCGCTCCGCCGGCGGACAAACGAACCCTCCTTCGCCGCGCGTCTTACGACCTGATCGGCTTGCCGCCGACCGCCGAGGAACTGGACGCATTCGCGGCCGATTCATCGCCCGATGCCTTCGAAAAGGCCGTCGACAAGCTGCTGGCCAGCCCGCGCTATGGCGAACGCTGGGGCCGCTACTGGCTCGACGTCGCCCGCTACGCCGACACCAAGGGCTACGTCTTCCAGGAAGAGAGGACCTTCCCCTTCTCTTACACTTATCGCGACTACGTGGTGCGGTCGTTCAACGAGGACAAGCCGTTCGACCGGTTCATCGTGGAGCAACTGGCGGCGGATCAGTTGCCGCTCGGCGCGGACAAGCGGCCGCTCGCCGCCATGGGCTATGTCACGCTCGGCCGCCGCTTCCTCAACAACCAGGCGGACATCATCGACGACCGCATCGACGTGGTCAGCCGCGGCCTCATGGGGCTGACGATGTCGTGCGCCCGCTGCCACGACCACAAATTCGACCCGATCCCAATCAAGGATTATTACTCGCTGTACGGCGTGTTCGCGAGTTCCGTGGAACCGAAGGAGTTGCCGCTCATCGGCGAGGTGCAGCGAACTCCGGCGGTGGAGGCGTTTGAGAAGGAAGTGGCGAAGCGCGAGGCGGATTATGCTGCGACAGCGAGGAAGAAGCACGACGCCGCGATGGCCAAGTTGCGAACGGCGAAATCGGTGGCCGAGTATTTGCGCGCCGTGTTCGACGCCAAGGGATTGACGGGCCGGGAACTGAATGGCTTCGCCCGCGAGCGCGACCTGAGCCGCTTCGTTCTGGAGAAGTGGCAAACCTACTTCGCGGAGCAAACCAAAGTCCACTCGCCGATCTTCTCGCCGCTGATTGCGTTCCATGCCGCGATCGGTCCGGACTTCGACAAGAAGGCGGCGGCCATCGTCGCCAGGCTGGGCCGCGATCCCGCGAAGCCGGTGCATCCGCGCGTGGCAAAGGCCTTGAAAGAAGCCAAATTGAAGTCGTTCCGCGTCGCCGCCGAGGCCGTGGCCCAGGCCATCATCGACGGGCAAAAGGACGACGCCAAGTTGCAGGCCGTTCTCGGCCCGAACGGCCCGGTCGACATCGCCCTTGAAGACACATCGAAGATTCAGAACCGGCTCGACCGCGATCAGTTGGCGGCATTGCGCAAGAAGATCGACGCGTTCAAGGCGACGAACCCGGCGGCGCCGCCGCGGGCCCACGTGCTCAACGATGCCCCGCGGCCGACGCAGCCTGTCGTCTTTCTTCGCGGCAACCCGAACTCGCGCGGACCCGCCGTGCCCCGGCAATTCCCCGAGGTGCTCGCCGGCCCCAGCCGGAAGCCGTTCGCCAATGGCAGCGGCCGCCTCGAACTGGCCCAGGCCATCGCCAGCCCGACCAACCCGCTGACGGCCCGCGTGTTCGCCAATCGCGTCTGGATCGGTCACTTCGGCCAGGGGCTCGTCCGCACGCCCAGCGATTTCGGCCTTCGCTCCGACCCGCCGACGCATCCCGAACTGCTCGACTGGCTCGCCTCGCGCTTCATCCGCGACGGCTGGAGCGTGAAGAAACTGCACAAGACCATCATGATGTCGGCGGCGTACCA
>DATNBQ010000596.1:0-5200 GCA_035571955.1 Urbifossiella sp. | reverse complement strand
ACGTTGATCTTCTTGGCGGGGTCGGCCCCTTCGAGGATCACGTTGAATTCGGTCGGCTCCGCGGCCGGAGCCGCCGGAGCGCCGCCACCGCCCGCGCCGCCTTGCGGAGCGATCATCACGCCGCCGCCGGCCGGCTCGATCTTGTACGTTTCCTTCAAATAGCCCTTCAGTTCGACGGCCTCCTTGAGGGTGAGGCCGGCGAGCTTGTCGCCGAGTTCCGCGATGGCACTCATGGTATTGTCCCTTTCGAATTATTGCGCCAGGTGAAGCATCCCGGCTGGGTAGCGTAATAGTTTGAGTGAAGTCACGCCGCGGGCGCGGCCGCCGGAGCCGCTTCGCCCTTGTCTTCGATGGCTTTGACGAGCCCGGCCACTTGACTGGCCGGGCCAGCGATGCAGCCCGCCAGTTGAGCCCCCGGGCCAAGCACTGCCGCCAGCACTTCGCCAATGGCGTCCAGCCGCGTCGGCAGTTTCTTGGCCACCTCCAGCGTCACGGCCTCGCCGTCCGCGATCGCCGTCTTTTCCTTGAACTTGTCCGGCGCCTTCGGGTCTTTCTTCAGTTCCTTGATGACGCCGTCGACGCTGTTGGCCAGTTCCTTGATGCTGTCGGCGCCCCAGACCAGGAGCGTCGGCCCGGACCACACGTCCACCGTGATGCCGTTCTCGGTGAATACCTTCTTGGCGAGCGTATTCTTGACCAGGCGAGCGGTGCACTTCTTCTCGCGGAGTTTCTTGCGGAATTCGTACTCGGTCCCCGCGTCCACCTTGATCGGTTCGAGAATGACGTAATCCTTCACGCCCTGGAACCGCTTGCGCAGGTCGTTCAGTTCGAGTTCCTTGATCTCTTTGATCTTCTTGCTCATGGCAAAATCCGCAGCAAGCCCACCCGTGGCAACGGGTGGGCGTTCTGAATCAGATGGTCACCCGGATGCCGGGACACATGGTGGCGGAGAGCGTGACGCCGTTAATGAACACGCCCTTGACGCCGGCGGGCTTCGAGGCCCGCACCTGTTCCACGAAGACGTTGATATTCGCGGTCAGTTTCTCGTCGTCGAAGCTCATCTTGCCGACGCCGGCGTGGATCTGGCCGGTCTTATCAGAACGGTACTCCACTTTGCCGGCCTTGAATTCGCGGACGGCGGCGGCCAGGTCGCCGTTGACGGGAACGACCGTACCGGCCTTGGGCGTCGGCATCAGGCCGCGCGGCCCCAGCACCTTGCCCAGCCGCGATACCTGCCCCATCATGTCCTGCGTCGCAATGGCCACGTCGAAGTCGAGGAAGTTCTCTTTTTGCACCTTTTCGACGAGGTCCGCCGCACCGACGAAATCGGCCCCGGCCTCCTTGGCCTTGGCCACGTTGTCGCCCTGGGCGAACACCGCGACCTTGCGGGCCTTGCCGATGCCGTGCGGCAGTGGAATCGCCCCGCGGACCATTTGATCCGACTGCGTGACGTCGATGCCGAGGTTGATGTGCACCTCGACGGTCTCGTCGAACTTCGCCCGTTTGAGCTTCTTCAGTTCGGCCACGGCCTGTTTGAGAGGAACGGCGCCCTGCTCGCGGAGGCGTTTTTCGATGTTCCGGAGATGGTTGCGGAGCTTCTTGCCGCGCCGCGGTGGCACGCCGGGCTTCTTCTTTTTCTTCTTCAGGAGGCCATCATCCGGACTGGCGGCCCTTGGAGTCGACGGCGTTTCCGGCTTGGCGCCGTCTGGGGCGGTCGGGGTCTCGGCCGCGGCGGCAACGGTCGCCTCCGACTTGGCGGGTTCGGCGGCAGCTGGAGCGGCCGACGCGTCGGCGTCCTTCGGCTTCTTTTCTTTGGCCATGATCGATGCAGACTCCGTTGGCGGGGCTCTCGTCCCGGTTCGGAACGATACAACCCCTCCCGACACGCATGGGATGCGGCGGTGCGGCAGAAGGTTCGACTTAGGGACCGTGCGAAAAACGACAAGGGGAACTCGTCAAAAAAACGCGATCGCCCAACCTCGGGCTGAAGCTAGATTCTCCGGTAGGGACCAATAATGCTGGGCGATGCTTTGCTTGCACCGGCTTCCAGCCGGTGCAAGCAAAGACACACCGGCTGGAAGCCGGTGCCACCCAGGAGCGTTCCGATAGTCCCAGAGAATCTTGCTACACCCAAACGCCCACCCCACTTCCTAGAATGCCAGCATGCCGGCTATGACGGCCGCGCCATTCACCCCGAGGAACCCGTGGGACAACAGGTCTTCCAGCATACCCTGGCCAACGGCATGGTTCTCCTCGCGGAACGGATGGAGCACGTCCGCTCGGCGGCGATCAACTTCCTCGTCCCCGCCGGCGCGTCGTTCGACCCCAATGGACAATTCGGGCTCGCCACGGTTCTCGCGGACCTAATCACCCGCGGGGCCGGCGACCGCGATTCCCGCGAACTGAGCCTCGCCCTCGATAACCTCGGCGTCGACCGCGATGAAAGCGTCGGCGCCATTAACATGCGATTCTGGGGTTCGACGCTGTCCCGGAACGCCCCGGCGGCCCTCGATCTATTCGCGGAAGTCATTCTGCGGCCGCACTTCCCCGAGGACGAGCTTGAAGCGGCCCAGGCTCTGGCTTTACAAGACATTCTGAGTTTGGAAGACTCGCCGCAGCAAAAGGTGATGGTGGAACTTCGCCGCCGCTACTATCCGCCGCCGCTGAATAAGGACCGCCGCGGCCGCACCGAAGACATCGAAGCGCTGACCATCGACGCCGTGAAGAAGCATCATCGCAAGCTATTTCGACCGAATGGCTCGATTCTTTCCGTGGCTGGGAATGTCGATTGGGAACCGCTGAAGGAGCAGGCTGAGCGGCTCTTTGGCCAGTGGAAGCGGGGCGACGAACTCGATGCAGTCGCCGAGAAGCATGCGCCGCAATCGCTGCATTTGCCGAAGGAGACGCAGCAAACGCAGATCGCGTTCGCCTGGCCGAGCGCGGCAATTGTCGCTCCGGAGTACTATGCCGCCAAGGCCGCCGAGGGCGTGCTCTCCGGCGGAATGAGCGCCCGGCTCTTCACCGAAGTTCGCGAGAAGCGCGGGCTCTGTTATTCCGTCGGCGTTCGCCACGAAACCTTCCGCGATCGCGGCACCATGGTCGGCTATGCCGGCACCGGCGCCGATCGCGCCCAGCAAACCCTGGACGTGACCATCGCCGAGCTCAAGCGCTTGAAGGACGGCGTGACGGCGGACGAAATTGACCGCGTCAAGGCGGGGCTGAAATCGTCGCTGATCATGCAGGAGGAATCCACGTCGGCGCGGGCCGGTTCGCTGGCGTCCGACTGGTATTTCCTCGGCCGGGTCCGCACCTTCGACGAAATCCAGGGCGCCATCGACGGCCTCACGCCGGCGGCGATTCTCGGCTACCTCGACAAGTATCCGGTGAAGGACGTCACCTTGGTGACGCTCGGCCCGGAGGCGCTGACGATGCCGAGTTAAGCCTGGTGGCACAGACATTCTTGCCTGTGCTGTTTCGCTTGCACAGGCAAGAATGCCTGTGCCACCAAATCAAACGAGGCCCCTCGCATTGTTTGGCCGGCTGGCTCCGTCGCCGACCGGGGCACAACACGTCGGCAATGCCCGCACTTACCTCATCGCCTGGCTGTCGGCCCGGTCGCAAGGCGGTTCGATCGCCCTGCGTATTGAGGACATCGATTCGCCGCGGATCAAGCCGGGGGCGGCCCAGCAGGCGCTTGACGATCTCCGCTGGCTCGGCCTCGATTGGGACGGCGAGCCCGTTGTTCAAACCGAGCGGCTCTCTCTTTATGAAGCGGCCCTGGAAAAGTTGAAACGGCAGGAACTCGTTTATCCATGCACGTGCACGCGAACCGACATCGCGGCCGCGGCCAGCGCGCCGCATGCGGAACACGAAGGGCCCGTGTATCCCGGCACCTGTGCCTATCGCCGCGCGGCGGATGCCGGGATACTCGAAGCGGCCGGCCGTCCGTTCGCCTGGCGCTTCCGCGTCGTCGATTCGCCCTCGTTCCACGATCGCTTTTTGGGCCCGGTTCACATCGACTTGCGGCAAACCGGCGGCGACTTCGTCGTCTGGAAATCGGCGGGAACGCCGGCGTATCAACTCGCGGTGGTCGTCGACGACGCCGCGATGGGCATAACGGAAGTGATCCGCGGCGACGACTTGATTCCCTCCACGCCGCGGCAACTCTTGTTGGGGCGCGCGTTGGGATACACGGCGCCGTCGTTCGCCCATGTGCCGCTCGTGGTCGGGGAAGACGGTCGGCGTTTGGCCAAGCGACACGGCGACACGCGGCTCTCGTCGCTGAAGGGGCGATCGGCTTCGGAATTGATCGGAAGGTTGGCCTGGTCGTGCGGGTGGTTGGACAAACCGGAACCGATTACGGCGCGGGAATTGATCGGGCGCTTTCGGCTCGAGACGATTCCGAAAACGCCCTTCGTGTGGAGCGACGTGGAGTAACCGCGTGGCGGGGCCAAGCGCGCCGCTCACTTCCACGTTGCCTTATTCGCATGCATTTCAACAATACCCTTATGCCGTGCGGAACGATTCCTCCCTGTGGGTGAACCATGTCCAATAATTTCGGAAGCCTGTCCACGCTGACCGTTGCCGGGAAAGCGCACTCGATCCATCGGCTCGCCGCCATCGAACAGACTCACCCGCAAGCGAAGAAGCTGCCGTTCTCGCTCAAAGTGCTGCTCGAAAACCTGCTCCGCAACGAGAACGGCCTTTCCGTGCGCAAGGCGGACATCGAAGCGCTCGCCCTGTGGCAACCCAAGGCCGAACCCGCCACGGAAATCAGCTTCACTCCCGCCCGCGTTCTCATGCAGGATTTCACGGGCGTTCCCTGCGTCGTCGACCTGGCCGCCATGCGCGACGCCATGAAAAACCTCGGCGGCGACCCATCCAAGATCAACCCGCTGGTCCCCGTCGAACTCGTCATCGATCACTCGGTCCAGGTGGACGATTACGGCAACGCCCAGGCCTTCGCCCATAACACCGCCTTCGAATATGAACGCAATCAGGAACGCTACCAGTTCCTTCGCTGGGGGCAGAACGCTTTCCGCAACTTCAAAGTCGTGCCGCCTGAAACCGGCATCGTGCACCAGGTGAACCTCGAGTATCTCGCCCGGGTCGTTTTCACGAGCGACACTACGCCGCGCCAGGCGTATCCCGACACGCTCGTGGGCACCGATTCGCACACCACGATGATCAACGGTTTGGG
>DATNBQ010000595.1:0-19155 GCA_035571955.1 Urbifossiella sp. | reverse complement strand
GTTCGCGATTCCGAGGCTGCCATGAAAGCCGCGATCGGCGAAGCCCTGGCAACGTCGGATGTCGTCCTATTGGCCGGCGGAGTCT
The DNA here is from genome assembly GCA_035571955.1 of Urbifossiella sp. Classification (GTDB taxonomy): domain Bacteria; phylum Planctomycetota; class Planctomycetia; order Gemmatales; family Gemmataceae; genus Urbifossiella. The sequence goes on along the minus strand of DATNBQ010000595.1, from coordinate 19,070 downwards.
CGGCGGGCAAGTTCGACCTAGTGCCCGGCGTGCTGACGCAACTCGGCGTCGCGGCGCACTTCCACAAGGTGCGGATGAAGCCGGGCAAGCCGCTGTTATTCGGAACGAAGGACGGCGTACTGGTGTTCGGCTTGCCGGGGAACCCGGTGAGCGCGTGGGTCTGCTTCGAACTGTTCGTGCGGCCGGCGCTGCGGCGACTGGCCGGTGAAGCTGTTGCCGGGCCGCCGCGGCGACGGTTGCCGCTTGCCGAAGCGATCGCCGAGGTCAACGACCGGCCGACGTTCCGACCGGCCCGGCTCGAAACCGGCTTGCGCGTGCGGCCGCTACCGTGGGCCGGCGCACCGGACCTTCGCGGCATCGCCCCGGCCGATGCTTTGATCCTACTGCCCGCCGGCGAATCACGACTCGATCCTGAAATGGAAGTCGAAGTGATCTTGATCGGCGAAGCGGTGGAAATCGTTGAAGGAATTCAGAGTTAACCACAGAGGCACAGAGACACAGAGAAGATCGAAGGTTTAAAGATCAATCTTCTGCTTTCTCCGTGTCTCTGTGCCTCTGTGGTTGATTCCAAATCCTTCCGGCGCTTGCAAAGCCCGTTCTTCAGCCGAGAGTGGAACGCGAACAGGAAACGGCCCAACCACGCTTGACAATGGGTGCCGTCGCAATTGAAGCGCTTGCAGCGCGATTCCAAGCGCGAATGTCGCCACGGCTGCCGGCAAGATCGCAGCGGCCCACGGAGCGTGCCGCCCGACCGCCCGTTCCACGTCGCCGGACGAGAACAGGAACACGATAGCCATGGCGGTTGCCGGGAAGAGCCAGCCACCCCCGGAGCGGCGAGCGCACAGCGCCTCCCACGCTATCAGCGGCAGGATCATGCCGTACGTATTGCGTTCGCTGCCGGGGCCGAGGAGCAGTTGCCAACACATCCAGGCGAGGAGCCCGACGGCCAGGCCGCGGCGCGGAGAATAGCGATTCGCTGACCAGGCGGCGGCGAGCACTCCCGCAGCGCCGATGAATTGTGCCGTGCGATGAGTTAACGGATCGATGGGAATGCCAGCGGCGTTCACGACCGTGATGGCGTCGCGGTAACCGGGCCAGCGCTGGACGTGGTTTTCGCCGAGCGATTCGCCCCATTCGCGGTAAACCTGGGCGGCTCCATTTGGTGCGTCGACCAGGAACGGTAAGGCGGCGAAGGCCGCGGCGGCACACGCGACGGGAATCACCATTGCCCGCGGTCGGCGAACCATCACTACGACCAACCATGCTGCCGGCCACAATTTGATGAACACCGGCGCGACCAGCGCGAATGCCGCCCGCATCCTATTGCCTCGCGCCGCCGCCGCCGTTCCGTACGCGACCAGGGCAAGCAGCAGCACGTTGGATTGCAGGTTCCACGCCATCGGGGCGACGCCGATCGCCGAGAGCGCCAGGAACGCCCGGCGATCGTGCATTCCCGTGCCGTCGGCGAGAACATCGCGGTGAAGGCGGCTCAGGCCGGCGTACAGCAGCACCACGCTTCCCATGCCCCACAGGCAACCGCCGATGGGGAGCGGCAGCGACGCCAAGGGCGTGATGGCGACCGCGAAGGCCGGGCTGTAGCGATAAGTATCGAGCCGGGGATAGTAAGCATACAGTGGAAGGCGCAGCCCCCAGTGCTGGGAAGCGGCGGCGAAGATCGGCCAGACGTTATGCCGCGTCGGCGAGACGATCGCTTTGACGCCGACCGCCGTCGCCAGAGCGCACCACAGCCAGAGCGGCCAGGTTTGCGCGAACCAGCGAAGGAATCGATTCTCGGACGACTGAGCGGGGGGCGGCAAGAGGAAGAACCTACGGGATGCGGGCGAACGAACTCGCCTTAGTTACCCGATTGGCTGCGCGGAAACAACCGCGAATTGAAGGGCGAAAAACTCATTAATGCCCGGTGAATGGCTCACGGCGTGCCGCGGAGGCGGGCGGCTTTTCGCGCTGCGTTGATCTTGCGAATCATGTCTCGGCGGCGCTGCTCGCACGGCTTCTCGTAATACTCGTGGGCGCGCAGCTCGGCCTTCATTCCGCTCCGCTCGATCAGCTTCTTGAAGCGCCGCAACGCGGCACCGATCGGTTCCCGATCGTGAACGCGCATGCGCAGGCCCATTCCATCACCTCGCTTTGGCGTGAAACCCGAACCGCTTCTCGCTGCGACGCACGAACAATCAAACTAGCGACATCGGTGCGAATCCGCTAGTGGAAAAAGCTGCGCGCTCACCGTTGGGTCGCGGCTAATCAGGTTACGGCATGGCTGTTGCTTGAAATCCCTACGCGAACGCACTTCCGCGTAGGAAACCCAGTCATGCACCTGCGAAAGCTCATACTGACATTCACGCTGCTGGCGGCGATTCCAAGCCCAGCGCTTGCCAACGCCGACCCGATCGTGATCCCGGCGACGGGCGAAACGGTCAAAGTGGGGATCACGTTGTTCACTCCACTTCAAATGCTCCAGCGGTTATTGACGGCGCATCACTGGATTCATCCGTAAGGCCTGGCGAGCCGGGAGCGTCAGCGACCGGAGTCTTGTAACACTCCGGTCGCTCACGCTCCCGGCTCGCCAGGTTCTTCGTCGAAATCGCCCTTTTCCTGGACGGCGCTTCTTGCTACAAGGGCGTACCGAACGCGGCTGCCGCGCGCCGCCAGGACTCCCTACCGTGTACAAACTCCTCCTCTGCCTCCGCTACCTCCAAACGCGCTATCTCGCGTTCATCTGCATCGTCAGCGTCATGCTCGGCGTCGCCACGCTCATCGTCGTCAACTCCGTGATGAGCGGCTTCTCCACCAAGCTCAAGGACCGCCTCCACGGCGTTCTTTCCGACGTCGTCGTCGATACCGAACAACTCGGCGGCTTTATGAAGTACACCAAGGAAGGCTACCCGGTGTTCGACCCGCAAACGGGCTTGCACCAGGCGCTCTCCCCCGAGGAAATGCAGGCGATGATCGCGGCGAGCCCGGCCAGCGACAAGATCGCCGCCATGACGCCGACCATCGAAGTCTTCTCGATTCTGCAGTTCGAAGTCCGCGGCCAAACGCTCACCAAGCCCGTGAGGGTCGTCGGCATCAACCCCGAGGGGCGTGCCGCGGTCGGCGGGTTCGCCGAGTTCCTGGTGCGACAACAAGGGTCGACGAAACCGTCGTTCGACCTAACCGCCGATGCCGTGGAGCGATTCGAGAAGAACAAGATGATTCGGCAAGCGCCGGGAGCGCTGGAACTACCGCCGCCGCCGCCGAAGCCCGGCGAACTGCCGCCACCCAAAATGAGGGAAGACGAACCGCCGGCTCCGCAACTCTTCGGCATCATCCCCGGTTACATGATCGCCCATATGCGCTTCCGCAACAAAGAAGGTGTCGTGTTGGAGGAAGAGGTACTCAAACCCGGCGACGACGTGACCCTCACCACGGTCGGCGGCGCCGATCTCAAACCGGTCTGGGGAACGTTCCTCGTCGCCGATTACATCAAGACCGAGATGAGTGAGTACGACAATGGAATGGTTTATGTACCGCTCGAACAGTTGCAGAAGATCCGCGGCATGACCGGTCGGTGCACCCAGCTGCAAATCAAGCTGAAGAATTACCACGCCGACAAGGATTTCGTCGTCGCGGAGCTCCGCAACCTGTTCGGGGAAAACGCGGGCATCGGCGTGGATACCTGGGAAGGGCGGCAGGGGCCGCTCCTCTCCGCCATCGACGTGGAACGCAGCATTCTCAATATCCTTCTGTTCATGATTGTGGGTGTCGCCGGGTTCAGCATCCTCGCCATCTTCACCATGATCGTTTCGGAGAAGTATCGCGACATCGGGATATTGAAGTCGCTCGGAGCTTCGAGCCGCGGCGTGCTTGCCATCTTCCTCGGCTATGGGCTCCTCCTCGGTACGGTCGGCTGCACCCTCGGCACCATTCTCGGCCTCGCCTTCACTTACCGAATCAACGATATCGAGCACTGGCTCACGAAACTCACTGGTACCGCGGTCTTCCCGAAGGACGTCTACTATTTCAAGGAAATCCCGACCAACGTGGAACTGACGAGCGTGTTGATCGTAAATGCCGGCGCGTTGGCGATCGCGGTGGGGTTCAGCCTGTTGCCGGCGTTTCGCGCCTCGCGCTTGCACCCGGTTCGGGCGCTCCGATTCGAATGAACGCCCTCCAGCGGCCGCGGCTGGGCTTGGAACTTGGAACTATGTTAAGAGCCGAGAACATTTCGAAGACCTACAAGCGACATGCCGTGCAGGTGCGCGTGCTCACCGGCTTGAACCTCGAGGTGCACACCGGCGAGTTCCTCAGCATCGTCGGCGCCTCCGGTTCCGGGAAAAGCACGCTGTTGCACCTCCTCGGTACGCTCGACGCCCCCGATTCCGGATCCATTTACCTCGAAAACAAGCGGATCGATAACCTGCCCGCTCGCCAGCGCGACGCTCTCCGCAACACCACCTTCGGATACATCTTCCAGTTCTACCACCTGCTTCCGGAACTCACGACGCTGAACAACGTCTTGATGCCGGCCTACATCCAGCAGTCGACTTTGCAGTGGTGGAAGAGCCGGGACAAGTGGCGGGCGCGGGCCAAGGAACTGCTGGAAAAAGTGGGTTTGTCGCACCGCTTGCATCACCGGCCGCGCGAACTTTCCGGCGGCGAGATGCAGCGGGCCGCCGTGGCCCGGGCCTTGCTCATGAACCCGCGCGTCCTCCTCGCCGACGAGCCGACCGGCAATCTCGACGCTGGCACCGGCGGAGAAATCGTCCGCCTCCTTCGCGACCTCAATCGCGACGAAGGCGTCACCATTGTCATGGTCACCCACAACCTGGACATCGTGTCGTCCACCGATCGCGTGGTCCGCATGGCCAACGGTGTGGTGACGGAAGACGCGGGCTCCTTTCGGATCCACCGGCCGCACCTGATGGCCGTGTGATACTCGTGGGTGGCACCGGCTTCCGGCCGGTGTCTGCTGGCCGCACCGGCTGGAAGCCGGTGCCACCAGGCAATGCGGATGCACCGGCCGCACCTGATGGCGTGTGATACTCCTGGGTGGCACCGGCCGCACCTGATGGCCGTGTGATACTCCTGGGTGGTACCGGCTTCCAGCAGGTGTCTGTTGGACGCACCGGCTGGAAGCCGGTGCCACCCAGGCAATGCGCGCCGTTGACTGCTATCCACTTCCCGCGACAATAAGCCCCGTCACTTCACACGAGGGCTCTTCCATGGCCGCCGCCGTTGCCGAACATCCCCGGGCCAAGATTGCGCCGCCCAAGGTCGCCCAACAGAAATTGCTCATCGACGGAAAGTGGCTCGATGCCGCTTCCGGCAAGAGCTTCGAAACGATCAACCCCGCGAACGGCGAAGTGATTTGCCGCGTCGCGGAAGGCGATAAAGCGGACATCGACCTGGCGGTGAAGGCGGCGCGAAAGGCCTTCGAAAGCGGCCCGTGGCCGAAGATGACGCCGTCCGAGCGCGGCCGGCTCATCAACAAGCTGGCCGACGCCATCGAACGCCACAAGGACGAACTCGCGGCCCTCGAATCCCTGGATAACGGCAAACCGATCGCCGACGCCAGCACGGCGGATCTGCCGCTCACCATCGCCTGCTATCGCTACTACGCCGGCTGGGCCGACAAAATCTACGGCCAAACCATTCCCTTCAGCCCCGAGTTCTTCTGCTACACGCGGCACGAACCGATCGGCGTCGTCGGGCAAATCATCCCGTGGAACTTCCCGCTCTTGATGCAAGCGTGGAAGTGGGGCCCGGCCCTGGCGTGCGGCAACACCGTCGTGCTCAAGCCCGCCGAGCAGACGCCGCTGACGGCCCTGCGCGTCGCTCAATTGGCCCAGGAAGTCGGCTTCCCGAACGGCGTCATCAACGTGGTGCCAGGTTACGGCCCCACCGCCGGCGCCGCCCTCTCCGGCCACATGGACGTGGACAAGATCGCCTTCACCGGCGAGACCGGCACCGGCAAGATCGTCATGACCGCCGCCGCCAATTCCAACCTGAAGCGCGTGTCATTGGAACTGGGAGGCAAGTCGCCGAACGTGGTATTCGCCGACGCGGACCTCGATGCCGCCATCGAAGGCGCCTACTTCGGGCTCTTCTTCAACCAGGGGCAATGCTGCTGCGCCGGCTCGCGGCTCTTCGTTGAGGAGAAGATATACGATGCCTTCGTGGACAAGATGGTGGCCAAGGCCAAGAGCCGCAAGGTCGGCGACCCATTCGACCCGACCACCGAGCAGGGGCCGCAGGTGTCGCAGGAACAGTTCGATCGCGTGATGGGGTACATCGATGCCGGCCAGCGCGACGGCGCCAGGATGCTCCTCGGCGGCCAGCGCGTCGGCAGCCGTGGCTACTTCATCCAGCCCACCATCTTCTCCGACGTGAAGGACGAAATGACGATCGCCCGCGAGGAAATCTTCGGGCCGGTGATGAGCATCCTGAAGTTCAAGGATGTGGACGAGGTGATCGCCCGCGGCAACCGTACGTTTTATGGCCTCGCCGCCGCAGTATGGACGCGCGACATTTCCAAGGCGATCCGCCTTTCCAATGCCTTGCGCGCCGGCACCGTCTGGGTGAACTGCTTCGATGTATTCGACGCTTCCGCCCCATTCGGCGGATTCAAGATGTCCGGCATCGGCCGCGAACTCGGCCAGTACGCTCTGCAGCTGTACACGGAAGTGAAGACCGTCACGGTCAAGACGTGATTGTTTTGTGCGCGCACGCAGCCCAGCAAGTGCCGCTCTCATGCGCGTGTGGCACTTGCCTGAACCGCGTGCTGCTGAATGCTCGGCGCATTTGCGTTACGACTTGAGTTTCGGCTGCATGGCGCTGACGTCGTGGAGTAATCGGTTGAGCGCTTTCTGCGCCGTACCGGTGACCGGTTCCAGGCCGATGCGGGCGGCGTCGGGAATCTCGGCCAGCGACTTCTCGGCGGGCCCCAAGTCGATGCCGGTCGATGAGGCCGATGCGCTCAACAAGGAATCCGTCAGGGCCGCGAAGACCTTGGGCGTGGAGGCGGCTGGTTCGGTGATCGTGCGCGACGACTCGCGGAGCGCGGCGCCGGCCTTGGCCAATTCGTCCTTGAGCCGCAACGGCGGCGCGGGCGCGGGTTGCGGCTTCACTTCCGGGACCGACGCAACCTTCGCGAGTTCGGCGGGCTTGGGTTGATTCAAGAAGACGACGATGGCGAGGGCCGCGGCAACCAAGCTGCCGCCGGTGAGGGCGTAGAATCGCTGGCGCAATCGCCAACGGCGATCGGCACGGACGGCCGCGACGATGGAATCCGTAAAGCCCGCGGGAATCGCGGTCGCGGGTGGGTTGGCGAACGAATCGAGCAACACCCGGGCGGCGCGAACGCGCTGGCGGCAGGCGGCGCATTCGGCCGGATGCCGGTCCGTCGCCAGGATCGTCGGCGGGTGGATGCGATCGAGCACCGCCTGGATTCGCTCCAAGGTCGGGCCGCACGCTTCAGGAATGGACGGATTCGCGTTCATAGCTTCTCTTCTTCAACAAGGCCCCGGGCTCGCAGTCGTTCGAGCAGTTCCTCGCGGGCCCGGTGCAACCACGTCTTCACGGTGCCGACCGGCCGCTCGATGGCCTCGGCCACTTCCTCATAGGGCAAACCGCGCTCGTGGAACAAGACGAACACAGTCCGGTAATCCGGCCGCAATTCGTCCACGGCGGCCCGGATTTCGCGCGTCAGTTCGCCCGAATCGTCGTCGGGGCGGTGGTCCGGAGTCTCGTGAAGGTAGTCCGCGAGTTCCGGCCCCCTGGCCCGTTTGCCGATGGCCGTGCGGCAGCGGTTCACAGTGATGCCGAGCACCCAGGGCTTGAGCGGGCGGGCGGCGTCCCACCGTTTCAAGCTGCGGAAGATGCGCAGAAACACTTCCTGGGCAACATCTTCGGCGTCGTGGCGATGCCCCAGTAGCCGGGTACAAAGGGCCAGTACGTCGGTTTGAAAGCGTTCGACCAGCTCGCGGGCGGCAACCGGATCCCCGGCCAGGCAGCGGCGGACGAGGGCGGCATCGGACACAACCCAACCTCTGGCTGAATCTACCCGCCCACGCGGCGGCCGGTTTCAGAAAGAGTATTCGATGCCTCGGCGAAAGCATTCCAAGGGTTCAATAAATCCCTGTTCCCACGTAGCTGCACCGTTAAAATGCCCACGAATGAACGGGCCTGTTCCATCGCCGGCAAGTGACATCGCCCGATGGGGCGGTTGCTGCGTGCTGCCGGAGAACCGCTCCGCGGTGGAAGCCGTGGCGGCCTTGAGTCGGGCACTGGCCGCGGGCCGTCGGCCACCCGCTAACCCACTCGTGTTGCACGGCGCTGCGGGAGTCGGCAAATCGCATCTCGCCGCGACTCTGATCAAGCAACTGAGTGAGGCCTCTGGTGGCACAGGCATTCCTGCCTGTGCTCCATCGTCTGCACAGGCAGGAATGCCTGTGCCACCAAGAATAATTACCTCTCGAACTCTTGCGGTCGGCGACCTGGCCCGCGAAGCCGACACCGCGGCGCCGGCTTTCGCCGACCGCGAACTCGTCGACTGCGATCTCTTGGTTCTCGAGGATCTCCAGCTGCTGCCGCCAAGGCATGCCGATGCCATTTCCGCCCTGCTGGATCGGCGGTTGTCCCGGCGCAAGGCGACCATCGCAACGGCGAGCGTCGGCCCAGCGAAGTTGAAGCAGTTCCCGCGCAGACTCACCTCGCGGCTCGCCGGCGGACTGGTCGTTCATCTCGAACCGCTGTCGCCGCCAAGTCGGCGGACCTTTCTCGAATTGGCCGCGGCGGAGCGCGATCTTCGTCTGACGCCGGACGCCGTCGACTGGCTCACCAGTCAAACGACGGGGGGCGGCATCCGTCAATTGCTCGGCCTGCTTGGTAACGTCGCAACTGCGGCCAGCCACTTCCCGCCGCCGCTCGGCCGAACCGCGGTTCAGACAATCCTTACGGGGGCCGGCCATCCTGCCGCGGAGCACTCGGACATCGCGCGGATCGTTCGCCAGGTCGCGGCGGCTTACGGCGTCACCCGCAAGGAACTGCTGGGGCCGAGCCGGTTGCGCCGCGTGCTGGTGCCGCGGCAAGTGGCCATGTATCTGGCCCGGGAACTGAGCGGCCTTTCGCTGCCGCGGCTCGGCTCGGCCTTCGGCGGCCGCGACCACACCACGGTGCTTCACGCCTGTCGTAAGGTGGAAGCCGAGGCCGAAATCGACGCCGCCCTGGCCGGCATGGTGAAGCAGCTTCGTGCGGAACTGGCATAGCGAGCCCGCTTGTTTGCCGCGATGATGACGATTACCGTTACAAAAAGAACCCGTTTCCTCGATGGATGACGACCATGATTCCTGCCACTACCGTCGTGATTTCCGATCCCGAGCTACTGGCCAAGCTGGCTTCCTCGGACGGGTTGATCGTCTTCCGCGGCCCGGATGGTCAGACCGTTCGTTTCGCCGAGCCGGTTCCTCAGGGACACTTGCCCAATGGCATCAAATCTCCCTTTACGGACGTGGAAATCGAGGAAGCGCGGAAGCGCCCGGATAGCGGGATCACGCTTGCCGAGTTCTGGGAAAAGATGAACCGCGGAGAGTGGAAATGAATTACGTTCTCGTATGGCCTCGCGAGACGTTGGACGAACTCGCCGCGGCCTGGCTCGAATCGGCGGATCGCAAAGCGATCACCGAAGCCTCCTTCGCCATCGAACGAGCACTCTCCTCGCACCCCTTCAATTATGGCATTGGCCGGAAACTCCCTTGCTTCGCATGGCGTACGAGCCGCCTCTGGGCATCGAGTTCGAGATCATAGAGGACGACAAGAAAGTTCGTGTGTTGCGGGTGTGGTCGCTGTGCTGCCAGGGCTGTGGAAAAGCCGTTTCCGCGTCGTCGTATCCGTTGCACTAGCCGATACGGCTTTATGGCTCCCGCTTTCTTCCGAACATTTTCCAGAATTCCATCAACCGCAATCGACAACGCCGCGACAGCAGTTAAACGGCTTGTCCCCAGAGCTCAGTTGGCAATCAATCGCTTCGCAGGCGCGCCAGCTGACGCGAGCTCCATCCTTCCATCGACACAAACCGCTTTCGCTCTACTACTGCTGCTTCGTTTACATACTCAAGAATGAAATAAATAGACTGAACCTAGCCCCCAAGCCCTCAGGAATGACTCCATGAAGATCACCTGCCCGCGGGAAGGACTGCTCACGGCGTGCCAATTGGTCTCCGCCGCGGTCGCGGCCCGCACCACCAAACCGATCCTCAGCAATGTAAAGGCCGTCGCCGCGGACGACGGCCTCACTCTCGTCGCCTTCGACACCGAGGTCGGCATCCGCTACGAACTGCGCGGCATCCAGGTCAAGAAGGCCGGTGAAGCCATCCTCGCCGTCCATCAACTCACGCAGATTCTCCGCGAAAGCCAGGACAGCGACGTCTCGATTGAGGCGTCGGACGACGGTGCGAAAGTGCTGATCGGCACCGGTCGCTTCGAGATGCCCGGCTACCCGGTCAATGAATTCCCCGACTTGCCGCCATTCGAGGACGGCGGCCGCTATCACGAGATTACCGCGGGCGATCTCCGGAAGATGATCCGCCGCACCTCGTTCGCCGCCGACAAAAAGGACAGCACGCGGTTCGCCCTTTCCGGCGTGCTCTGGGAAGCCGAGGGGAAGCAGGCCCGGCTCGTCGCCACGGATAGCAAGCGGCTGGCCGTCTGCGAGGGGAACGCCACGCTACATGGCCCCGCCGAAGCGACCAAGGGCTCGCACCTCGTTCCCGCCAAGACCATGACCTTGCTCGACCGCAACCTGACGGATGATGGCGAACTGGTTCGCGTTGCCCTGCGGCCGAACGAAGCCATGTTCCAAACCGAACGGGCCATGATTTACACGCGGCTCGTGGAAGGCCGCTACCCGCCGTACCGGGACATCATCGCCCAGACGCGGAAGCAATCGAACCGCAAGATTGCATTGCCCGTGGAATCGTTCTTGTCGCGGATTCGCCAGGCGGCGATCATGTCCGACGACGAGAGCAAGCGGGTCGATTTGACGTTTTCGCCGGGAAAGATCACCATGAAGGCCCGCGGCGCCGAGACCGGTTCCAGCGAAGTGGTCATGACGCTGCCCGAGTACGATGGCGAAGAAGTGACGATCGCCTTCGACCCGCAGTACGTGGTCGAATTCCTGCGGGCCCTGGAAGGGGAACCGTCGGTTATGCTGGAAATGAGCGACGGTTCGAAGCCGGCACTCTTCCAGTGCGGAGAGACGTACCGATATCTGGTGATGCCGATCTCGGGTTGATGGGAGTGTGTTGCCATGCCAGGAGTTCTGACGAAACTGCTGACCGCGGAAGAGTTCGCTGCGCTTCCCGAACCGTTGGATGGTACCAAAGAGGAACTTCTCCGTGGGGAGGTGATTCGGACGCCGATACCAAAGAGTCGGCACGGTTTGATCCAAGCCCAGATCGCGTACCTTCTGCAGGACGCGGTCCGCTTCCTCAACCTCGGCTGGGTAACGATTGGCTCCGGGGTGGTGATCGAACGCGATCTGGATACCGTGTTCGGTCCGGACGTGGCATTCTGTAGCACCGCTCGACATCCCGAGCGCCCTGAAGGTTACCTGGAAATCCCGCCCGACCTGGTGGTCGAGGTGCTTTCGCCGGACGATCGCCGCAAGAATGTCCGCGAAAAGATCAAGGAGTACGTGAAGAGCGGCGTGAAGCTCGTCTGGCTCGTCGACCCGGAAATGAAAACGGTCACGGTTTATGCGGGATCGCTCCGGGGAACGGAACTGGATGAAACCGAGACGATCACCGGTGGAGAAGTGCTTCCGGAATTCGCGTGCAAGGTTGCCGAGTTCTTCGAGTGATCGTGGCGGAGCTAATTCATGGACGATTCCAAGGGCCCGGAGAACATCGGCAACATTTTGGGCCGCTTATTCACGTCGCGCGGCTGGGGCCGCAAAACCGAACGAATGAAGCTGGAAGGGGCGTGGATGGAGGCGGCCGGGCCGCAACTGCTCCGCGATACTCGCGTCGCCGCCATTCGCCGCGGCGTCCTGGAAATCGAGGTGAAAACCGCGGTGTTGATGCAGGAACTGGCGCAATATCACAAGCGCGGTCTGCTCGGCCAGCTGCGGAAACTGCTGCCCAATGTGACGCTGACCGACCTGAAATTCAAGGCCGGCGCCTGGTAGAATGAATGGAAACATCGCGATTGCCTGATTAGCCGCGACCCAGCGGGGAGCGCGAGCCATCCACCGAGACCTCGGTAAGGCCCCCCCGATCGATAGACTCCAATGCCTTTAACAAGGGATCTCACACCATAATGAGCACCGAAGCCGAACTGATCGCCGCTGGCGGCTACACCGAAGACAACATGAAGTCCCTCAAGGACGCGGCGCACATCCGGCAGAACCCCGGCATGTACGTCGGCAACACGCAGTCCGCCGGGCTGCATCACCTCATCTACGAGATCGTCTCCAACTCCGTCGATGAAGCCCTCGCCGGCTTCTGCAAGCACATCCGCGTTGTGCTCCACAAGGACGGCTCCGTTTCCATCGCCGACGACGGCCGAGGTATCCCCGTCGGCATCAAGAAGGACACCGGCAAGTCCGCCCTCGAGGAAGCGCTCACCGTCGCCGGCAATAGCGGCAAGTTCGACAACGCCGCCTACCGCATGTCGATCGGGCTGCACGGCATGGGCGCCAAGGCCATGACGGCGCTCTCCGAATGGGCGGAAGCCGAGGTCCGCCGCGACGGCCGCGTCTACAAGATGGAATTCGAACGCGGCTACGCCTCCAGCGAGCTCCAGGATCTCGGCCTTGCGCCGCCCGGACAGACCGGCACCTCCATCACCTTCAAGCCCGACCCCGAGATGTTCGGCGACATCGCTTTCTCGTACGAAACGCTCATCGACCGCTTTCGTGAAATCGCCTATCTCAACAAGGGGCTCGCCATTGCCCTGACCGACGAACGCGACGGCCGGAGCGAAGCGTTCCAGTTCGACGGCGGCATTGCCGAGTACGTCGTCTGGCTCAACACTGGGGAAACGCCCGAACACCCACCGATCTATCTGCACAAGGAAGTCGATTACCCGCTCGACGAGGCCAAGCTCGGCTTGAAGATCGTCGTGGAAGTGGCCATGCAGTACACGGCCGGGGAGGAGAAGGTCGAGCGCTGCTTCACCAACGGCGCCTTCAACCCGGTCGGCGGCACGCATCTCTCCGGCTTCCGTTCCGGTGTTACCCGGGCCCTCAGCGCTTACGGAAAGAAGGAAGGCATCTTCAAGGACGGGAAGGACGCCATCGAGTTCCGCGGCGACGATTTCCGCGAGGGGCTCACCGCGGTCATTTGCGTCGGCCATCCCGATCCGCTCTTCGAATCGCAAACCAAGATCAAGCTCAATAACCCCGAGGTGGACGGCATCGTCGGCAGCGTCGTCTACGAAGGGCTGATGGCCTACCTGGAGAAGAACCCGAAAGAAGCGACGCGAATTTGCAAGAAGATCCTCCTTTCGGCGGAAGCCCGGATCGCGGCGAAGAAGGCTCGCGACGCCCTCATCGACCGCAAGAAGCTGCTCGGCGGCGGCGGCCTCCCCGGCAAGCTCTTCGATTGCACCACCCGCGAACGCAGCAAGAGCGAACTCTTCCTCGTCGAGGGCGATTCCGCCGGCGGCAGCGCCGAAAGCGGTCGCGACCGCATGTTCCAAGCCGTGCTCCCGCTCCGCGGCAAAGTCCTTAATGTCGAAAAGGCCCGCCTCGAAAAACTCCTGCAGAACAAGGAAATCGCCGCCCTCATCTCGGCCGTCGGCGTCGATATCGAGAACGTCGAGGACATCAGCAAGGTCCGCTACGGCAAGGTCATCATCCTGACCGATGCCGACGTGGACGGCCAGCATATCCGCACCTTGCTGCTGACGTTCTTCTTTCGGCAGATGCGGAAGCTCGTGGAGGAAGGGCACGTGTTCGTGTCCCGCCCGCCGCTGTACAAGCTGACTGAGAAGAAGGTTGCCAAGTTCATTCAAACCCGCGACGAGATGTCCAGGATTCTCAACGAGCGCGGCCTCAAGGATACGGTATTGAACGTGCTGATCGATTCGCCGCGGCAGATTGCCAGCGACGATCTGGCCAAGCTCTTGCCCATGCTGGCGGAGATCGAAACAGCCGCCGTCAATCTCGAGCGCCGCGGCCATACCCTCGAGGCGTTTCTGCACCGGGCCAACAAGGATGGCGTTTTCCCCGTTTATCACGTCCGCTTCGCCGGCAAGGAATACTGGTTCCACTCCAACGACGAGGTGGCCGCATTCCGTTCGGAGCAATCGGCGAAGCTCGGCAAGGAACTGGTCCTGGCGGACGACTTGACGCCCGGCGAGGAAGCCGCACGCTATTCCCTGGACGAATGGCATGAGGTGCGGGCACTCAATCGGTCGATGGCCAAGTTGAAGGCAATGGGCTTCGTGCCGGGTCAGTTGGCGGCGTTGCCGCGGGTGGCCGGCCGCGAGCCGCCGGTCCGATTCGTGCTCGAGCGCGGCGACGCTCGCAAGGAACTCGCCGACTTACGCGAACTGGTTGCCGAGATTCGCCACTTCGGCGAAAAGGGAATCACGGTCACCCGCTTCAAGGGGCTGGGCGAAATGGACCCCGAGGAACTTTGGGACACGACGCTCGACCCGACCAAGCGAACGATGCTCAAGGTAACGATGGAGAACGCAGCCGAGGCGGAGAAGCTGTTCCGCACGCTGATGGGCGAGGAAGTGGAGGGCCGCCGCGCGTTCATCATGGCCAACAAGATCGACAACCCGGAAGACATCGACTATGGTGCATGAGGCAATGAGGGCTTCCATGAAAACGCGATCCAAAATCATGGCGGGGGGCTGGCTCTCCTGCTCCCCAAATCCATTTCGGACGCCACCGGCTTGACGGCTGATGCCGAAGTGGATGTTACCTGCGAGAACGGCGCTGTGATCGCCCGACCCGCATCCGGTTCCCACTTCAGTCTGATTGATCTCGTCGGTCGGATTACTCCCGAGAACCGACATCCTGAGACGGAGGTCGGCCCTCCCGTCGGTCGGGAGGCGGTGTGACGACTCCTTACACTCCCGATCGCGGCGATCTGATATGGCTCAGCTTCGACCCGCAAAGCGGTCATGAACAGGCGGGGCGTCGGCCGGCTCCGGTGCTGTCGCCCAAGTCGTACAAGGCGGCTTCGGGTCTTGCCCTCATTTGCCCAATCACCAATCGCATCAAAGGTTACCCGTTTGAAGTTGTTCTGCCGGTTGGCATGGCGATTACCGGCGCCGTTCTTGCCGACCACGTGAAAAGCTTGGACTGGCAAGCGCGGCGAGCGGTTTACGCCGATGCCGCGCCGGATACAGTCTTGAATGAAGTCATACAGAAGCTCGATCTGCTGTTGCGATAACGTCTCTTAGCACGTCTCTCAAAGATGCGTGATGGAAGCCGGTACCAAACTCATCTGCCCGAAGTGTGCCAGGCGCGCGATGCGTGGCGGCAAGTGCCTGCAGTGCGGCTTCCGTGGCGAAGGAACCGCCCAAATGACGCGCGAACAGCGCCTTAACGCCTCGAAGCCGAAAAAGACTGACGATCGCGGCGATTCATATTCCACGAGCCCGGATTGGAGCAACGCCGCCTCGTCGGATTTCGATGTCGGCGGCGACTGCACTTGAGATCATGGCCCGTTTCGCGGCACGGCGTGAGCCTTGAACCAGCGGCGCAGGTCGGGGAGGTTCGCCGGGGCGAGTTCCTCCACGATGCGGAACTTTGCTTCGCCGTTGGTTGCGTCTCCGGCGGCCAGCACGGTGCGGGCGAAGGAGCGGGCCGGGTCGAGGCGCATCGCGGCTTCCGCTTCCATTCGAGCCGCCGGCCAGTCGCCGGCCTCCGCCAGGAGAACCGCCAGATTCTGCCGATAGCCGGCATCGACCGGGTTGCGCTTCACCGCGCCGCGCCACGACTGAATGGCCAGGTCCGGTTGTTTGAGAACCGTCGCCAGGGCCGCGAGCTGCGCCAGGCCGGCTTCATCGTCCGGCGAAAGCGTTAGCACCGTCTTGGCCGCGGCGAGCGCCTCGCTATTCCTTCCCAAGAACTGCGAGGCATGCGACTTGGCGGACCAGGCGGCGGCATCGCCCGGCGCCGCGGCAATCGCTCGCTCCAAGAGCGGCAGCGCATCCCTGGCCGCCTGGCTCCGCGATACGCGCCCCTGCAAGGCCAGGTGGACTAAGCCGATGGCGAAGTCGCGCGCCTCAGCCTGGGATTGCCAGTCCGGCGGACGCGCTGGAAAGAAGACGAGCGGCAGCGATTTCTGCAAGCGCGGCGACTTCCCCGGACTCTTGTCGATCCTCAGCATAATCCGGTGATCGGTGGACGCCGAGTGCACGATGTCGCCGGCGGTGAACCGCGGCATATGGCATGCGACGCACTTGTTCGCTGTGCCGCCGGCTGTCCGCGCTTCCAGCGGCGTCGAGCAATCGTGGCACTTCAAACAGGCCGCGCGGTAATGTTCCACTCGTTCAACGAGTGGCTTCTTCTCGTGCGGGTCGTGGCACGTGATGCACCCCAGGGCGCCCTGACTGCCCGAGTAGCACTTGCTCGCCATCATCTGCTCGACGTGATTGACGGCCTTGCGATTCTCGCCGCGATGGTCGCGGACCAGCACGCGTATGACGCTTTCCAGGGGAAGGCCGGGGCGGAAGTCGGCGAACTGACGGCCGGCGCGGAGCACGCGCGTCTCGCCGGAAAGGTGGCACTGCTGGCAGACGGCTTCGCGAAGGGCGGGTTCGAGCCGCGCCGGGTTGACGATCGAGTAATCGATGCCGGGCGGCGCCGTCCCAGATTCGTGGCGGCGCACGTGCTCGCCCCCTGGCCCGTGGCAGCGCTCGCAACCTATCGCAAAGCCGCCGCGGAACACTGGTTCCTCGAAGCGGTTCATGGTGCCCGGCGCCGCCGCCACTCGGTTCACGTGGCAAAAAAGGCACGCGGCCTCGATCGGCCGGCCCGCATGAAGCTGCGGCGGAAACCCCGGCGACACATCCCACAAATGCTTCTGTGCGAACCAACTCACCGGCGACTGCGACACAAAGCCATCCTGGAGCGTCAAGAACGATTGCCCCTTCGCTCCGGAGCCGATCGCGACGGCGATATCGGTCGTCGTTTCGTAAATTGGTTGGCCGTTCGCTCCAACCCGCGCTTCCGTCGCAGTCAGCCGCTTGCCTGCGCGATCGATCCGAAAGTGAGAACCGAGGGCGTCGAAGTCGGCGCGGCCGCCATCCGCCAGGTTGCCGATCGCCCGGTCGGCGACCGGGAAGCTGGATTGGCCCATCGGATGGTGGTCGTACGCGTGGGCGATCTTCTCGTGGCAGCGGGCGCAGACCGCCGAACCGACCTCCTGAACGTCGGGATGAACGTTAAGGAAGGGTCCGGTGTAAGCGAGCCGTGGATCGTCGGAATCGGTGCGCGCGACGGGAACTTCGCCGGGTTGGGATCGCCACCAGAAGAAACCGAGCAGGCCGATTCCCACCAGGGCCGCGGCGGCGAGCGCGATCTGCGGAAAGGCCCGGGACTCGGAGGGAGGCGTCATCGGCGAAGCAGGCAGGCCATTTGACGGGCGATGGTTCGCGCGGCCGACGGGTATTCGTCGCCGCGCTCGTCGATATTCTTCCACACTCCGCTGATGCTTTCCAGATGCCGGGAGCAAGAAGGCATGTTGCCTTGTTCCAGGGCCAGAAGGGCCAGGAGCAGCAGGTTCTCGGTTCGGGTGTTCCGCTCGGCGCTGAGTTGCCGGCCATACGAAGCGAGCCCGCCGGCCACGGAGCGAATCGCGACCACGCCCTTTTCCATGTAGGTTGGTTGCTCGGCGAGCCCCTTGCGGAACGGCTTCAATGCTTCCCACATTTGCTCGACGGTCATGTCTTGCGCTTGTTCAACGGGCGGTGCGGCTTGCGCGGCGAGGATCGCCGCCGCCGCGGCATAGTTCCCTTCGCCGGCGGCCGCTTGCACCCGCAGCCAGTCGTACCCGGAGGCGCCGAGCGTCGCCCGGTGCTCTTCGGCTAGCCATTCGCCGGCCTCCGCGGCCCGCCCGACCCCCAACAGTAAATCCAGTTCCATCGCCATTCCGGTCGCCCCGAATGCGGCCACGTCCGATTGCAAAAGGGCGTTCAAGGCCTGACCGGCGAGGCCGTTGCGGGCCGCCAGCCGCGCCCGATCGAGCACCGACAGATTTACCGAATTTGCTTCCACCGATTGCCGGCTCGCGGCCACATCCTTAGTCAATTGAGCGAGAACTTGTTCCATCTCGTTCGAACCGGAGAGGCGTTCGAAGGCCCGCAACTCGTCGGCCGCCAGGTCGAGAAAGCCTTGTTCGAAATAGATGCTGGCCAGCCCGCGATGCGGCCCGGGCAGGTTCGGCTCGAGCACGGTGGCGCGATGGAACGCCTCGGCCGCTTGCACCAGTCGAAGCCGCCGAGTCGCGGGAAGCATGCGGCCCCACGACGCTTCGAGCGGATCGTAGAGCAAGCGGAGGTAGGATTCGCCGAGGACTTCGTACGCGTCGGCCGAGCGCGGCGCCGCGGCCACGCCGCGCCGCGCGGCCCGCACGGACAAGTAGCGATCCGCAGAGATGCCGGTAAGGACGGAGAAGCCGGCGAAGCGGTAGATCGCCCGCACGGATTCGGCATCGCCCGCCGCCGCCAGGATTGCCAACCGCGGATCGATGGGTTGCGGCGAAGCGGCCATGGACGCCGCGACCGCCGCGAGGAACCGCTTCACACCCATCTCCACGCCGGCGATGTTCGTCGCCCCTTCGTACAGCTGGTACGTGACCGCCTCGTCGCGATCGAGTGAACGCGGCGGCCGCGGCAGCACGAATGGATCGTACCAGCGCGGCGGAGCGATGGCCTCGGGCGGGGCCGACTCCGGCGCGCGATCCGCCTTTGCTCCAAATGCCCGCGCCGGCAGATCCACCGGGGGAAGCCCGGAATCTTGCCGCGTGAAGATCGCCGCCCGCCCGCGGAGATAAGTCAAGACCCACGGGCTTTGCGGTTCGGCGAGTGCCTTCAGCTTGCGAAGGAAAT
>DATNBQ010000594.1:0-9797 GCA_035571955.1 Urbifossiella sp. | reverse complement strand
GCCTTCCTCACCGCGGCCTACGCTCTCGATTCGCTGGGTCATCTTGAATCGGGTGAACGGGTGCTGATTCATTCCGCTTCCGGCGGCGTCGGGCTCGCGGCCATTCAACTCGCACGCCGCGCCGGCGCCGAAATCTTCGCCACGGCCGGCACGCCGCAGAAGCGAGAATTCCTCGCCGAAATGGGCATTCCCAACGTCATGGATTCACGGACGACGGCATTCGCCGAGCGCGTGCTGGAACTCACCGCGGGGCGGGGCGTCGATGCGATCCTGAACTCGCTGCCCGGCGAGGCGATCGCGCGCGGCCTCGATTGCCTGGCCGAATATGGCCGTTTCCTGGAGATCGGCAAACGCGACATTTACGCGAACACCAAGGTCGGACTGCGGCCGTTCCGCAAGAATCTCTCGTACTTCGCTATCGATCTCGACCGAGTCATGCGCGAGCGGCCCGGCACCCTTGCGGCGCTGCTCGGGCAACTGGCATGCGACCTGGACGAGGGCCGGATTGCGCCGCTGCCCGTGCGGACTTTTCCGATCGCCGAGGTTGACGCCGCGTTTCGCCACATGCAGTCCGGCAAGCATATCGGGAAAATCGTCCTGTCGATGGCCGAGCGGCCCGCGGCGATCGACCCCGGCAATTCTTCGCCCGTCTTCCGGAACGATGCGACTTACTTGATTGCCGGCGGGCTGGGTGGGTTCGGCCTGGCCACGGCCCGGTGGATGATCGAACTCGGGGCCGCCCATCTGGTTCTCGTCGGCCGTCGCGGGCCGCACTCGGACGAGGTCAAAGGCCAGGTCGCCGAGTTGGAAGCCGCCGGCGCGCGGGTTCTCGCAGTCGCGGCCGACATTGCGGCGCCGGATGACCTGCGGCGGGTGTTAGCAACCATCGACCGGACATTGCCGCCGCTCCGCGGAGTTATCCATGCGGCGATGGTCCTGGAGGATTGCCTTCTCCAGAATCTGGACCGCGAGCGGATGGAACGCGTTCTCGCCCCGAAGTTGCCGGGCGCGTGGAACCTCCACGAACAAACCGCCGATCGCGACCTCGATTTCTTCGTCATGTTCTCATCGCTTTCCAGCGTTTTTGGCCACGCGGGCCAAGCCAACTACGCGGCGGCGAACGCTTTTCTCGATGCGCTGGCGAGTTACCGGCGGGCACGGGGTCTTCCCGGCCTCGCCATTAACTGGGGACAAATCGGCGACGTCGGCTACCTCGCCCGGCGCCAGGAACTCGGCGAACGCCTGGAACGGCAAGGCGTGCTGAGCATCCCCGTCCAGTACGCGCTCACCCTCCTCGGGCGGATGATCCGCAGGCGCGCCGTGCAAGTGAGCGTGATGCGCATCGATTGGTCGCGGTGGCGAGGATTGGGCGTGACCGGGCGGGTGTCGCCCCGCTTCGCCGAACTGCTTCATACCAACGGTCCGGCCAACGCCGCGGCACATTCGGGAGACCCGCCGACTCTTGCCGCGGTGCTGGCGGCGCCCCCCGAGATGCGCGCCACGGTCCTCGAAACCGGCCTCCGCGACAAGTTCGCTCGCGTACTCGGCACCCAGCCTGTTCTGCTCGATGCCGAGACGCCACTGCTTCAACTCGGCATCGATTCGCTCATGACCGTGGAACTGCTGAACTGGATCGCGGCCGAACTTACGGTGTCGCTCCCGGCCGTCGAATTGATGCGCAGCCCCGGCCTGTCCGACCTCAGTGCGCTCTTGTTAGGCCGACTCGACGATGCATCCCGTCCGGGAAGGAGAGCGGGCGATTTGATGCTCGCGGCCGATGCGCCAGAACCGGACCTATTTCCGCTTTCCCACGGCCAGCGCGGGCTCTGGTTCCTTCACCAGATGGATGACGCGTCGCCCTCGCTCACGCTTTCCTTCTGTTCGCGAATCCGATCGCGGCTCGACGTGGAGGCGTATCGGCGCGAGTTGCAAGGGCTGGTAGATCGGCACCCGAGCCTGCGGACGACGTTCGAGGAGCAAAACGGCGAACTCGTGCAGCGCGTCCACAGTCAAGCCGAAGTCGCCCTCGAAGTGTTCGACGCGGCCGGATGGTCGGCCGCGGAACTTCGCGCGTGCCTCATCGCGGGAACCGAGCGGCCGTTCAACCTCGGGCACGGTCCGCTCTTGCGGATTCTCCTTTGCCGGCGGGCGCCCGACGATCACGTTCTGCTTCTGACCGCGCATCACATTATCGGCGATTTCTGGTCGCTCATCATTCTGCTCGGTGAAAGCGGTCGATGCGATCTGCCTCGGAGCCGACGGACAGCAGGCTACTGGGAATTCGTCCGCTGGCAGAACGCGCTCGTGAACAGCCCGGCCGGCGCGGAACTCGCGCAGTGGTGGGAGGACGAACTCGAGGGCGTCTCGCCCGTCCTGGAAATACCGAGCGACAGACCGCGGCCACCTCGGTTCAGTTATCGCGGCGGCAGCGTTCCATGCCGCCTCGATGCAGCTCTCACGAGCCGGTTGAAGTTGCTCGCCGCGGCCGAAGGAACCACGCTCTTCACGGTTCTGCTGGCCGGCTTCCAGATGCTGTTGGGGCGCTACACGGGCCGCGACGAGTTCCTCGTGGGTTCGCCGTTTGCCGGCCGGAGCCGGCGCGAATTCGAAGACGTGGTCGGCTGCTTCATAAACTTCTTGCCGCTTCGTGCGAACCTGACCGGCGACCCATCGGTGCGGGATCTGATTGGCCGAGTGAGCGCGACGGTCCTCGGCGCATTCGAACATCAGGACTATCCCTTTCCACTTCTCGTGGAGCGACTCCACCCGCCCCGCGACTCAAGCCGGACACCGCTCGTCCAAGTCATGTTCGTGCTTCAAAAGGCTCAACGCTCCACCGGTGCGGGCGCGAGTTGCTTCTTTCTCCCGCATTCAGACTCCCGCCTCGAGGTCGGCGATTTGCGAATTGAGCCATTCTCGCTGGACCGCCGCTCCTGTCAGGCCGACCTGGAACTGATCCTGGAAGAAGTGGACGGTGTAATCGAAGGGATGCTCGTCTACAACTCCAATCTCTTTGAACCGAGGAGTGTGGCAGACACCGCCGGCCGATATCAAACGCTCTTGTCCGCAGCAGTTGCGGATCCGGACTCGAGTATTTCCCGGCTGTCCTGGTTCGCGGCCGAGGAGCGCGAGAATGTCCTTCGGCGCTGGAGCGGAACGAACGCTCTGGCGGTGCCCAACGCGAACGTCATCGAGCTATTCGAGGTCCAGGCGCAGGCAACTCCCGACGCCGCGGCAATCCGCTGCAACAGCCGCGTCGTGAGTTATGCGGAGCTCGCCGCCTGGTCGGATCGGATCGCTCGCGGCCTGCGCCGCCAGGGAGTGGGCCGGCAGTTGGTGGGAGTCTGCATGGAGCGTTCCCCCGAACTCGTGGCCGCGGCACTCGGCGCCTTGAAGGCCGGAGCGGCTTACGTGCCGCTCGACCCCGACGCACCGCGGGAACGCTTGAACGCGATCTTTCGCGAGATGCACGCCTACCAAAAGTCGATGCCGCTCATTCTGTCGCAAGGTCGAGTCTGTCGCAGGCTTCCTCGCCACGACATCCGGGCCGTGTGCATCGATACCGGCGATTTCGGAGCAGACCAGACGACCGACGCACAATCCGAATCGCGAAGCGTTTGCCCGACCGATCTCGCCTATGTGATCTTCACTTCGGGTTCGAGCGGGGCACCGAAAGGCGTGATGGTCGAACACGGGGCCATCGCCAACACGATTGCGTGGCGCCTCCGAGAGTTGCCGCAGGGATCCGACGACCGCACGCTGATGTCGCTCCCGGCCTTTTTCGACGCCTCGCTGACGGCGCTGCTTCCCACACTCGCCACCGGCGGCCAGTTGGTGCTGGCGCAGCCGGGCGAAGAACTCGATCCGGTCCAGTTCCTGAAGCGCGTGGCTTGGGACGAAGTGACGATCGTACAGTGCCTGCCGGGTGTTCTGGGACTCTTGCTCGATTCGCCTGATTTTGCGGACGCGGGCCGGAGCGTGCGGCGGTTCGTCTGTGGCGGCGAGCCGATGCCGGTCGAGTTGGCCGACCGACTGCGCGAGGTCAGCGACGCCGAACTCGTGAATGTCTATGGCCCGACAGAAGCGGCGGTCGAGGCGACGAGTTATCGGTGCTCGAACAACGCGGGGTCCGAGCCGCCGTTTGGTGGTTCGATTCCCATCGGCCGACCGATCGCCAACGCCCGGTCGTACGTCCTCGATGCCGCGCAACAGCCGGTACCGGTCGGAATCCCGGGCGAACTCTATCTCGGAGGGGCGGGGCTGGCACGCGGATACCTGAACGATCCGAACCTGACGGGCGCACGATTCGTTCCCGATCCATTCGACCGTACCTCACGCCTCTTCCGGACCGGCGACCGCTGCCGCTGGCGGAGCGACGGAACGCTCGAATTCCTTGGCCGACTGGATCGGCAGGTCAAGCTGCGCGGCTACCGAATCGAACTGGGGGAAATTGAAGCGACCCTCGCGAGGGAACCGGGCGTGCGCGAAGCGGTGGCAACGATCCAAAAGCAAGGAGACGAGGATCGGCTCATCGCGCACGTCGCGCTCAGCCCGGGCAGTGAAAGAATCACGTCCGAGGAGCTGCGCAACCGGCTCGGCTCAAAGCTGCCGCGCTACATGGTCCCAAGCGCCGTGATGCTCCTCGCCGATCTCCCACGGACACCCTCGGGCAAGGTCGATGTGCTCGCACTGTCGGAGCTTGAACCGGCCCAGTCGTCGTCCGTATCAACGCCGGATGGAAACCTTACTCCTCTGGAAGAGTACCTGGTCGGGCTGTGGCGCGAGCAACTGGGCGCCGGCCACCTCGACCGCGACGATCACTTCTTCGATATCGGAGGAACTTCGCTGCACGCCGTTCAGATCGTGGGCCGGGTGCGCGAAACGCTCGGCCGCGAGGTGCATCTCTCCGCCCTGTTCGATTCCCCCACGATTGCGGCATTCGCCCGGCATCTCGGGGAGACGCACGCCGCGGCCGTCATCCGCGTCTTCGGCGCCGAGTCATTGATCTGCAACATTGCCGCGAAGTACGGAGCCGGCGGGAACCTTCCGCACAATCAGACGGGGTTGGTAATTCCCCTCCAGGAACGCGGCGGCGAGGCGCCCTTGTTCCTGATTCACCCGCCCGGCGGAATCGTGATTTGTTATGGAGCCCTGGCACGCCGTCTCGGTCCGGACCAACCCGTGTATGCGATTCGCGCCCGCGGGGTATACGGCGGCGAGGCTGTGCCATCCAGCCTGGAAGAAATGGCCGCCGAATATGCGGAGGCAATCCGCACCGTCTGCCCCTCGGGGCCGTACTTCATCGGCGGGTGGTCGATCGGCGGAATCATCGCCCTGGAGACCGCCCGCCAGGTGATGGCCGCGGGCGAGGAGGTCGAACACCTGATTCTGCTCGACAGCACCCTTCCGTTCGGTCCGGCGAACTCAGATTATCTCGAAGGGATCGATCTATCCGGGCGGGAATTCGGGCTCGAAATGACCTTGCGGGAACTGGCCGGACTGGCGCCCGACGACCAGCTTCCGTTCCTGTGGGAGCACGTGCGGAAAGTCGGCCTCGTCGATGACGACTCGTCGCCGCTTTTGGTGCAGTTGGTACTGGATGAATTGAAGCAGTTGTTCCACGCCCACGTTCAACTGGCATTCGCCTACGCCCTTGCTCCTTACCCGGGCCGGATCACGCTCCTGCGTCCAGGGGAATCGTTCGACGCCCTTTCCAAACCCGTCGATCGTGGATGGGGGCGCGTGGCCGACCAGGTCAATGTCCGGCTCGTGCCGGGGAAGCACCACACCATGGTGGCCGAACCGCATGTCCAGAAGCTTGCCGAGGAAATCTTGTCGGCGATCCGAATAGAGTCGCCCAAGAATCTTGAGTGCCAACCGATGCTTATCAGTTGAGGATTACCGGCCGGGTTCCAGTCCGATGCCCGGCGATTCTTGTGCTTGTTGTCTCGCAGGATGGGTCCAAGTGTCGATGCAATCCTTCACCCTGTGCAACGATCGGCCAATCTCCGGAACAAGGTCGAGGTTTTGTCCTCTTCTTTAGTGGCCCGGTCGACCGAATGCGACAACCGCATGTTTTTCGCCGCAGGCTACTTCAATCGGAGCCGGCGATGACGAAGGTCTACGTGAAGGTGTACGCGAAGCTGGCGGACGGTTCGGTGAAGTTCCACAAGGACGGCTACACGGACCTGCGCGGGCGGTTCGATTATGCCTCGGTGAACACGCCGGAGCGCCAGGCAATCCAGCGCTTCGCAGTGCTGATCCTTTCCGACGACCACGGCGCCGTGATCAAGCGCAACAGTGAGAATGGGATCACAAATAGAAAGCCCTGGGGTTCCATTGGTCGGCCGTACGTGTAATCTCACGAACGCCGAGCCATTCAACCCACCCTCTCGCCACAACACGACCGGCACGCGCAGCTGGTCCGGCAGCGTGCGGCCGAACTCGCCTGTCCATGCCTCCAGCGTTTCATCCAAAAGGCCCCGTTGCGAGAGATCGTCCAGCGGAGCGGCCCAGTAACATCCCGGTAACAAGCCCTGTCAAGCACCATCGTAATTGGCTCATCGCGCGTTATACAATCGTGTCGTCGCGATAACTCCCACCAACTGGAGGCAAGCCATGCGCTGGGTCCTTCCATTTCTCGCACTGCTCGCCGTCGTGCCAGGCTCCGCCCCTGCGGCCGGGCTGCTCATCCCCGAAGACAAGACGTTGCCGCCGCTCGCCCTGGTCAATCACAAGGTGAACGTCGCCATCGAAGACCAGGTCGCGATCACGACCGTCGAGCAATCGTTCCGCAACCACACCAGCCGCAACCTCGAAGCAACGTTCCTGTTCCCGGTGCCGCGCGGCGCCAGCGTCGACAAATTCACCATGTGGGTGGACGGCAAGGAGACCAGCGGCGAACTGCTTGATGCCAAGAAAGCCCGCCAGGTTTACACGGACATCGTTCGCCGCACCCAGGATCCTGGCCTCCTCGAATACCTCGGCAACGACCTCATGCGGCTCCGCGTCTTCCCCATCCCGCCTCACAAGGATCAAAAGGTTAAACTCAGCTTCAAGTCGATCGCCCACAAAGATGCCGGCGTCGTCGAATACGTCTATCCACTGAAAACCGACGGTAAAAGCACCCACACCCTCGAAGAATTCTCCGTTCGCATTTCGCTGAAATCGCAGACGCCAATTCAGAACCCCTACAGCCCGACACACGCCATCACGGTCGTTCGCAAGAACGACCGCGAGGCGACAATCGAGTTCTCCCGCACGCAGGCGATGCTCGACAAGGATTTCCAGCTGTTCTACGGCACCGGGGCCGGCGACATCGGCCTCACGCCGCTTCTTTACAAACCGATCGCCAGCGAGGACGGCTACGCGATGCTGCTCGTGTCGCCGCAAGTCGAAGCGGCCAAGGTGCGGATGCCGCGCGATCTCGTGCTCGTCCTCGATACCTCCAGCAGCATGTCCGTCGAGAAAATGCGGCAGGCGAAAAAGGCCCTCAGGTTCTGCCTCGCCCAGCTGGACGAGAAGGACCGCTTCGGGATCGTCAAGTTCTCGACGAGCGTTACGCGCTTCCGCGACGGCCTCGTGGCCGCGAACAAGGATTACCTCGAACGCGCCAACACGTGGGTGGACGATCTGCGCACGAGCGGCGGCACCGCCATCTGGCCCGCCCTCGACGAAGCGCTGCAGATGCGCCCCAACGACCCGGCCGGCCCCTTTACCGTTGTCTTCTTCACCGACGGCCAGGCCACTGTGGACGAAACCAACCCGGACAAGATTGTCAAGAACGTCGTCGCCAAGAACTCGGGCAACACCCGCATCTTCACTTTGGGGGTCGGCGACGACGTGAATGCCGCCATGCTCGATCAACTCGCGGACGCCACCCGCGCCGTCAGTACCTACGTTCGCCCCGCCGAGGACATCGAGACGAAGGTTGCCAGCCTGTACGGCAAGATCAGCAATCCGGTGATGACCGACCTGCGCCTCGCCACCGGCGACGCGGTGAACATGCACGAGATGTATCCGCCGAAGCTGCCGGACCTGTTCCAGGGCACGCAACTGGTGGTGATCGCCCGTTACTCCGGTTCCGGCCACACCGCCCTGCGCCTCACCGGCATGGTTGGCGGCGAAAGGAAAGAGTTCGTTTACGACTTGAACTTCCCGGCGCGCACCGAATCCGACGCGGGCAAAGACTTCGTCGAACCGCTGTGGGCGCGGCGCAAGGTCGGCTTCCTACTGGACCAGATTCGCGCCAACGGCGAAAGGAAGGAACTGATCGACGAGCTGACGGCGCTGGCGAAGCGCTATGGGATCGCGACGCCCTACACGAGCTTCCTGGTGGTTCCAGACGGCCCGATGCCGGTGATTCCGTCGTACCGTCCGCCGATCGGCCGACCGCGGCCCGGCCCGTCGGTTCCGGGAGGCCCGATCTTCGGTCTCGCTCCGCCGGGGCTCGCGCCGACTGGCGGATTCGGTGGAGCGGGTGGCAAACCGATTCCCGTGGACGCCTTTGCCCGCGAGCAGGCCAAGGGCGATGCCGGGGCGCTCGCCAGCAATCGCGGCCTGATGTACGAACGGGAAATCAAGGGAGCCGAGGGCCGGCTCGCTGACGAAAAAGATGCCGTGAAGCGTGTCGTGCTTGCCAAGGAACTGCAAACGTATCGCGATAAGAAG
This sequence comes from Urbifossiella sp., assembly GCA_035571955.1. Lineage (GTDB taxonomy): Bacteria > Planctomycetota > Planctomycetia > Gemmatales > Gemmataceae > Urbifossiella. Next base: position 1,127 of record DATNBQ010000594.1, on the reverse strand, counting down.
CGGACCCACGACGACGCCAACGCCGCGTTCAAGGGTGGCCGCACCGGTTATCAGACCGGCAAGCTCGGCGTCGACCTCGCCGAGAATTCTTGCGCTCTCCGCAACCAGGAACGCCTGACCATGACGGCGAATCGCCGGGTGAATGGCCGACAAGTGCTCGAAGTCGGCGGCGTCTGGATCGACGACGGCTTCAAGGCCGACACGAAAACCGTTGTCGTGAAAGCACAGAGCGACGCCTATTTTCAGATTCTCGAGAAGCACGCCGGCATGAAGGATGTGTTCCGCCTGGGGAACCATGTGGTCTGGGTCGCTCCGAGCGGCATGGCCCTGGTGCTCGATCTCAACGACGGCAAGGAGAGACTGGCGGACGCCGAGATCGACGCGCTGTTCGCGAAGAAGTGATTCCGCCCCGCGGTTTTAGCCGCGAGGCAGAGCCGAGCGTGCGACTCTCCGCAGTTTACTTCGGCGGAAGGATCGGTTTGAATCCGACCGCCGTCGGCTGTCCCTTCCCCTTGCAGTCCAGATTCTTGTTCAAATCGGCCGGAACGAAGGCGACCTTCGCGCCGCCTTCGGGAACCGGAATCATCGCGCTCCAGAGTAAGGCGGCCGCAGAACGCGGGTTGGCGCGAACAATTATCGCAAGCCCGAGCCAACGCAAGCGATGAATCGGCCGCGATTCAAGAAGTAGAGCCGCAGGCTTGCGAAGCACCGCTTTGGATTCTGGGCAAGGAACCTCACATCGTGCCGGCGCCCTTTTTTGCTCGGCCTGAATTCGCCTCGCTGTGAACTCGCTAACGCAATTGTCAAAAACCAACCAAAGAAGAATCAGAGACACAGAGCAGAGCGAAAAACCTCAATGTCACGGATGGCACTGAGAGCATGGATAAAAGCAAGAACAAGCCTGAATTCGCAGTTTTCATCCTGGTTATCAGTGTTTTTGCTGTGATCTTCGATGCTCGATTCTTCTCTGTGTCTGTGCTTCTGCGGTTAGTTAGTTAGTTGCCTTTGTACTTTAAACCGGTTCGCGGATCGGTACGCGGAGTGCATCCAACGGCCTCGGCCATCGTCGCTTTGACTCGCCAACAATCGCGCCACCTCGCCTTCCCAATCTCGCCCCTCCATTCCCC
>DATNBQ010000593.1:0-13962 GCA_035571955.1 Urbifossiella sp. | reverse complement strand
CACGGATAAGGATTTGAAGGCCCACGACCGGGCCCTCGCCTACATCGCCCACGCCCAGAACCCCGAAGGGAAACTGCTGCCGTTCTTCGGCGAGAAGTTCGGCACGGTGTACGACCTGAGCACGGTCGTGATTCTGTGGTTCGCCGGGGCCAGCGCGATGGCGGGGTTGTTGAACTTAGTTCCGCAGTATCTGCCGCGTTACGGCATGGCCCCGGAATGGTCCCGCGCGACGCGGCCGCTGGTGCTGCTGTTCACCGTCATCAATCTCGGCGTGACGTACATTTTCAAGGCGAGCGTGGATGCCCAAAGCGCGGCCTACGCCACGGGTGTACTCGTGCTCATGACGAGCGCCGGAGTCGCCTCGGTAATCGACCTGTGGCACCGGCGGGCCGGTCGGCGGCGCATCTTTCGCTTCGCCTGGGGCTTCGCCTTCATCACCGTGGTGTTCGCTTACACGACTGTGGCCAACGTGATCGAGAAGCCGGATGGCATCAAGATCGCCGCGTTCTTCATCGCCACGATCATCGTCACGTCGCTGGCGTCGCGGATCGCCCGCAGCCGGGAACTGCGCTTCGCCGGCTTCCAGATCGCCGACGCCGAATCGCGCTTCATGTGGGACACGATCCGCCACTTGGAACTGACGATCCTGGTGCCGCACCGGCCGGGCCGCCGCACCCTCGCGAGCAAGGAGCAGCAAATCCGCCGCGAGCACCGCATCCCTCGCGACCTGATGATTGTGTTCGTGGAAGTGGTGCTGGCCGACGCCAGCGAGTTCATGAACGAACCGGTGCTGAAGATCGAGGAAGAGGAAGGGCGGTTCATCATGCGCATCACCGGGGCAGCGTCGATCTCGCATACCTTGGCCGCTGTGGCGCTGGAGATGGCGAAGGTCGGCCGCCCGCCGGAAATCCACTTCGGCTGGACGGATGAAAGCCCGGTGTCCGGAACGCTGGGCTTCTTGCTGTTCGGGGAAGGGAACGTGCCGTGGATGGTCCGCGATTTGATCCGCCGGGCGGAGCCAGACGACGCCAAGCGGCCGCTGATTATCATCGCCGGCTCGGCGTAAACACCGAGCCGGGAGCACCTGGCGAGCCGGGAGAGTCAAGTCAGCGACCGGAGTTCATAACAGCGTCAACAGCTCGGGGAAGTTGCTGAGGATGCGATCGGGCCCCGCAGCGGCCGCAGGCTCTTCGCCTGCCGCGCCGCCGGCAACTAACCACGTCGTTACGCCGGCTGCCCGACCGGTCCGCACATCGATGGCCATGTCACCCACGTAAGCGGCTTCCTCCGCTTTCACCGCAAGTCGGGTCATGGCTTCGAGAAGCATGGCCGGGTCCGGCTTGGCCCGGCCGTTCACGTCCTCGGGACCGAGCACGAGCGGCATCGCCGCGCTCAGGCCGAAGGCTTCCACCAGTTGCTTCGTGTATTGCACCTGCTTATTGCTGCACACGCCGAGACGGTAGCCGCGCTGGTGCAACTCGGCCACGGTCTCCGCGACGCCGGGCGAAAGATGCGTACCGCTCACCAGCACTGTGGGATGGTGCTCGCGATAACGTGCGACCGCCTCGGCCAGCGGTTTTCCGGGAACCAGTTCGCTCAAAAGATGGTTGATGCCATAACCCACGGCGCGGCGAACCGCTGCTTCCGGAAGCGGCGGCAAGCCATACGATTCCCGAACGTAGTTGGTGCTGGCGGCGATGGCCCCGAAGCTATCGGCAAGCGTTCCATCGAAATCGAAAAGTACGGCGCGAAACGGCATCTCGAGTTCCGGTTTTCTTGTCACGCGAGCGGCATGTCGATGGCATAGGCGGCGGGGCCGGGAGCCGCGGTGTTGCCGCCAAGATTCATCAGTTCCAGTTCGGTGTTCACATAGCGAATGTCGCGGACGGTTTCCACGAGCAGGCGGCCGTGGGCCTCAATCTTCGACGATTCGTCGACGCCGATCAGGATCGCCGTGATGGCGAAGCCCTGCCGCCGCAGCATTCCCAAAGCCACGGCCGTTTCGACTGGCACGCGCGGCAAGATAGCGATCAGGGTCGCGTCGCGCGGCATCCGCGCCGCCATCTCCAGAACCAGTTGCGCGAATGTGAGCCCATCGGACAGTTCGAGCCGGGCCAGGGCCTCGCGAATCTTCAGGAATTGATCGACGCCGCGCCGCGTCTCGACTACCACCGGGCGAATGCGGTCGGATTCCTCCAGAAGATCGTATCCGGAGCGGGCAGCATCGCGGCTTTCGAACTCGCGGCCCGATTGCTTTTCCAGCGCTTCCTCGCGGATGCGGTCGGCGGCATCGCGGCCGTTGCTCGCCAGCCCGAGTTGCTGGTTGAGCGAGGAGATCGCATAAGCGATGCTGGAAGCGGCGGTGATGGCAAGTTCCGAGCGATGCGGTTCGCCGCGCGAATGATACCCCGCCGTGTGGAAATCGACGAGCAGCGTGGCCCCGGCGAGGCTCGTCGGTTCGAAGATGCGCGAATGTAAGAGCCCCGTCCGGGCGGTGGCGCGCCAGTGGATGCGCGACAAAGGGTCGCCGATCTGGTACTGGCGAACGCCGGCCGAGCGGGTCACATCTTCGAACAGGCGGTTCTGCAGCCTTACTTCGCCGATGGGCCGCTGCGACGCGAAGTCGTACTTCGGCAGCGGCAGCACCTTCGGATACACCATAATGTAAACAGGTTCGCCGACGATCCGATGGCGGCGATGCAGACCGAACACGTCGCCGGTTTCGAGCATCGACGGCCCGATGGGATAGTAGCCGCGCAGTTCGAAGAGCACCTTGTACTTGATCGGTTTTGTTTGCCGCGGCCCCAGGTTCACGACCTGAATGCGCTTCCCTTTGACCGAGATGCGGGCTGGCTTTCGCAGCGCCCCTTCCGGCAGCACGTCTTCCACGAGCGCCCACAGGATCGGCAAACCGCCGGTGTTGCGAAGGGTGACGGCCACTTCGAGGGTGTCGCCGATCTCGCGGGGGTGGGAATCGCACGTCCGTTCGGCGGCGAGGTCGTCGGCCCAGCGGCGCGCGAGAAATCGGCTGATGAGATAGACGCCGAGCAGGACGTACCCGGCGAACGCCACCAACCCCGCCTGCAGGGCCAGCGCCAGACCAATGATGAAAACGGCGATCAGGAACCAAATCATCGAAAAAACTCGCGTGGATTGTTACCTCGATCACGCTCGCGCCTGGGATGCATTTTGCGTCAGGCGAAAGAATGTCTCGATTCGCTCCCGAAGTTTCTCCCGCTTGGCCGGCACGGTTTGGCATTCCCAAATGACCAAAACGCGCCTATCTTGACCGAGTATCCACACGAACGAATGCCTTCCATGCCGTCGCGTCGAAAAACGCTTCTGGAAACCTCAGCGATCATCGTCGGTTATGCGATGAGCCGCCTGGATCGGTTATACCTGAAGAGTCGCCGTCTCGCGAGTTGGAACGAAGCATATGCTCAGGCGGCAAAAGCTCTCAAAGTCGCACCGGCCTCGCTAAAGAATCTGCGCGACGAGTTCGACCCATTCCATGGAAACCCTCGCCGGGGATGGATCAATCGCCCAATGCGATCGAACCGTCAACGGATCATGGGCGAACTCTGCGATGTCAGCGACGCGGCAATTCTCAAGATGGTCGATGGCCTTCTCACTGGCGCGACCGACATTCTACGCGAGGTCGTCGCACCGCTGAGCAAACCCCGCGATCACGTAGAGAACGTCGTCGAACGGCTGAGGACAGGTCGTTTCGCTGAGACCTATTTCCAGGAGCACTGCCGGGAAATCATCGGTGTTGAAGCGAACCAACTTCTCGATCACCGCGAGCTTTTTCAGGGATACGATTTTGGAATCAAGGCCAAGCCAGAAATCGCGATCGAGGTCAAGGGACTCAAGCGAAAGCGCGGGGCCATTGCGTTCACCGATCGCGAGTGGCGTGAGGGCTTACACAGACGTCAAAACTACTGGCTTGTCATCGTTGGCAATCTCGCTTTAGAACCGACGGCTCGGTTGATTAGCGATCCGACCGCTTCACTTCGAATCCAGTGCAGCTACCGAACCAGCATCGTCGCGACGTGGCACGCGACGGTCTCGACTGCATGAACGTCTGGCAGTTCCTGGGACCGAAGGCAAGGCTTTTCGTTCTACTCAGCTCAATCCGGTCGGCCGTCACACCGCAACTGGGTCCAGACGCAGGTTCCACTGGCGGCCGGTGCGGGCCTTCCACGCGCCCTTGTGATAGGCGTAACCGAACAACAGCGGCACCGCCAGCGTCGCCTCGCTGTAGACCATCTGCTCGAACGCCAGGTCGACCTTCCCCCAGCTGGATGCTTCCTTCAGCGTGCTTCCCGAAAGGGCGCCATCGCGGACATCGGCCACCGTCACTTGCACCGCATACTTGTGCATCGGCACTTCCTGGCCGAGCACGTCCGCCGCGACCACCACGTCTTGCGCGAAGTTCTTCGGCACGCCGCCGCCGACCATGAAGAGCCCCGTCGTCGGGTTGGCGATCTTCAGCTGCGTCAGTTCGTAGAAGTCCTTGGCGCTGTCGATGGACAGCTTGGGGCCGTCGCCCCTGGCGTGCTGATGGGCAACGAGGCCGAAGCCGGCGGAGCAGTCCGAGAACGCGGGGCAGAAGATCGGCACCTCGGCCTTGAAGGCCTCGTAGACGATGCTGTCAGTGGTCTTGCAGCCGTTGCGATCGAGGTAGGCCCCCATGCCGCGGATGAATTTGCGGGAGGAATGCGGCCGCGGCTCCAACTCGTCCGCCACTTGCCGCGTCGCGTCGTCGCAAACGCGGAGGTCGTCCTCGTCGATGAGCGTGTCGTAAATGCGGTCGATGTGCAGATCGCGGAGTTCGGCGTCGAACATGCCGGAACGCAACTTCTCCTCTCCGACATAATGCCGGAAGCCGAGCGCTTCGAAGAAATCCTGGTCGACGATGTTCGCCCCGGTAGAAACGATGGCGTCGACCATGTTCAGGCGAACCGCGTCGGCGAATACCTTCTTCAAGCCGGCACTGACGAGCGAGCCGGCGAGGCAAAGGATCACGCCGCAATCCTTGTCGGCAATCATGCGGTGGGTGATGTCGGCGGCGCGGGCCAGGTCGCGGGCCGTGAACGCCGTCCTGGCCATGGCCTCGACGAGCGGCACCGGGTTGAACCGGACCATGTCGATGTGCTCGATCGGCGTCTGCAGGTAGTCCGCCTTGGTCGCCATGTTGGGTCCTCCACGTCGGGTATCAATGCCAACAGCCACCCATTTCGCCGCTACGGAATGCATCCCGGAGGAAACACCCGCCATTGCGGTCGTGGGTGGCTGAACGACCGAATCATACGCGATCCAGACGATGAGTCAAGCGCTCGGCTGCGTCTCGCGGCTAATCGAGATGAACCGCGGCGCGAGGCGATCGACGATGGTTGCGCCGATTTGCAGCGACGCGGTGGCCGCCGGCGACGGGGCGTTACATACATTGAGGACGCGGTCGCTCTCCTGAATCAGGAAATCGTCCACGAGGCCGCCATCCGGGGCGACGGCCTGGGCGCGAATGCCGGCCGGAGCCGGTTCCAGGTCGGACGCTTGAATCTCCGGCACCAGCCGCTGCAAGGCGCGCACGAATGCCTTCTTGCTGAGCGAGCGCCACATCTCGCCGAGGCCCATCTTCCAGTGTTTGCGGCCCATCCGCAGGAAGCCGCGATAGGTCAGCGTTTCGAGAAGATCGCGCGGGTTCATGCGGAAGAACGAATAAGCCTCGCGGCCAAAGGCGAGCACGGCGTTCGGACCGCATTCCACCGAGCCATCGATCATCCGCGTGAAGTGGACCCCGAGGAACGGGAACTGCGGATCGGGCGTCGGGTAGATGAGGTTGCGGCAGAGGCGAAACGCTTCCGGCTTGAGGGCGAAGTATTCGCCGCGGAAAGGGATGATTTGGGCGCCGGGGTGCTGGCCGCCGAGACGAGCGACGCGATCCGAATGCAGGCCGGCGCAGTTGACGAGCTGTTTGGCGGTGAATTCGCCGAGCCGTGTCGCCACCGTAATGCCATCGGGCTTATGGTGGATCGCTGTCACCTTCGCGCCGAACTTCACCTCGCCGCCGGCCCGGCGCACCTTCTCGGCGAGTTTCTCGCACACCTGTCGATAGTCGACGATGCCGGCCTCGGGAACGTGTATGGCCGCGACGCCCGAAACATGCGGCTCCAGTTGCGCGAGCCGTGCCTTATCGATTAGTGCGCAGTTGACCTCGTTGGCGACGCCGCGTTCGTAAATGCGCTGCAGAGCGGGAAGGTCCGCATCGGTGACCGCGACGATCACCTTGCCGCAGATTTCGTGGGCGATGTGCTCTTCGGCGCAGAACGCCTCCATCGCCTTCTTGCCGGCCCGGCAATTGATCGCCTTGAGCGAGCCCGGTTTGTAGTAGATGCCGGAGTGAAGGACGCCGGAGTTGTGGCCGGTCTGGTGGGCAGCGACGCGATCTTCCTTCTCGAGGACGACGACGCGGCGGCCCGGGAAACGCTGGGTAAAGCGGTAGGCCGTCGCCAGCCCGACAATTCCGCCGCCGACCACGATAAGATCGAACATGCGGGTAGTGTAGCCGCGAAGCCGGCCTCACGTCGAGTAGACCCATTTGCCGAGGGCGAGCGCCGGCGGCAGCAGCAGCAGCAGGAGCAGGCCCGGAACGCCGACGAACGCGGTTGCCAGAACGGCGTCGAGCGCCGCCAGGCCGAGCACGCAGCGCTTCACGGCCGTCTGCACCTCCTTCGATCCGGGTTGGCGGATCGCCCGCGCGATCGCCACGCCGATCCAGAAGCCGAATGCGACCAGCAGATATGGGAAAAGGAAGGCGGCCGGCGCGGCGCTAACCGCGAGCCGGTTCCTCAGCACCAGGGCCAGTACCAGCGCCGCGGCCATGACGAGCGCCGCGCCGCGCAGATGCCAGCGATTGCTCGCCGCCGCCTCCGTCCGGGCGAACCACGTCACCCCGACGATGTAGATGCCCACTACCGCGGACAGGTGCAAGCGGAGGGGTTCGCTCAGGGCCGCATCGGGAATGGCCGATAAGCCGAGCAGCACGTTCAGAAAACGGCAGGCGGCCATCGCGATCGGGCCGAGCGGCGTTCGCTTGAGCCACGCATCGTAGAGCAGGACGGCACATGCCAGGCAGATTCCCAGCACCGCGGCATTGGCAAGGAAGGCCAGGGCGACGCCGGCGAAAGTGAGCCCGGTTCCGAGGAATGCCGCCGTTCGAAGTGTGACTCGGCCGGAGGGAAGCGGTCGAAACGGCCGATCGCGGCGATCTTCTTCCCGGTCGAAGATGTCGTTCCAGACCATCCCGGCAAGGTAAAGACATCCGGAAGCGAGCGCGAGCAGCGCCATTGTTTGCAGGTATTCGCGGGAAACCTCCGGCAGCACCGCGATGCCGACGCAGGCCGTCATGGCAATGTCGGCGAAGGCCGTGAAGACATTCGGCAAGCGCAGGAGTTGCGCGTAGGCGAGCAGCTGTCGATAAGGCATGATGAGATGGTAGGAGTTTCGGCCGTCTGGTGGCACAGGCATTCTTGCCTGTGCAGAAGGCTCGCACAAGCAAGAATGCCTGTGCCACCAAGAGCCTTAGCCATACTTCTTGACTTCGTCCTTGAACATGCCGGCCAGTTTGGCGGCAGTGTGGTCATATGCGGCCTTGTCGGCCCAGGCGTTCCGCGGCTGCAACAGGCGATCGGGCACGCCGGGGCTTCGCGCCGGAACCGCCAGGCCGAACACCGGGTCTGGCGTGAACGCTACGCCATTCAGGTCGCCCACGAACACAGCCTTGAGTAGCGCCCGCGTGTGCGGCAGTTCCATGCGCCGACCGACGCCAAACGGCCCCCCCGTCCAGCCCGTGTTCACCAGCCACACCGGTGCGGCGTGGTGCGCCAGTTTCTCCTTCAGCATCGCGGCGTAGCGTTTGGGCGGCAGCGGCAAGAACGGCTTCGCGAAGCAGGTGCTGAACTCCGGCGTCGGCTCCTTGACACCGGTCTCCGTGCCCGCGACCTTGGCCGTGTAGCCGCACAGAAAGTATTCGAGCGCTTGCTCCGTGGTCAGTTTCGCCAGGGGCGGCAGGACGCCAAATGCATCGCAGGTCAGGAAGAAGACGTTCTTCGGGTGGCCGCCGACCCCGGAGAGTTCGCAGTGCGGAATGTAATCGACGGGGTAAGCCGCCCGCGTGTTCTCCGTTAAGGCCTGGCTATTGTAATCCGGCTTGCGGGAGATCGGGTCGATGGGAACGTTCTCGAGGACGCAGCCGAAGCGGATGGCGTTCCAGATTTGCGGCTCGCCAGCGGCAGAGAGGCGAATCGTCTTGGCGTAGCAGCCGCCTTCGATATTGAAGACGCCGTCCTCGCTCCAGCCGTGCTCGTCGTCGCCGATGAGTCGGCGGTCCGGGTCGGCGGAGAGCGTGGTCTTTCCCGTGCCGGAGAGGCCGAAGAAGAGCGCACTGTCGCCGCCGCTGCCGACGTTCGCCGAGCAGTGCATCGGGAAGACGCCCTTCTGCGGCAGCAGGTAATTGAGCACGCTGAAGATGGCCTTTTTGATTTCGCCGGCGTAGTGGGTGCCGCCGACCACGATCAGGCGCTGTTCGAAGCTGATCGCCACGATGACTTCGGAGCGAGTGCCGTCGAGGGTCGGCGAAGCGTGAAAGTCGGCGGCGTGCAGCACGGTCCATTCCGGCACGAAGCCCGTCAGTTCCTCCGGTTTCGGCCGCAGGAAGAGGCAGTGCGCGAACAGGCTATGCCAGGCCTTTTCGGCGACCACGCGCAAGGAAAGGCGGTAGCGCGGATCGGCGCCGGCGAACCCGTCGAAGACGAACAGATCGCGGCTTTGCAAATAGGCCCGCACCAGGTCGCGGATGCGCGAAAAAGCCGCCGGGTCCATCGGTTGGTTGCTCGTCCAGTCGACGCGATCGATGGCCGCTCCTTCCTTGACGGTGAACTTATCCTTGGGGGAGCGGCCGGTGCGAGTGCCGGTGACGGCAGCGAGGGCGCCGAAGTCCGCGAGCACGGCTTCGCCGCGCATCACGGCGAGTTCCGTCAAGGCTGCCGGCGCCAGGTTGGCGAAGATGCGGCCGGTGTGCGCGATGCCCAACTTCTCGGCATCGAGCCCGGCCGCGCCTACAGGCGTTTTCTCTGCTCCCGACATGCCGCTCCCTCCTGTTCGCGGCTTCGTACCGCTCCTTCAGTATAACCGCGGCCATCGCCGTATGCTCGGTCGCCGATTCCGCCGGGGTTCATAGCATTTTCGACATGAACGAATGGTATCTCGCCAGCGGTTACCGGTTCGCGGGAATCGTCAGCGGTTTGCGGAGCGAACCGGATCGCCGCGATCTCGCGGTGGTTGTCAGCGATACGCCGGCGCGGGCGGCCGGAGTGTTCACGCAGAACCGCGTCTGTGCGGCGCCCGTGCAAATCAGCCGGGAACGGCTGCCGCGCGGCGACGCCCGCGCCATCGTCGTCTGCTCCGGCAACGCCAATGCCTGCACCGGCGAGCAAGGCCTCGCCGACGCCCGGCGCATGGCCGAACTGGTTGCCCGCGAACTTCACGTTGCACCCGAACAGGTGCTAGTCGCTTCCACCGGGGTGATCGGCCGGCCGCTGCCCATGCCAATCCTCGAGGTAGGCATTCCCAAAGCGACCCGGGCCGCAGTTCCCACGCGCGAGGGTTTCAAAGACGCCGCCCACGCCATTCTCACGACCGATACCCGGATCAAGGTGGCCAGCCGCGTGCTACATCTCGATGCGGGTGCGGTGAGTGTCACGGGCTTCGCCAAAGGCGCGGCGATGATCGGCCCGAACCTCGCTACCATGCTCGGCTTCATTCTCACCGATGCCGCCGTGAACGAACGCGACCTGCACCACATCCTCAAGGCGTCCTGCGAATCGAGCTTCAACTGCGTCAGTGTCGAGGGACACACCAGCACCAACGATACGGTGTTGTTGCTGGCCAACGGCTCGGGGCCGCCGCTGGCCGGCCGCGATTTGGCCGCTTTCCATGATGCCGTAAGCGGCGTGTGCATGGAACTGGCCCGGCAGATCGCGATCGATGCCGAGGGCGCCCAGCATCTGATTACCATTGAGGTGGAAGGATGCCGCAGCGACGCGGAGGCGCGGCAAGTGGCCAAGGCGGTTGCCGAGAGCGCCCTGGTAAAGACGGCGGTGTTCGGCCACGACCCCAACTGGGGGCGGATCGTTTCCGCGGCGGGTTATTCCGGCGTGCACTTCGAAGAGAAAGACCTGTCGCTATGGATCGGCGACATGCTGCTCTATCGCGACGGGACGCCGTTGCCGTTCGACGCGGCCACGGCATCGGCTTACCTGAAGGCCAATCGCGAAGTGCGATTCCGCTTGCTGTTCGCGCTTGGAACCGGCCGCTGCACCTTCCACACCTGCGACCTGACGTACGATTACGTCCGCCTCAACGCGGACTACACGACTTAAAGGGAGTCAACTGTCAGTGGTTGAACATGAACTCGCGCGAGTTCAGGATCGCCCAGAAGACATCTTCGAGCGCCTGCTGCTTGTTGGGATTGGCGGCGACGGCGGCGGTCAGCTTCTTCATCTCGGCGTCGGTCGGCGGCCGGCTCAAACAGCGGACGAACAGGTTCTCGATGATGTAGGCCGGCGGCTTCTTCTCCGCGAGCATCTTGCCGACGGCGTTCCCCTGTGCGATCTTCGGTTCCACCGTCTGCCCATTCAAGAGGTGCAGGCTTTGCGACAAGGTCGGTTCGAGCCGCACTTCGCAGGAACAGACGGTTTCGCGCGTCGGCCGGCCGAACGTCGTCAGGAAGTACGTACTCACCTGGCCGTCGGCGATCTGCACCGCCCGCGCCCCTTGCGGCAAGCCCTGGAACTTGTTCCGCGTGTCCGTCACCTGCGTGAGGATGTCGAGCATCGTCTCGGCGCGGATGCGGCGGATCGGCCCGCGGGCGAAGTTCTTCACGTCGCTCTCGTTGGTCTTGGTCGGCTGCGTACTCCGCTGATACGCCTGCGAAGTGCAGATGTCCTTGACCAGCTTCTTGAAGTCATACTTGTAGCCGGTGAAGCGCTTGCCGAGTTCGTCCAAAAGCTCCTGGTTGGAAGCGGGATTGCTGATGCGGACGTCGTCGGGCTCGTCGATGATGCCGCGGCCGAAGAAGTGGTTCCAGACCACGTTCGACAGGTTCTTGGCGAAGTAGGGATTGTCCGGGGACGCGAGCCAGCCGGCGAGCACGACTCGGCGATCCTTGCCAACGACATCCGGCTCGGCGCCGCCGAGAAACTTCGGCTTCATCACTTTCTTGGTGACCGGGTGGCTCACCTCGCCGCCGCCGGAATTGAAGATCACGAGTTCGCGCGGGTCGTCGGTTCCCTTGCGGCCGATCTGGCTGAAGAACGCCGCGAACCCGTAGTAATCGTTCATCGTCCAGCGATCGAACGGGTGGTTGTGGCACTGGGCGCACTGCACGCGCATGCCCATGAATACCTGGGCCACGTTCTCCGTGACTTTGAGGATGTCCGTCTCGAGTTGGTAATAATTGGTGACGGGGTTCTTGAAGGTGCCGCCGTTTGCCCCGAGCAGTTCCTTGACCCATTGGTCGGTCGGCACGTTCCTGGCGATCTTGTCTTGCAGCCAGCCGTAATAAAGCAGCATCGCTTTATAGCTGACCTGGTTGGACGAGCGGATTTGCAGCAGTTCCGCCCACTTGAGCACCCACAGTTCGGCGAACTCCTTGCGGTCGACGAGTTCGTCGACGAGCAGTTCGCGCTTGTTCGGCAGCTTCGAGACCATGAAGCGGGCGTATTCGTCCGGCGACGGCAGCACGCCGACGATGTCGAGAAAGACGCGGCGGACGAACACTTCATCGGAACAGAGGCCCGACGGTTCGATGCGCAGTTTCTTGAGCTTGGCGTTGACGAAGGTATCGACGTAGTTGTTCTCGGGCGGATTCGGCCAGGTAAATTGCAGGTTCTTGGGAAGCGTGATGAACGGCACGCCCATCGTGAAGGTGTAGAAGCGCGCCATGACGAAGGCTTCGCCGCGGTCGCCGGCGGTGACCGAGCCGTCGCCGTCGATCTTGGCGGCGTTGTCGTTGTTGCTGAGGAAGAGAGCCAGGCTGGTCACGTCGCGGTCGGTGCCGTCGGCGTACTTGGCCCTCACAACGATCCGTAGCTTGTCGCCCTTGCCGTCGAGCACGGCGGACGGCGGGAAGACTTCCATGGAGACGGGCAGCGGCACGGTGGGCGGATCGAGTGGGGCATCGGCTTCGAGCCAGCGGAGGATGGCCTGGTGGTATTCATCGCCTTCTTTGATCTTGGCGCCGCCGGTGTGCGGCACCTTGCCCAGAGCTTTTTCGAGGAGGAGCGATTCGGCGGGAAGGGCGAGGTTGATGCGGCGGCCGTTCAGTTCGCGGGTGAGGCGGTAGTGGTCGCCGTCGGGGTCGAAGCCGAAGAGCGAAAGGCGGAAGCCGTCCTTGCCGCGGGCGGCGCCGTGGCAACCGCCGACATTGCAACCAGAACGCATGAAGACCGGCATCACGTCGCGCTTGAACGAGATCAGCCCGTCGCTCTTGGCCTGCGTTACTTTCACCGGCACCGCGATGGTTTGGCCGGCCGCCGCCACGGTCATCGTGGTGATTCCGTCGGCCAGGGGAAGGACGGTGAACTTGTCGAGCTTCGCGAGCGCCGGGTTGGCGAAGGCGATCTTGGCCTGGTCGGTGATGTCGCGGGTGATGCCGTCGGCCTGGGTGAGTTGGACGACGAACGATTGCCGATCCCGCGCCGTTTCGAGGTTGATGTCCGGCGGGTAGACGGCGACTTTCTGCGCGAGCGCGAGGTTCGCGGAAACGCAGAGCGCCAGTGCGGCAAGCAACGAACGCATCGTGATGAGCCTCGTGCGGAATTCGGTGGGATCGACTCTTTTTCAATCGGGACTTCCAGTAACCGGGCCGGCGCTTGTGGTGGGCCAGAGCATAAATCCGGATGTCATTGCCCCGGTCGACGTAAATCAAAGAATAAGGCAGCGGTCTAAGCAGGCACTCGCGGGCTTTCGACGCGCCATGCAGAGGATATTGAACGCGCCCCGCCGCAATATGGTTGATTGCGTTCTCCACTCTCCGATGAAACTTCAAGGGATTTCGTGACCGAGCCAACGCATTGATGAATTCCTTCTCGGCTTCGGGCCTGAAGCTATAGGGCTTCATGCATACTTCTCGCGAAGTCGACGCATGACTTCTTCGCCGGGAATCATTTTGGTGAGCCCCGCTTCATCGTCCGCGATGCGGCGGTTGATCTCCTCACTCCAGGCTTGTTCCCATTCTTCCTGGGTCAGTTCTTCGTCCCCGAGTGAGTCGAGGTAAATGCGAATGTCCTCGCGTTCTTCCAGGGATAGCTCCGCCAGCGCCGCCTTCAGTTTCTCCGCCTTCTCGCTCATGGCAAAGCTCCTGCTTCGGATTCAAACGATCGGAACTCGCCGTCCATCGAACTCGTGTTATTCGGGCCGTCGTTTTTTCCAGCCGTCGGGCTCGCGGCTGGAGTGATATACGGCCGCGATCCACACTCGGTCCTCGTACTGGAGGTAGAAAATGCAGTAAGGAAACGGACGACGCAGGACGAACTTTCGATATCCGCCCGGGTAAGGCGAGGATGCCTTGGGGCTTCGCCCAATATTTTTCAGGGCCCTCTCCACAACCGTGCTGAACTTATCGCCCATTCCATCGCGAACGCCATTGTAATAGTCGATTGACTCACGAATCTCCCGGGCCGCGAGCGAGTGGACGACAACAGGCTTCATGTCCGATTCTCGCGCAAACTGCGAAAGAATTCCTCAGCCGGAATTCCAGGATCGAGGCCGCTCTCATGTTCGAGGCGGCGCCGGTCCAACTCCGCAAGCAGCCCGGGATCGTCTTCATCCATTACGCCCGATTGCTGAGGGAGCGATTCGTACAAGGCGCCGAGAATCTCCCACCGCTCAGCTTCGGGA
>DATNBQ010000592.1:0-3333 GCA_035571955.1 Urbifossiella sp. | reverse complement strand
CAAGGATCCGACCGGCCGGCCGACGCCGATGATCGTCGGCGGCAAGCCGATCGCCGAATTGGTGTAAGGGGGCATCTCTTGCGCACAGGAAAGAATGCCTGTGCCACCTTGAAAACGAGGGCAACTCATGGCACAGGCATTCCTGCCTGTGCCTTTGCATAAACCTTGCCATTTTTACTGGTTGTGCGATTTGGCCCGGATGGCCGCGATTTCCGGGCACTCCCCATCTTTTCTCCGCGCCGCATCGTCTCCATAATGGGGTTTCGCCGGGTAAAGTTCTTCACCGACGTTTCACCGTATTCAGGAGGCTTCACGGTGCTCCGCCGTCTTCTTTCGCGTTCGCCCATTTCTGCAAAGCTCAATCACAAAGCGACCCGGCTGCTTCGGCTCGAATCCTTGGAGGCCCGCGAGGTCCCCTCGGTGTCGCTCGGCACGATCAGCCAGCCGACCATCCCGAACGATAAGCCGATCTTCATTCCGGTCAATGTGACCAGCACGCCGGACGGCGCGGTCAGCACCACGGTCGCGTCCGACAATCCGAACGTGGCGGCCTCCGTCGTGTCCGGGGGCCAAAGCGTCCGCTTCACCGTCAGCGGCACCGACGCCAGCGGCGTCCCCTTCACCGGCTCTCTGACCGTGCGGCTGTTCACCGATTCGGCCCCGGATGCCGCCCAGCGCATCCTCGATCTCGTGAACTCCGGCTTCTTCATCGGCAAGAACTTCCCGCGCGTCCTCAACAACTTCATGATCCAGGGAGGCGGCACCTCCACGTCCGACAACTCGCCCTTGCCGGCCTTCAACGACGAGTTCAATCCGGACTTCACCTTCGACAGCCCCGGCATTCTCGCCATGGCCAATAGCGGCAACGACACCAACAACTCGCAGTTCTTCATCACCGATCCGAAGGATTTGCTCGCGCAGCGTTCGCAGAACCTCAACTTCCGCTTCACGATCGTTGGCATCCTCACCGACGGTTTCGACACGTACCAGAAGATCATCACGACGCCGGTTCAGGATAACGGCCACGGGGAAGTGAGCGCTCCCAAGAGCCCGATCACGATTACCGGCGCGACGGCGTTTACCGATACATCGAATGCCGTCATCGAATTGAAGCCGAATTCCAGCTTCGGCTCGGGAACGGCGAACATCACGGTTACGGCGAGCGATGCCAGCGGCCCAACGACGCAAAGCTTCGCGGTCGCCGGCGTGAACGACGGCGTCGATAGCCCGCCGTTCATCACCACGCCCATCCCGGATCAGACAACGACGGCCGGCGTCCCGGTCACCTTCCACGTTCCCATCACGGACATCAGCGGCGATCCCACGACCATCGCCGTCAAGGATCCGGCCTTCTCAACCACCACGATTACCAATGCCACGGTGACAGTCGATCAGATCAACGGCACGGTGACCGTGACACCGACCGCGGGTTTCACGGGGCAAATTCAGTTCAAGGTCGGCGTCCGCGAGACGAGCGCGACCGACACCGCCGCCAACTACGACACGCAACTGGTGACCCTGACGGTGAACGCCGCCAGCACGACGCCGACGCCGACCTCGGGAACGTTCACGGCCCAGGGGTCGGCACCCGGCAGTTTGCCGACCGTGACGGTGCTCAATGCCGACGGCTCGGTGCGCTGGACGAAGACCGTGTTCGATCCGTCGTTTACGGGCGGAGTGCGAGTGGCCCAGGGGGACGTGACTGGCGATGGGACGCCGGACGTAGTGGCCGTGCCGGGCTTCGGCGGCAGCGGCGAGATTCTCGTGCTCGATTCCGCGACGGGGAACATTGTCCGCACGGCGACGGTGTTCGCCAACGATTACCGCGGCGGCCTGTTCGTGGCCGTCGGCGACGCCCTGCACCTCGGGTATTCGCAAGTGGCCGTCGGCGCCGGCGACTCCGGCGGACCGCGCGTCACGGTCCTCGATTTCAAGCAGAGCAAGGGGTTATTGGATTTCTACGCCGGCAATCCGTCGTCGCGCGGCGGCGTCGGCAGCCTAGCCGTCTCGGACATGTTCAAGGGGGCGGGGCAGGACATCGTTGCCGGCTCCGGCGTCAACCAACCGCCCGCGGTCTTCATCTTCCAGGCGTTCAACCACAACTTGATCGGCAGCTTCACGGCGGGCGATCCCAACAACAGGACCGGCATCGTCGTCGATGTTACGCCGGCCAACACTCAGAACGGCGATCGCTCGCTGTTCATCGCGCCGTTGGCAGCCGCGGCGGGCACCACCCAACAGCAGTACAACCCCTGGCAGTTCATGGACCCGGCCAATCCCGTCGGCTCGGCGTCGCTCGGCACCGACGCGAACGCGGCCCCGAGCACCAGCAGCACGAACCCGCTAAGCAGCCTCAATTTGGGCAATGGTTGATCTTAACCGCGCCGCGAACCGCCGCGCGAGCGGGCGGCCCGTTCGTCATCTTCCTCATCCCGATCGCGACCTCGCTCGCGATTCCGACCGCGGTCGTCGCCGCGGTCCTCATCCTTTTCCTTTGGCGGCGGTTCCAGCAGTTTCGGATCCTTCTTGAAGTTCGTCACCAGGGTCACCAGTTTCTGCGATGCCGCTTTCATCCGCACGTCGAAGCGCGTGATCCAGTCCTTGAAAATCACGTGGCAAAACACGAGCGGAATCGCCGTGAAAAGGCCGAGGGCCGTGGCGAACAGGGCCAGGCCGATCTTGTCAGCCCCGCCGGTCACCCCTTTCACGTTCCCCGCCTTGGTCTGCTCGCCGATCGCGTTAAACGTGTTGATCATCGAGATGACCGTGAAGAAGAGCCCGACCATGGTGGCGATCTTGGCGATGGCGAGAATCCACGCCAGCAGGAAGTGCAGCCGCGGCTGGATGTCGAGTTCGACTTCGTTGGCCATGCTGCGCCGCATCGCCGCGGCGCCGTTGTCCGCGGCTTCCAAGCCGGCGACATACAGACGGCTCGGGATCAGGCCCTTTTCTTCCTTGCACATCTCGATGGCGCCTTTGATCCCCTGCTTGCGGAGCGTTTCCTGGAACACCGGCAGGAAATCGTCCATGTCCGTACCGGCGGACATGTTCAAGAGGATGCGCCAGATCACGAGCGAACCGGCAACGAGCGACATGAGCACGAGCGGAATCGAGAAGTACCACTCGCCGAAGAAGAAGTCTTGGACCGCTTGCATGGGGCCTCGCCGTGGCGGAAGCGGAGATGGTGTTCGGATATTGTAGCAAGGAGCGCGTTCGCCGTCGCGCTCGCCGCCGCGGGCTCCGCCCCGCGGCTAATCTTCACGCGTTCACTGGTTGCTGGCTGTCGCGGACGGCGCGCGGCGGGATGCTGCATTCATACGTGCGGCCGGTCTC
>DATNBQ010000591.1:0-21786 GCA_035571955.1 Urbifossiella sp. | reverse complement strand
CTGTTCCAGGTTCTTCTGGAACGGGATTAAGTCGAGGTCCATGAGGGCCAACTGGATTTGATAGGCGTTGGCGGTGGGGCCGAGCCCTTGCTGCAAGGCGGCGCGAGCGCGATCGTCCTGGCCATACTTGCGAAAGACGCTGGCCAACTGCACGTAAAGCGTCGGCTCGGTTGGGTCGGCTTCGATGCGCTTGCGGAGCGGCTCCGTCTCCCGCGTTCCCTTCTCTTGCTTCTCGGCGGCTCGCGACTCAATCCGCCCGAGCACCGGCGAATCCTTCGTTCCCGATGCCGCTTCTTCGTACTGGCCCTTCTGGATGGTAGCGCTGGCGGCGAGATCCTTGGCCTTGTGGGCCGCCTCCACGTCCGATGGGTTCTTTTCCTTGACGAGCTGCCAGAGGACGATGGCTTTGGGGAAGTCGCCGCGCTTCTCGAAGAGGCGGGCAAGAGCGCGGTTGAGCGTGGTGTCGCGGGGATACTTTTGCCGGGCTTGATCGAGCGAGAAGACGGCGAGGTCGTTGAGGCCGATGGCATCGAACGCCTCGGCCATGTCCATTTGCGTGCCCATGTCCCACGGATTGCGGGCGAGCACCTGTTCTCCGCATTCCAGAACGCGGAGGTAATCGCGCGACCGCTTGGCGGACTTCACCTTGGCCTTCCACCGCGGCGTGCTCAGAAACGCAAAGCGGCTACCGCGGAGGTTGTTCCCGTACTTATCCTTTTGCGTCTTGCGGAGCGTCTGGCGATAGAGGAAGTTGGCCGGATCGAGCTTGCAGCAGGTGAGGAGTAGAGTGATGGCGTAATCGAGGTTGCCGGACTGAATAGCTTCCTTGGCGCGGGTGAAGCTATCCTGGGCGATGCGCTTTTGCTCGACCGTCGGTGGGGGAACGGTCGGCGAACTGTCGGGCATGGCTCCGTCTCGTCGGGAAACATCGGGGGCGCGGGAAGCCGGACATCAACCGCAGATATGGTTGTACCACATTCTAGCAATGCGAGGAAGAAGCGGGCGTTTTACCCCTTTTTCGCTTTCGATTTGCGCGAACGGATGGTTCGCGGCGCCGTCGGGCTCTCCGAGGGCGACGGCCCCACCAGCGGCAACCGGGCGCTCGCCTCCGCCAGTTCCAGGAACCGCTGCTGGCTTCGCACAGGGGCCTCTCCCGCCGCCGGCGTCACCCGCCGATACGATCCGTCCGGCAGCAGCTCCCGAGCCTTTACGTTGTCCGCCAGGGTCATCTTGAGGATTTCATCGATGAGCCGGGCCTTCAAGTCCGGTTGCTCCACCGGGAAGATCACTTCGACGCGGCGGCTCAGATTGCGGTCCATCCAGTCGGCGCTGCCCGTGAACACCTCCGGCTGACCGCCGTTCTCGAAGTAAAAGATGCGGCTATGTTCGAGGAAGCGATCGACGATCGATACGACGCGGATGTTGTCGCTGACGCCGGGGATGCCGGGCCGCAGCGAGCAGATGCCGCGGCAAATGATATCGATGCGGACGCCGGCCTGGCTCGCCCGGTAAAGTGCTTTCACCACGGCCGGTTCGAGCAGACCGTTCAGCTTGGCGACGATGCGGCCGAGTTTCCCCTCGCGGGCATTCGCCGCTTCCCGCTCGATCTTCTCGATCATGGCCGCTTGCATCCGGCTCGGCGCCACGATCAATTTCCGCCACTGCGGCAACTCCGCATATCCCGTCAGGTAGTTGAACAGTGCCGACACGTCGTCCGCGAAATCGGGATTGGCGGTGAACAGGCCGATGTCGGTGTAAGTGCGGGCGGTTTGCGGGTTGTAGTTGCCGGTGGCCAGGTGCACGTAGCGGCGGATGGCGTTGTCTTCCTCGCGGCGGACGACCAGTGCCACCTTGCAATGCGTCTTCAGCCCCACGAAGCCGTACACGACGTGCACGCCCGATTTCTCCAGTTCCTTGGCCCAGACGATGTTCCGTTCTTCGTCGAGGCGGGCCTTCAATTCGATCACGGCGGTGACTTGCTTGCCGCGGTCGGCGGCCCGCTGCAACGCACGCACCACCGGCGAATCGCTCGACGTGCGATAAAGCGTTTGCTTCAAGGCCAGCACGCGGTCGTCGTTGGCGGCCGCCTCAATGAACTCGACGACGTGGGCGAACGACTCGTAGGGATGATGGACGAGGATGTCGCGGGCGCGGATGGCGGCCCACGGGCTAGCGGCCTGCACGAACGCCGGCACCGGGATCGGCACGAACGGAGCGTCGCGCAGGTCCGAGAAACCGCCAAGATTGTAGACCTGGAAAAGCCCCGCGGTGTCGAGCAGGCCGGTGATGGGGTAAACGTCCGACGGGTCCAGGTCGAGGGCGCTGGCGAGGAACTGCTCGACGTCGGCGGGTGCGCCGCCCTCGATTTCGAGGCGGACGGCGTGGCCGCGCTTGCGAGCCCGCACCTGCGCCTCGATCGCCAACAGCAAGTCTTCCACCCCTTCGTCATCGATCTCGTACTCGCTGTCGCGGGTGACGCGGAAGCAAACGGCGGGGCCGAGTTCCATACCGGGGAACAGATCCTTGAGGGACAGGCGAATGACTTCTTCGAGCGGCGCGAGCGCGTACAGCGGCCCTTGCGGGCCATTGCGCATCGGGTCGCTGGAGGGAAGCTGGACGAAGCGCGGCAAGACGCCGGGCACTTGCACGACGGCGTAAAGCGGGTCGGGTTCGCCGGGCCGCCGCAACGCGACGGCGAGGTTCAGCGTCTTGTTGAGCAGGTGCGGAAACGGATGCGACGGATCCGTCGCCAGCGGCGTGAGGACCGGGAAGATTTCGCGTTGAAACAGTTCGCGGACGTACTTCAGATCGTTGCCGGAAAGATCGGCGGCGCGGCGAACGACGATGCCCCGCGCCTCCAGGGCCGGCAGCACCGTGCCGTTCAAACACGCATACTGCTGGTCGACCATCTCGCGGACGGATTGACTGATGCGTTCGAGTTGGACGCGCGGCGACATCCGATCCGCGCCGGAACCTTGCGGAATGCCGGCCGTCACTTTTTGTTGCAGGCCGCCCACCCGCACCATGAAGAATTCATCGAGGTTCGATGCGAAAATGGCGAGGAACTTGACCCGTTCCAATAGCGGCACCGCGTCGTCCTGGGCTTCCTCCAGAACGCGGCGATTGAAGCTGAGCCAACTCAACTCCCGGTTGATGTACAACGCGGGGTCGTCGAGGTTGGCGCTTGTGGGCGAAGTGGCCTGCATGGGAGCGCCTCCATGCGGCGCAAAGAGATTGGCGAGTCAGTCCCGTTAGTATAGGCAAAATGGCGCGGCCGCGACCCGAATAGGCGAAGGAGCGCCAACGATTCTTGGAGTCGAAGATCGTCGGGCACAGCCCGACCTACGAGGCACCTTGTAGGTCGGGCTGTGCCCGACATCCGCCTACTGCGCGTCCAAGAATCGTTGGCACACCCCGACGGCTCAACGCCTTCGCACGGCGCGCCACATCTGGCGAATTCCGCCGAGCCAATCCCTCCAGCGCCGCCCGTGCGTGAATTGCATGAGCCCCCGCAGGATCCCCGGCGTCCGCGGGTCGGGTTGTTGCGTTTCGTCGAAGTGCGGCCGAAAGGCGCCGCGCCGCACCGTGACCACTTGCGGAATGGTCATCGCCAGAAGCCCTTCCGGGCCTTGCGTGACGCCCCAACCGCTGGCCCCGCGGCCGCCGAACGGCGTCGCGGGATGGGCCGTCGGCGCTATAACGTCGTTGATCACCACGGACCCCGCCGGGATGCGCGACGCCAGTTCTTCCGCTTGTCGCTCGTTCCTCGAGAAGATCGATGCCGACAAGCCATACGGCGACCGCGCCGCCAGTGACAGGGCTTCGTGAATGGAATCGAACGGAACGAGGGCCGCAATCGGTGCGAAGCACGCCTCGCGGCCGATGGCGGCATCGGCGCCGGCGCCGACGACAATCGTCGGGGGGAATGCCGTTGCTTCTTTCGCGGCATGAGAGGGCGTCTCAGAAGTATCGCTCCTCCCACCCGCCGCCTCGCTTGCGCTCGGCGTCGACCTCCCCCACAAGTGGGGAGGTGTTGAAAGCGCGGCCGTTTTCACCTCCCCCCTTGTGGGGGAGGTCGCCATCGAGCGGAGCGAGATGGCGGGTGGGGGGTACTCTTGATGTGCGCACTCAGCACCAATCACCGTCGCGCCGAGTTCCCGGGCCTCCGCGATTATCCGCCGCGCTTGTTCCACCTGGCCAGCCAACAGCAGCGAGAGCGGCGGCGACGCTTCCACCATCGGCCGCAGCGTTCGGACGAACTCATCCACCTTCGATTGGTGCACGTAAATCCGGCGAACGGCGATGCACGTCTGCCCGCGATTAAGCGCCAGGCCGAACCACGCGGCCTTCGCGGCAGTCGCCACATCGGCGTCGTCGAGGACGAACATCGCATCGCTGCCGGAGAGTTCCAGCGTCGAGGGTATGAGGCGCTCGCCTAGCCGCGCCGCCAGCTTGCGGCCAACGGCATCCGAGCCAGTGAAGACCATGTAATCGACGGCCGCCTCGGCGAGTTGGGCCCCGCCTTCGCGCGTGGCCGGCAGCACGGCGATGAGATCGCGGGGAAAGCCGGCATCGACGATGAGTTGATGTGTGAGGTCGGCGGTTCGCGGCGCGTTTTCCGATGGCTTCCACAGAACGCCATTGCCGGCCACAACGGCCTGGGCGATCTGCCCGAGGTTCAAATAGATCGGATAGTTCCACGTGCCGATGATGCCGACGACGCCCCACGGCCGGCGATGGACCGCATCGCGGCAACCGAGCAGCCAAACGGGAGTGAGCCGCCGCGGCACCCTCCGCGGTCGGAGAAGGCGGGCGGCTCGGCGTTCGAGGAACTTGAGGGCGGCGGCGGCCGGGAGCAGTTCCGTGCCGAGCACTTCACTTGCTGGGCGGCCGATGTCCGCGGCCGCGGCGGCACACAGATCGTCGGCCCGCTCCACCAGTAAGTGGCGCAGTGCGCGAATGGGGCGAAGCCGCTCGCGCACCGCGAGCCCCGCCCATTCCCGCTGCGCGGCCCGGCACGCCGTTTCCTCCGCGATAAAGGGAAGCATGGAGGCAATCTATGGCGCGTCGCGCTCGGCTCCGCGGACTCCGCCTCGCGGCTAATCCACTCGCCGGCGCGCTCGCTCTACTGTATTCTGGAGTTCGTTCGATTCACCGCCCTGGGAGCCTTGCCATGCGAATCGCCATCTCCGCACTCGCCCTCGTGGTGCTCCTTGCGCCATGGCCTGCCGCGGCTGCCGAGCCCGCCATCGTTTACCAATCGCAACCGCTCGGCCGCATGCTCAACGACCTCCGCGGCCTCATGCAATCCGTCGGCGGCGACGAAGCCGTCAAAAGCTTCAACGAATCGATCAAGAGTTCGCTCGGCGCGAAGGGCTTCGACGGCTTCGACCTGAACCGCCCCATCTTCGGTTACATCCAGGTGCCCGCGAAATTCGAAGAAACCATCCTCGTTATCGGCTTGCCGATGACGAACGAAAAGGACTGGCTGGACTTCGTCGCGCGGTGGCGGAAAGCGAAACTCAAACCAGCGAAGGACGGCCTCTATCAATTGCCGTCGCGAGAAGATGTGAGCATCGCTGGCAAACCGATTCACACCGAGAAGGAGGCAATGCGCCTGGTAGACGGTTACGCGTACATGGCCATCTCCGCCAAGGATCCGAGTGCTGTTCTCGATCCCAAGGCGATCCTTGGGTTCAACAAACTGTACGACGGCGCCGATGCCTCGCTGATGTCCGCGCATGTTTATTTCGACCGCCTGCCCAGGGAACTTCGCGCCAAGGCGAAGGAAGCAATCGCCCAGTTCCGCAAGGGCGGTCCCAAGATGGGTGCAGCCGAAACGGTCCTGGCGACGCCCTTCTTCGCGCTGGCCGAGCGGATGCTCGACCTAAGTGAAGGGGCGAAAGAAGCCGTGATCCAACTCAACGGCGACGCGGGCTCCGGCGAAGCATCGCTCGAAGCGACCGTCACGGCCATCAGCGGCTCGGCGTTGGAGAAACTGCTGGCCGGGATGAAGCCGAATACGAACCGGTTCGCGGCGCTCGTAGGAGCGGATGCCGCGGCGGGGGTGAAACTCCGCTTGCCGCTCGGCATCCCCGAAGTCCAGAAAGCGGTCGTTGGCGGGCTCGAAACGCTGCAAAAGGAAGCGGCCAACATTCCTTTCGCGCCCGTGAAGCCGACGATTGACGAACTGCTCAAGGGGTTGATCCGTACGGCAAAAACCGGTGACGTCGATGCGGGGGCAGTGCTTCGCGGACCCTCAAAGGATGGCGCGTTCACCGCGGTTGGCGGCATCGCCTTCGACGATCCCTCGTCACTCGAAAAAGAGTTCAAGAAATTCATGACGGCGACCACACCGCCGCAGTTTCAGGACCACATCAAGTGGGATGCCGAGAAGGCGAACGGCGTGAGCATCCACACCGTGGCCGTCGGCCAAGCACCCGGGTCCCAAAGCGAATTCAAGAACCTGTTCGGCGAGAACGTAATGATCGCCTTCGCTTTCGCCCCGAAGGCGATTTATGTGGCGATCGGCCCGGGCGAGGAAGCGGTGAAGGCGGTCAAGGAAGGTTTGGCGGCCAAGCCCGTCGCCGCGCCAGTCATTGACCTGGCGTACAACCCCGACAAGATTGTCAAACTGATCAATCGCGTCGCTCCGCCGATGGCCGCGCCGATGATTGCCAAGTTGCTCGGAACCGACAACAAGCTAACGTCGACCTTCCGAATCGACTTAACGGGCGGCAAGGAACTGAAGGCCAAGATGACCTTGAACGTCAAGGCGTTCGCGGGGTTCATGGTGCCGGTGCGAGGCGCCAGGTCCGTTCCCGTCGAGCCGCCGCCGGCCGCGCTGAGGAAATAGCACGTTGGCGAGCCGGGAGCGTGAGTGTCCGGTTCAGGACTCCGCTCGCTTACGCTCGCGGCTCCGATCGAAGTTTGAGCCGAGAGCGTGAGCGACTGGAGTTCGACTCAGTCGGCGTCGACGTCGGTCCAGGCGGTCACGTCCAGGCGCGTGTGCAAACTGCACTGTAGCGTTTCCGGGAGGTTCTGATAGGCCGTGGCGCCCGCCGGGCCGAGATGCGGGACGGCCGAGATCGGCACCAATGGTAGCTCGCGGTAAAGAGTCAGGTCGTCGCGGCTCTCGGCGATGACCAGTCCCGGAACGGGCACGGCGCGGACGAGCAATTCGCGGACGGGAATGCCGGCCTGCCCGCCGGGCGCCGAGGCCGCCACCATTTCCGAACTGGCCCACGGACCGTTCGCCACCCATTCCGGTTCAGCATCGGCGAACGCTTGCCCCACGCCTTGTTCGGCCAGTTGCTTGCTGCGGAATCGCTCGGCGAACATCGCCCCAAGATCGACCTCGCCGAGGCGGCCATCGAGGTACGCGCGCGCTTCTTCGCGCAGCACGCGGACCACGCCTTCCCCCCCGGTGCTGGAATCGAAGCAGGCCTGGAAGAGCCCGCCGAGTTCCGGCTCCAGGGCCGTGTGCAAGCGGCGATCGATTTCCGCGAGGTCGTCGTCGTTGATGACGGCGAGGAAGCGCTGGACGGCATCGGTGACGCCGAGGCAGCCGGGGGGCATGAGCCGGCGCGGCCCGGGAATCACGTCGATCGGTTCGGGCTCGATGATCGCGGCCGCGGTTTCCATCCGTTGCCGGGCGTCGGTCACGTCGGTCAGTTGCCCGGCCAGCACTTCGCGGATCGCTTTGTAAACTCCCGCCAGTTCGCGATAAGTGAAGGACTGGTAGCGGGCGCGCGGGAACTGCCGCAAGGCGTCGGCCATCTCGCCGGCCGCCGGCTTCCGCATTCCCTTCTGAAAGTGCATGTACTGAACGAGGCATTCGAAACCCGTTTGTGCTTTCGCTTCCGCCTGATTGGCGTCGTCGACGTACGAAGTCAGCAGGCGGTCCGTGGTGGCGAGAAACTGTCGGAGCACTTCTTCGGCGCCGGCGAGTCGGAACTCGGGATCCTCGACGAGCGAGTGGCCGAGGACCGAGAGTTCGACGGTGAATCCTTCGGCGGCCGAGAGCGCGGCATTGTGGACGGCGGCCTCACCGATCGTCAGTTCGCGCTTGGCCACAGAGATCGGCGGGCCCAGCAACTTGACCAAGCGGTCGATGGCGACCTGGATTTTCTCCGGTTCCGGCAAGCGGGCCAGCCAGCCGCGCGGCACCAGCGGTTCGGTCGTTAGCGCGATCAGTTCTTCCACCTTGCCGCCGACGGCGAGTTCCATCGCTTGCTGAAGGTGCGCGAGAATCGCCTCGGGATCGAGGCCGAATTGCGTCCATCGCGCGGCGGCCCAGGTGGGAACCACCTCGCGGGCTCGCTTCAGGCTCGGCGCCAGCCAGTTCTTGAGCACGTTGCGCGCGGCTGCGGCCGCGGTCCGCGAGACGACTTCGGCCCGAGGCCAATCGAATGCCGTTACGCCGAAGGCCGCGAACTTGACCCCGGGGCTCGGATCGTTCGCGATTCGCGCCCGGCGCAGTTCGTCCGCCGCGTGGCCGAGCGCCGTGAACAGTTCGAGGCGGAGCAACTCGGCGGCATCGGTGTAAGGACGCAGCGACGTTTGCGTGGAATCCTCGGTGCGAATTGGAATGCAAGGGATGACGCGGGATCCCGGTTTCTGCATGCTTCCCGAGCCGGGGGGCAGGCTTGGCCGCAATCGGGCCGCTGGGGCCGAGATGGCCGTTGGCGTCTTCGAGCGCGGCGGCGGAAGGGCGCCGCTCCCGACCGGCGGCGGGCCGTTCTTCGGCAGGTTCAAGCCGGCCAGCGAACCGGGCAGCAAATACCAGCGCGAGAATGGCGCTTGCTTCTCGCGAATCTGACCCTGGCGTTCGTCGTAGTGGGCCACGAATGTGCTTTGCGGCCGCGAGAAGTGATTCAACTCCGTCAAGGCCGCGTAGGTATTGCCGAGGGCTTGCGGCGGCGTGAGCATCGCGTCGGCGGGCGGCACGATCAACACGCCGACCACGTCCGGGTTTTCGTAGCCCATCCGCTTCATCCGCGTCCGCACTGCGTAAGCCGCATCGAGGAACATGCCGCCGCCCGTGCCGCCGGCGATCCCCGCGACGATGTACACCCGGGGGCGGTTGGTCCGCCGCCGCAGGCTCGTCCGCTGCTCCGTTAAGTGCAGGGAATCCAGCGACAGGCAAGCGTCGAGTTCGGTGTGAATCTTCCCCATCAGCGGCCGGTAGTGGTCGCAAAAGGCGAGGCGGCCGAAGGAACGCAGCCCCATCGTCTGCGGCGTCCGCGGAATCTTGTACAGAAGCTGCGTGTCGAACCACCCTTCGGTAAGCGTGCGGCCATTGAGCCGCGGCTTCATGTAGTGCCCGGCGCGGTTCAACTTCGCCGCGAAGATTTCCTCCGGCCGTAAGCCGGCGAGGCGCTCGGTCGGCCGCGCTCGCGCCGCTTCATCCAGCGCCTCGGCATCCGTGTCGATGTACAGGCAGCGGACGAGCGGCGTGTATTCCGGAGGGCCGAACCGCTCGGTCTGATCGAAGCGGAAGCGCTGGAGCACGCGCAGCCCGGATAGGCCGATACCGATGATGAGTGCGGGGCGGAGCGGCCCCTCGCCGGAGATTTCCGGAGGGGCCGGCGTGTAGACCGGTTGAAGGCTTTCGGTCTCGGCCAGCCCTTTAGGGAACGGCGTTTCCAATGCAAGGTCGGCGATCCCGCCGTGGATGATCGGCGTCGGCGGAATCTCGACGGGCATCGACCGTTCGCCGGAAAGTCCCTTGACGGCCGAGGCACGGTTCGGGTCGCCGCCGTCGCGCAGAGTACGCACGAACATGCTGACGTTCGGCCACCGATCCTCGGCCTTTTTCGCCAGGGCCCGGGTCAAGGCCGGCCGATCGCACGCCGGCGACGGCGCCAGGTTCGGCGGCATCTGCAAGTGCTGCATCAATAGCTGACTCATGCTGGCGCCGTCGAACGGCCGCTGCCCCGTCAGCAGTTCCTGGTACACGCACGCCAGGCTGTACTGATCGCAGTAGCGCGAAACCATGCCGTCGAAGGTTTCCGGGGCCGCGTAGACCGGTGTGATGCCGCCCGTCACGCTGGCCATCACGCCTTGCAAATCTTTCACCTGGCCGAAATCCGCCACCTTTACGTGATTGTGAAGCATGAACAGGTTTTGCGGCTTAATGTCCAGGTGCTGAAGCTGATGCTGGTCGTTCATCAGGTCGAGGACTTCGGCGGTCTCGGCCATGTACATGAGGAGTTCGTCGCGGGGGATGCCGGGCAGCCCCTT
This sequence comes from Urbifossiella sp., assembly GCA_035571955.1. Taxonomy (GTDB): domain Bacteria; phylum Planctomycetota; class Planctomycetia; order Gemmatales; family Gemmataceae; genus Urbifossiella. The sequence continues at coordinate 11,541 of DATNBQ010000591.1, read as the reverse complement.
GTCGCGGCATTCGCGGAAGCGGTCCCACAGGTTGCAGTCGGCTAGCTCCATCACGATCATGAGCCGGCCTTCGACGATGTCGTAGCGGTCCAGGGCCAGCAGGTACGGATGGCGAACCATCTTGACCCGCTTCATGGCCTTGAGCTCTTGCTCGGCGTAGCGAATCAGGTCGTTGTCCTGGCTGCGGAGGTCGCCGAAGATGATCTTGACGGCCTTGTAGATGCCGCCCGGTGCCTCGCACCTCCAGACTTCGCCGAAGCCCCCGGAGCCGAGGCGATCCAGAAGTTTATATCCTGCAATGGGTTCGGACTGCGATTCAATGCGGACGGACATCGGGGGCGCCCCGAGGGGGTGTAGCGGTTGCGCGGAGTTTTCGCTCGTGCAACCGTAGCACAAGAATTCGCGCGGGGCGCAAGAAGTGGAATCACTCCACCGAGACGATGGCGGCCTGTTCCCCAAGAAAGACGGCATCGTCGGCGGGGTGCGGGTAGGGTTCGCTTAACAACCAGCAGTTCCATTCCAGGCGCGGGCCGGCATCGTGGTCGTCCAGCACGCACGGCGGCACATGCTCCGCCTGAAGCACCAGCTGAATGTCGAAATCGAATTCCGGCCCGGCATACAAGCGGATCAACTGCGTCATCAGGAAGAACGCCTTCCGTTCCGGCATGGGGCTAGTATCCGGAAGGAGTTCCATGAACTGGGCATATGTGAGCGGCCCGAGGCGGACGCGGAACTTGCCTTGGACGTCCCAAACGCGGTCGCCGGCCACGGCATTCACCCCGAGCGCACAGTTGCCGTCCTCTTCTCCCAGCCGCGACTGGCTCGGCGTATCGAGGATCAACCATTGCCCCTGGAATTCCTGCACGGTCAGCGGCAGTTGGAAGTAGCCGGAAAGCAGGACGCCGAGCCCCCAGGCGGATCGATGCCGCTGGGACAACAGCCCGGCGAACCGCAGCAAGCCGTGGTCGTCCAACTTTGCCAGCATCCGCGGCTCGGCATCGGGCGTCGGTGCGTCGATGCGAATGCGGTGCCGCAGGCCGCGCGTGCCGTGTCCGATCAGGCTGAACAACGCTTGCGTGAAGCCGTCCGGTTCTTCCGATTCGCTGCGGTTCGCTTCGCCGCGCTCGAACGGCAGAATGAAGCGGTATTTCTCCCAGGCCGCGTAGAACAGGGCCGTGAGCCGATGATTGAACAGATCGAACCAGTCGCGAAGGGCCCGCCTTTCTTCACCCTTTACTTCTCGTTCGAAGCGGAAGAGCAGTTCCGTGTAGTGCCGTGGCAGAACGGCGCTCGGTCCGGTGAGCCCGAGGAAGGTGACGGTCATCTTCGGGGCGCCGCCGGGCTCGGCGGGCGGTTGCAAGTCGTGGATCGCACTGGCCGGGAAGGCCAGGGAGAGATGCGCGCCGAACCGGGCGGCCTTCACCGCGGGAATCGAGCCGGCGCGATCCTCGGCCAGGCCGCGCAACAGCCGAACCGCCTGGAAAAAGTCGAAGGCGAACGGCTCGTCAAAGAGCCGCCGCTCGATTGCCGGTTCCTGGGATGAAGCGAACATGGACATGAATGTTTAGCCGCGACCCAACGGGGAGCGCGGTTCTAGATCAGCGTTCGCGAGCCGCTGCGGGGCGGCCAGCGGCGGATGGTCCCTTCCCCTTGCTTGGCGCGGGCCACCAGCTGCGTGAACGAGTTAATCGAGGCATACGCCCCGAGGAATCGTTCCAAAACGCTGGCAAACAGATACCCCCCCGTGCCGACATACTTCTCCTCGTCAAGCGTGACCGTGACCTCGAGGCCGCGGCAGAACCCGCTGGCGGCGCTCTCGTTCAATCGCCGCACCACCCGCTGGCTGTTCAAACCGATCAACCCCTCGATGAGCTGGCGGTTCACCTCGGCCAATTGTTGACCCGATTCCGGGTCCGAAAAGTCGTAGAGGCGCAATATCTCCTGGAGCGCGGCCCGGCCTTCCACCGGGTCGGAAAGCGACAGGTGGTTCAGCGACAGGTGCGAAAGGAGTCGCCAGTGGGCGTTGCGGCGCCGCGCCGGCCGCAGCGGCATCGTCGGCGTCCGCACGCAACGGATGGCCGACACCGGTGCCGCGGCTTCCAGTTGTAAGGCCAAGCGGTCGCCGGCTCGCTGCAATGCGGATGCCAGGTTCCGGTTCGTGCAGGTCGTGCGCACCACCAGCGTCGAGGTCGCGGGAAGATGAGGCTGCCACGACTGATCCACAAGCGACAGAAACACCTCGGTGCCGCGGTCGTCTTCCTTGCCGGAAGAGCGCCGCGTGGAATACCAAAAGGTGCCCCGTTCGCCGCGGCCAGTCGCGTGATCGATCGAATAGAACGGCCGGTATTCGACGTTGGCCCCCGCCGACGGATCGACCCCCGTGACGCTGTCCACCGTGTAGATTTCCATGCCGAGGGGGTGGCCGGTCTCGGGAACGACGCGATATTCGTAGCGGGCCTGCGTCAGGCTGATTGGCTCGGCAGTGGCCTCGAACAGATTGATGGCCGGCGTGCAGCCGAGCCGGAACGTCCCCGCTTCCACCCCTTTTTCCAGGTTCGCAGTTGTGCGGCTCAAGTAAATCTGCAGTTCGCACCTGGCCCCGAACTTGGCCTCCCGCGCCCGGCGGAAACCCGTGACATCGAGGAACCAGAATTTCGCCGGGTATGCGAAGAACTCGGTCATGAGGCGGTAGCCGGGGAACGACTGCGCGGGATACGGCAACAGAGCTTCGTTCTCGTAGAAACCGACCGGGGTAATGGCCGAGGGCGCCAGCACCACTGGCTCGGCGCCGGGGCGGTCGCCGGCCAGCACGACCCGCGTCGCATTGTTCAATAGCAGTTCGTAAAGCTCCGCGACGAGCTGATTCTCGCCGACGAGGTGGAAGCGGAGCGAATCGAGCGAGAGCTTATCGAAGGTGGCCCCGGATTGCCCTTCGAGTTGAATGCGGAGTACGGCCGCCGTTCCATGGGGCGGACTCAGGCCGGACGGGAACGGCGGCCCTTGCAGTTTGGCCGACGCCACGCCGATCGGCCACAGCGTGACGGGATACGTCGTCTGGTATTTGCACGGCACGTCCTGCACCGGCGGGGTGGCGAGCCGACTGCCGCGCGGGATCAAGAAGCCGTCGTTGAGCGGCGTTCGCGCCGCATCGGCCACGAACTGCACCACCGCCGCTGATGGGATCGGTGACAGGTAGTGCGGATAAAGGACGTGGAAGAGCGCGTCCGTGAGTTCGGGGAAGTCGTCGTCGAGCTTGTGGTGGATGCGCCCGGCGATGAGGGCGAACGCCTCGATCATCCGTTCGACGTGCGGGTCGGTGCTCTGCGTCGGGTCGAGAAGCAATCGGCCGGCGGCGGCTGGGTAGAGCCGGGCGAATTCCTGGGCCAGTTGCCGAATCGCCAGCAGTTCGCGTTCGTAATACGGGTACAGGTCGCGGCTCATCCGCTGGCCCCCTGGGGCGTGACGGTGGCCCGGCCGGTCGTCAGTTCCAGGATGGTTTCGAAGCCGATTTCGGGCGCCGGATCGACGTTCAATTCGGCCTCGATGGCGAAGGCCAGCGCCAGCCCGGCCTTGGCGTTTTCCCCGGCGACGGAGACGCGAATCTTGCGCAGCCGCGGCTCGAAGCGGGCGATGATCGATTGCACCATGCGGGCCAGGTCGCCGCGCTCGGCGTCGGAGTTGGCGCTCACGCAACTCAAATCGGGAAGGCCGAAGGTGAGAATCGACCGCGTTGCTTCGGTGTAGAACTCCGGTAGGTCCTGGTAGGTCTGCCGGGCATTGAGGAGTTCTTCGAGATCGGCGCGCACGGAGTTCATCATCTGTCGATGATCGTAGCCGGCCACGCGCCCACCCATCGATTCCGGATCGAACAAGCGATCCAGAAACGATGGGAGTAGCCGAACGGGATTGCGGGGGCTCATCCAGCCCTCGAAAGAAATGGCCTCCACAATTGGAGGCCCAGATTGCTCGTTTTACAGACCGGTCACTTCGACGACATCGCTGTTCGTAAGGCTCGGTGCGATCTCGTATCGTCCCCACATACTAAGATTGTGCAAGGCGTTAATGACGGCGTGGAAGGCGATCGGAATGTGGTGCTCCGTTTGCGACTGCCAGTTGGAACCGAATGTGTAAGGATCGCCGGAACGCAGGTCGACTTTAATGCTTCCACTTGCACTCGATACCGTTTGGCCAATCGTCACTTGGACAGTGCCGCCACCGACCAACGATCCGTAATTCGATCGCAGCGAATGCTCGCAGTCCGATTCCATTTCTTCGGGGACCGAAACGAAAGAGATTTCCATTGGTGCCTCCAGGAACGCGCCGGCTGCGGGGCAGCCGGCAGGGCTTTCGATGAAGCGGGAATAGCTCGATAACCGGCATCAGGCCACGGGCGTTTCCCAATCGTCCGAAGCCGTGACACCACCCTTCACCCAGGTCCAGGTGATCTTCTGATACGTGAAAGCGATTTCGCTAAACTCGGGGTATCGCATGAGTTCCGGATTCAAGTTGTTCGCCATCCGAAAGTCGATGCTGGCGACGTTTGCGTTGACCAGATCGATCGTGTAGTTCTGAACCTCGGATCCCACTCCGGTGGTCCGATCGTTGCCGGTCTGCGGCGACCAGAATTTCAGTTTCCATTCAGTAAGGTTCTCGTTGTTGACGAGCGCGTTGTACAGCAGCGGCAGGGCCATGTCGAGATTAGCGGTGATGACCAGCGGCTTGTGCATCCGCTTGCCCGAGGGCAATCCGGACGCCATGTCCCGCGGAGAAATGATCGAATGGGAGAGGGCAACCACCATAATGGAATTCTCCCGCCCCTTCTGAGTCACCGATCCCTTGATATCGCCTTGCTTTTGTCCCTTCAGCGTGAGATAGGCATTGAGCGCCATCCGAATCTCCCTTCGAGAAAAGTAATGCGGTTCCCGGAGCGTCCGGTTAGCCGCGGGTCAGAGTCCGCCATTCCGTGATCGCCATCGGTTCCTCGCCGACGAGCCAGAGGCGGCCGCCGAGGCCGCGTACCGGCGCGTTTTCTTCGTCGCCGATCCACTCCGTCTGCCGGCCGAGTTTGATCGCTTCGTCGGTCGCGCCGGCCGAGCCCGGGTAAATAGCCGGCAAGAAGACATCGGCCGTGGTGCCGCCGGCCTCGAGCCGCGCCGGCCGCCAGTACAAGTCGCGCGGGAACCGCGGCGGGTTCAAGGCAATCGATTCGACCTGTTCCATCGCCAGCCAGATGTAATCGTTGCCGGCAATCACTTCGAGCACGGAGCCGAAGAGATCGTCGGCGTCGCGGATTTCCAATGGAGACCCGTCGTTGACTCGGGCGGTCGGCAATACCGCCGCGTTCGCTTCTTTCAAGAGCCCCGTCGCTTCTTTCGACTGCCCGGTTCGAAGAAGATCGAGCGCGTCCAATCGCTTGTTGAGGTGTTCCGGCGGAGTGCCGGCCAACTTGGGCCGCACGCCTTCGGCAAACAACCGCCGCCGCGTGCGCTCGCCTTCCACCAATCGTGCGTATTGCACGGTGGCCATCTGGAGTTCGGGATCGTCGTAGCGCACAGCCGCGATCTGTCGACCGGCCTTGTCCAGGTCGCCGGAAAAGACCGCCAGTTCGAACAGGAACAGCCGCTTGCCGTGGTTGGACGGATCGTCCTTCACCGCCTGCGTCTGGGCAGCGACGGCATCGGCGAGGCGGCCGGCATGGAACAGATCGTTCGCGGTCATCGGCTTGCCCCCGGTCCCGAGCCACCCCCACCGCCGCCACTCGAACTCCCCAGATTCGCCACGTCGAAGTTGCCGCTGATCACGCCGCCGAGCGTCGTATCGTCCTTGTACGGACGGTAATCGACGTTGAACTTGCGGAATCGAATCGTGAACCACTCCGTCGGCGTCATGTCGTCCACCGAAGCCTCGGTCCGAAAGTTGGAGATCACGCCATCGGACAACTTGAAGACCAGATAGTCTTCCTGACTCTTCGAGTTCGCTTGCCGCAGCGACAGCGTGGCTTCGACGACCTGATCCCCCTTCACGCCCGCCGCCATGATGATCGGCGAGGCCTTGCTCATCCGCATCGTGAATTCGAAATCGAGCACCTGGACGACGATCGACTTACCCACGACGGTCGCCGTCTCGGTCGCGAAACCCCAGGAAAACCGATTAATGCGGATCTCCTCTTTATGCTTTTCGCCGGCTTCATCGCCCTTGACCTCGCCCGCGTTTTTCAGCTTCAACTTCAGGCTGATCGTGATGTTGTTGCTGCTCATGGCCGATCACCAGTGGCATCGCGAGGGCCGGACCAAGGGAGCGCCCTGCTGCTTTTTGGGTGGCACCGGCTTCCAGCCGGTGTAATCAGGCTACACCGGCTGGAAGCCGGTGCCACCCATGCCCAGAACGACTACTGCTTCTTCGGTACCTCGGCGACGAGCCGCATGGAGCAGGTCAGGGTTTCCAGTTGGAAGTGCGGCCGCAGGTAGGCCACGGCTTCGTACGAGCCGGGCTTCCCCTTCACCGCCTGCACCTTGACGCTGGCATCCGCCAGCGGCCGCTTGGCCTTCACGTCGTCCGGTTGGCCAATTGGATTGCCGAGCACGTAATTCTGGATCCAGTTGTTGAGCCAGGTTTCGCAGTCGGTCACTTCCATGAAACTGCCGATCTTGTCGCGGGCCATCACCTTCAGATAGTGAGCGAACCGCGACGTGGTCATGATCAGCGTGTTCTTCGCGCTCAACTCGGCGTTGGCATTCGCCGCTGGGTCGAAGTACTGCTTCGGCTTCTGGGCGGATTGAGCGCCCATGAAGACCGCGAAATCGCGCCCCTTGGCGTGGATCAGAGGCAAGAAACCGAGGTTCGAGAGTTCGAACTCGCGGCGATCCGTAATGGCGATCTCGGTCGGGCATTTCATCGCAACGTCGCCGTCATCCGTCGGGAAGGTGTGGACCGGCAACCCTTCGACCTTGCCGCCGCCTTCCACGCCGCGGATGCGCGCGAACCATCCGTCCTTGGCGAAGGCATCCGTGATGCGGGCGGCATAGGCCCACGCCGCCCCCATCCACAGATACTTGTCGTGATCCTTGCCGTCGACCATTTCCTCGAAGTTGAAGGCGTCGACCGGCTTGAATTCCTTGCCGTAGGGAAGCCGGCCGAGCACCTTGGGCATGGCCAGGGCGACGTAGCGGCTATCTTCCGACTCGCGGAACGATTTCCACTGAGCGTACTCGATGGAGTCGAAGATTTTGGCGAGGTCGCGCGGATTGCCCAGTTCGGTCATCCGTTCGAAGCCGAACATGCGCGGGTTGACGTTGCCGACGAACGGGGCATGCGAGGCGGCGGCCAGATTGGACAGCTTCGAGAGCATCGACACGTCTTCGGCGTTGCGGCCGTATTCGTAGTCGCCGACGAGCAGACCGTAAGGAGTTCCGCCGAGAACGCCGAATTCGTCCTCGTAGACCTTCTTGAACATCTGGCTCTGGTCGAATTCGACGGCCTTTTCCAGATCTTTGGCGATTTCCTGCTTGCGGGCGTTGAAGACGCGGATCTTCAGGCTCGTCCCGGTCTCGCTTTGGTGAACGAGGTAGTGCATGCCGCGCCAAGTTCCTTCCAGTTTCTGGAAGTCGGCGTGGTGCATGATCTCGTTGATCTGGGCCGAGAGTTTCTTGTCGATCTCGTTGATCCAGTATTTGACGTTGGCCTCCACGTCCTTGGAGACGACCTGGCCTGGTGTGACGACGCCTTCCAGGAACTGCTTGAAGTAAGACCGATTGCGGTCGGCCTCTTTCTTGTCCTGGGGGCGGGTCGCGGCGAGCACCTGATCGAGCAGCGACGCCGACTCGGTGGTCGTCGCGGCGGCTCCGGCGGCCTTGGTTGCGGCTTCAGCCATGTCACTCGCCCTCCTTCTTGGTCTCGACGCCCAGTTCCTTCGCCAGGGTCATCGCTTTTTCCGTGTTGCTGAGAATGTCCGTCAGCATTTGTTCGAGCTTGTCGTTGCCTTCCATCTTGGTGAGCAGCTGCGACAGGTTGTGGCGCATATCGAGCAGTTCCTTCAGCGGGCCGACCTGCTGAGCCACCTTGTCCGGGTCGAAATCGTCCATGCTCTTGAAGTTGAGCTCGACGTTCATCTGGCCGCCGGCATCCGTCAACTTGTTCTCGACGCGCATGGCAAGCCGCGGCGCCGACTTGTTCAATACCTCGTTGAAGTTGTCGCGATCGATGTTGGTGAACTTCCGCTCCTTCAGGCTGGGGAGCGCGTCTTTGGGTTGCCCGGAGAGATCGGCCATGACGCCGACCACGAAGGGGAGTTCGACCTTTTGCATGGCCCCGTTCGTTTCCACATCGTAAGTGATGTGGACGCGAGGGCGGCGTACGCGCGTCAGTTTATGTTGCAGGCTCTCGGCCACGGCTGCGTTCCTTTCCCAGATTGCGTCGCTCCGCGGATGGCATTCTTCCGCGAAGATCGACTGGTTGTCGCCTCACTTATCCTTGCGGTTCCGGCTGCTTGATCCCCAGTTCCCGGCTCATGTCCATGAGCACGTTGTCGTCGCGGATCAGGGCTCGCATCAGCACGGGGAACGGCATGGCGCCGAGTTCCACCGCCTTGCGGATCAAGTACGGAATCGGGCTATGGGGCTCGAGCCGCTCGAGCAAATCGGCGGCCTCTCCCAGTCGCCGATACACTTCCGAGCGGCTCAGCACCGCTCGATCGGACGGGCTGCCTCCGCCACTTGTCCCGGCTTCACCATCGCCCCCGCCGGCTTCCTCCACGGCGATCGCCGGCCCCTTCTTATCCAGAATCTGCCGGGCCAGGGAGTAGCACTCGCCGATGGCCCCGCGCAGTTCGGACATTCCGGGGCTCTCGTGCCCCATTCGTTTGTTCAGCAGTTCGCCGAGGCCATTCAATTCCGAGATAACGCGGGTCACGGCATCGACCGTGGCCTGGCACTGCGCTCGGTCGGCGCGGTTGACCGCGGCCTCGAATTCGTCTTTGGAAACCGAACCGCGGCCTTCCGCGCCTTCCTTCCACTGCCGCCAACCGAGCGGCGTTCCGTTATTCGAAAGGATCGGCAGATTGCGAACGGCGAACGGAAACTTCGCGCCGCGATCGGCGTCGCCGAGCCAGTGAAACGGACCGGCCCGAACCTCGATGTCGCCGTCCTCGATCTCGGGATACATGCGATCCCAGCATCGATCGACCATCCCGCGCATGATCGCGAGCCCATCGGCGAGCCCGCCGAAGCCGTGGAGCTTCGCCAGCGCTTCCGTGAGGCGGGCGGCAACGAGAAGATCCTTGGATGTCTCCTTCAGGGTGCGCTGGGCGAGCGAAGCGATGGCCGGCCAATCGGCCTTTTTCGGTTCCGATGGCCGAGTCGGATCGTTGGCGTCGTAATCGTTCGGGTCGATCTCTTTGCGGGCCTCTTCCAGTTCGGCCTTGATTGCAAAGGGAAGCGACACGCCGGCAGGGCTGTCGCCCGGTATCTCCGCGAGAAACTCGTCGATGCTGGCGATACCGCTCTCGCTCATCCCAGTCCCGGATACGCAGCACCATCGACTGGCACTTCCCGAAGACCGACTGCGGGAAGGCGATGTAAATTGGATAGAGTGACGTTATCGACAGGCCGGTACTTCTGCAATTGAAAAAAAAAGAATTTCGGCAAGGAGAAGATTCCGAGCCGCGCGAAACCCGTCATGGAAACCGCGCGGCGAAGATTGCGAAGCGGCCTTTTAGACGGGCCGCTCTTTGGGCGTGCGGAAGATCAGCACGAGGTAAAAGACGAACGCCGCGGCCAGCACGATGAGCCCCGCGATCACTGCGACTTTCATGAATTCCGGCGTGCCCGGCGGGTCGTAATACTCGACGATCTCGCGAACGATCGGCGGGCGATGGATCGCGGCCTTGTCGGTCGATGGGCTGAAGTAAACCTCGTCGATGCCGTTGCGCGGCGACGACCGATCCTCGAACTCCGTGAGCCACGCGGTCTCGGCCAAAGCTCCTTCGGGAATCTTGCCGATGGCGGCCGCTTGCTTGAGATGCTCCGCGTCCGCCTTGTCGGACCAGACGGCACTGGCAACCCACGCCGTCGAACCCTTGCCCAACGTCGCACTGAACCGCTCCTTGGCCAGCACGAAGACGCGCAACAACCGCGGCGCTTGGGGCATCGCGGGCTTCGCGTCATCCTTCTTGGGAGTCGGTTCCCGATACGGGTAAAACGGCCGCTCGGTTTTGAACGACATCCAGATCGGCTTCAGTTGCAGTTCCTGCGGCCCCGCCGGTTTCGCGGGATTCGTGGAAATCGGGACCGTTTTGGCGACGCGGAAGGCCGTGATTACCCAGCCGTTCTCGACGTACGGTTTAAGCCAATCGTTGAGTTGAGGGCCGAGTTCGTAGCCGCGTTTCTGGAGCCACTCGGCGAGTTCCTTGGCGTCGTCCGCCACATCGTTGTTCTTGCCGCGGTGGAACTTGAGAACGGTGGCCTCGTAGCCGCCGATGTCCGTTTGATCGAGCACCTCGACGCCGCGCGGCGCCGCTGCGCCGCTGCCGCTGGCGAGCGCGGCATCCGACTTTCCCGCTGGGCTCTTTTCGCGAGCCTTGCGGACCGTGCGGAATTCGACCTTGGGGGCCGTGATTGTGGCCAGTTCTCCGAAAATCGCTTCGTTCGATTCCGTCAACTTCGGCTGGCTCGGCGTCGGCACCAGGAAGCCGAAGTCCGCCGAGGTGCTCTGGAACTTCGCTTGCCGCAGGAAGTGCTCGGTCTTGTTCGCTTCATCCCAGACGATGAGGGCGGTTTCCTCGGCGACATCGACGCTTTGGCCCGGCGCCGGGGCCGGAGCACATGCCGGCGCAATCGGAAGCACAGCGCCGACCGCGGCGAGGGCCGCCAGAATCGCGAATGACACGCTGCGCATCATGGGCCTTCCTCCGAGCGGGGAACGAGAATCGGTTCGTGATCGATGTCGTCGCCGTGGCAGCCGTGGCCGACGAGCGGAATCAGAAGCATGCCGACGAGAAGCGGCACGCTCACAATGGGACACAGGGATGCCACAACCGGATTATTGCGGGCGCGGGGAGAAACGCCTGTGCCACCGGAACTCGCTCTCTTTCTTGGTGGGATAGGCATTCTTGCCTGTGCCCTTTGCCCCGCACAGGCAAGAATGCCTGTGCCACCAAGATGCATGGGGTTCATTTCTTCCCCTTCAACTGCTCGTCGAGAAAACGCAAAGTATCCTGCAAGGTCTTCGTCGCCTCGGGGCCGGTCCAGCCGTGCCCCGCGCCCTTCACCGTGATGAGCTCCGCCTTCACCCCGGAATCGCGTAACTTCTTGAGCATTCGCTCCGAATGAATAATCGGCACCACCACGTCCGCGGTTCCGTGGATCATGAGCGTCGGGGCATCGCCCTTGTTCACATAGTCGAGCGGCGACGCGCGCTTGTAAATCCCCGGTTCGCTTTTACAGGCTTTGCCGAGGAACGGAACCATGTACGCGTCTTCGATGCCGCTGCTGGCCGCGTAAAGGCTCAGGTCGGTCGGCCCGAAGTAGGAGACAACGCATTGCACCT
>DATNBQ010000590.1:0-4630 GCA_035571955.1 Urbifossiella sp. | reverse complement strand
TTCCGCGACGCGGCGTAGCGCTTCGTTCCAACGCGACTCCAGTTCCACGGCCACGAGCCGATTGCCCGGGTCCACGGCATCGAACTGGCGATGCAGGCGATCGGCTTCATGGCGGGCTTTCTCCAGGGCCAGCGACAGGGCTGTCTGTTTGTCCAACTCGATGCGGCTCGCCAGCGTGACGGCTTCCAGGGCGGCCGTCACGCCCACCGGTTGTACCGCCTCCAGTACCTGTACCGCTACGGCCTCATCAAGACGCAGACCGCCGGTCGAGATGCACTTCTCTTGACCGTGACTGATGTGGCCTCCCCGGCAGGAATATCGCGGCACGCGGCCGCCGACGCCGCTATACGTGACGTGAAGCTTGCGGCCGCATCGCGCGCAGCGGAGTAGGCCGGCCAACAACGCCGGACCCTGCTTGGCCGCCCCCGATGATGATCCGCGTCCCAAATTGCCTCGCAGTTGCTTCTGGTTGCGCAGGAACTCGTCCCAGGAAATATAACCGGGATGATGATCGTGGATCACCACCTTCCATTCGTCGATCGGGACGGCATGGCCATAAGTCTTGCGAGCGCGGCCGTCGCGAATCGTGGTCCGCACGGTGCTACGGCCATGCACGAATGTTCCGGCGTAACACGGATTCTTCAAGATATGAATGATGTGATTGTAGACCGGCAGACGCCAGGCGATCTCCTGGCCCGCCGTGCCCGGCTTCACCTGGGGCAGCGTAATCCGTTCCTGGCAGTACCAGAGAAAAACCTGTCGAGCACTGCCCATCTCACGGAAGCGAGTGAAGACACCGTGGATCGCTTGCTGCACCTGCCGATCGGGAATCATCTCGATGCCCCGCGATTCGGTGCGAACGTAGCCGACGGCGACTTCGCCCAACACGACACCGCGATGGATCATCTGCAACAACGCTTCCCGCGCACGCTGACGTAGGAGCCCGAGCTCGAATTCCGCCATACTTCCCTTCAACCCGAGCAAGAGCCTGTCGTTGATCTGGCGCGGATCGTAGATGCCATCCTCATCAATGACCAGCGTGTCCGTCATGGCGCACAGATCGATGAGGTGATGCCAGTCGCGGTTATTGCGGGCCATCGCGGCGGGCTGAGCCTTCACGAACGACGTGCCGAGGGCCTCGCCGAACACCGCCGGGGCGATCTGGCGGCAGGTGTTGCAGTCGATGCAGGTCGAGTCTACGAAGAAGTCGCCGGCGACGTTCTCCGGCACACGCTTTTTGGGGTTTTGCCATGACAGAGCCTCCCGTCTCTTCATTCTACCTTGGGCTTGGAAGCGGTCCCTTCGGTGGGCCTGACAACAAAAGCCTGCTCGACCGCCGAGGTCGAGCAGGCTTCGTCGTTCACTCTCGGAAAGTAGTGGTCGCGGTTTACGCCGTCGAAAGCAGCCGGAGTTGCGGCAGCACGACTTGAACCGCCTGCCGGACCCGCACGGGCAGGGGTCGTTCCTGCCGAGCCGTTCCTCGAGCTCCTTCTCCCCGTGGACGACCCGGACGCCCCGCTTCACCTGCGTCTCAGACGGGAAGCCCTTGCGGCGCTTGCTCATTGTCTCGAAACGAGGACTCGTGGTCGAAATCTTGCGGGTCCATGATTCACCGCCTTCCCAGGTCAAATGAATGGGGGCGAACGCCCAGGTCGAGACACGGCTCCGGCATCAGGGTTCGGAGGAAAGCGGTCATGGCGCTGACGATCAAGGTTTACAGCGATTACGTCTGACCGTTCTGCTACGCCGTGCAGGTGGAAGCGAATCGGGTCTTCGATGATTTCGATGTTCATTCCGACGCCCTCGGCTTGCGTGAAGCCTTCGACCTCTTGCCCCGTTTCGCCGCCACTTTCGCCGCATCCTGCTTCACCCGCAGCTTGACGATCCGCTCGATCAGAGCCAAGGGCATCGGCTCGCTAAGGGGAAACTGGAGGTTGCCCCTCGGCCCGGCGTATCGGGCGACGGCCATCTCGATGGCCGGGTCGCGGCCCCACTGCTGAAGTCCGCCGACCTGCCCGTCGAGGTCGAGTACGAGAATGGCGTCGTGTCGCAGTTCCCGGTGACCGCCGCCGAGGTCACGCCGTCCGGCGTACTCCTGCATCTCGGCACAAAGCACACGGCTTGCCTGGCGCAGGACCGCTGCGGCGTCGGTGCGGCGGACGCCGCGTGCTGCACGACGCCCGGCTGTTATTGATCCTTACCTCTTTCGGGAGCGATTGCATGGGTCCGACCAAACTCATCCTGTTCGTCTGCGTCGAGAACAGCAACAGGAGCCAGATGGCCGAGGCGTTCGCGCGGATGCACGCCGGTGCCGGGGTCGTGGCGGCGAGTTCCGGCTCCCGCCCTTCCGGGAGGGTGAACCCGCGAGCCGTCGAGTACATGCGGGAGGTCGGGTATGACCTGACCACCCACACGTCGAAGTCGCTCGACCAGTTCAACGGCCAGGAGGTCGCGGTCGCGGTGACGATGGGATGCGGCGACGAATGTCCGCTGGTGAAGGCCAAGCGGCGGGAGGAGTGGCAAATTCCCGACCCGAAGGAGATGCCCCCCGAGCAGTACCGCGAAGTCCGCGATCTGATTGAACGGAAGGTAAAACTACTGCTGGCAACTCTGTAGCTTTGGTAATTGTTCACCGTCGCCGTCGGAGTGTTTCGTCGCGGGGGTTCGCAAGAACTCGCCCCCGCGGCGGAACGCGACAGAGGTGGCGTGCCCTGAAGCGATTCAACAGAGCCTGAGTGGTAATCGGCATCCAATCCAAGTCCACAATCGGCATCCAATCCAAGTCCACCGGTAAGACAGCCCTCGCGTGCGGCGATGATGCCGCCGCAGGGGGACAAGGATGCGTACCGTGGACGATTTTGCCAGGATTCGGCAGGCCCTTCGGGACGGGCTGAGTGCCCGTGAAGCGGCCAAGCAACTCGGCGTAAGCCGGGACACCGTTCGCAAGGCTCAGAAGCACGCGGAGCCGCCGGGGTATACCGTTTCGGAGCCGCGGCCGGCGCCGGTGTTCGGCCCGTTTCATTCGTTCGTGGACGAGATTCTCGCGGCGGACAAGACCGCCCCGTGGAAGCAGCGTCACACCGCGGCCCAGATTCATCGCCGCCTGGTGGCCGAGAAGCAATACCGCGGCGGCTACGATCAGGTTCGCCGCTACCTTCAGCAGAAGCGGCTCGATCGCCGCGAGACGTTCATCCCTCTGGAGCATCGGCCGGGCGCGCGCGCCGAGGCCGACTTCGGGCACATCCACGTCGACTTCCCCGACGGCCGACGGCAAGTGCCGATCCTGATCGTCACCTGGAGTTACTCGAACGCTCCCTTCGCCATCGCGTTGCCCACGGAACGGACCGAGGCCATCCTGCACGGGATGGTCGAGGCCTTCGCGTTTTTCGAGTGTGTGCCGGTCGAACTGTGGTGGGACCGTCCGAAGACGGTGGCGATCCACATCCTTCAGGGCCGTGAACGGACGATGCACCCACGTTACGCGGCGTTGGCTTCGCACTACCGGTTCACGCCGAAGTTCTGTTTGCCGCGGGCGGCGACGGAGAAGCCGCGAGTCGAGAACCGGGTCTTCGACGTGCAGCGGCAGTGGGCCACGCCGGTGCCGCGAGTGACCGACTTCGCCGAGTTGAACGAGCACCTGCGTCGCTGCTGTCTGGCGGCGCGGGAACGGACCTGCGGTGACAACACTGTGTCCGTCGGCGTGCGTTTCGAAGAAGATCGGGCCGCGGCCTTGGCGATTCCACCTCATCCGTTCGATGCCTGCGTGACCAAGCCGGGCCAAGTGGACAAGTACCAGACGGCGCCATTCGACGGCAACCGCTACAGCGTGCCGCGGCGGTGGGCGTTCCGCCTGGTGACCGTCAAGGGCTACGTCGATCGCGTCGCAATCGTCGCCGACAATCAGGTGATCGCCACCCACCGGCGGAGTTATGGCCGCCACGAGAAGGTGCTTGCTCCACTGCATTTTCTGGGGGTTTTGGAACGCAAGCCGGCGGCGCTCGATCACGCTCCGGTCTATCGCGACTGGCAACTTCCGGCGGCGTTCGTCGAGCTCCGCCGCGACTTCGAAGGCCGACTCGGCAAAGCGACGGGTGCTCGGCAATTCATCCGCGTCTTGCAACTGCTCGACCGCCACTCGATGGGCCTGGTCGAACGCGTCATCCTCGCGACCGGCCCCAGCGATGCTCCCGCCATCGTCGCCGCCGTGGAGCGAATGGCCTGTGACAATGCGGTGTCAGTCGATCCGCTGCCCGCCACGAACATCGCGGTTCCGCTTCCCGACCTGTCCCTATTCGATCGCTTGTTGCCCCATTCCTCGAACGGAGTCAATGACCATGAACGATGCCAATGCACTGATGCTCAAGGCCAACCTGAAGCAGTTGCGGCTGCCGACGATGCTGGCCGAGTGGGAGAAACTGGCCCGTGAGGCCGCCGCCCGCAACGAGTCCTACGACGCCTATCTACTTCAACTCACCGAGTTGGAAGTGGCGGCCCGGTCGGCCAACGCGGTGGCCGCACGCATCCGCGCCGCCGGTTTCCCCGCGATCAAGGACTTTGACACCTTTGACTTCACCGCCACGCCCAACCTGCCCAAGCAGAAGGTCCTCGAACTGACCCGCGGCGAGTGGAT
>DATNBQ010000589.1:0-12823 GCA_035571955.1 Urbifossiella sp. | reverse complement strand
GGGGCCA
The DNA here is from genome assembly GCA_035571955.1 of Urbifossiella sp. GTDB lineage: Bacteria > Planctomycetota > Planctomycetia > Gemmatales > Gemmataceae > Urbifossiella. Next base: position 12,816 of record DATNBQ010000589.1, on the reverse strand, counting down.
GCGGGGCGATCGAGGCTGCCGCCCTGGCCTTGAGCTTGCACAGCCAGGTCTACCCGCCGACCATTAACCTGACCAATCCGGACCCGGCCTGCGATTTGGATTACATTCCCAATACGGCCCGGGAAGGGAAAGTGCGGTTCGGTCTTTCGACCAGCTTCGGCTTCGGCGGCCAGAACGGCGCCCTGGTCATGGCCGCGGTGTGATGATGGTCATCCGAGCAGCGGCCGTTGAGCTGAGCTTTTTCGACGGTAATGGAATAGCTTGGAAAGGCCCCCGAAGGTTGTCAAGTCCTGGATCACTTTCTGTTTTCAGCGAACCGGAAATGGCCCTTTAAAATTGAAAGGAATCGGCGGAACACCCGATGAACTCATCGACGACTGGAAGATTTGGATTGTCCCTTCGTTCCCTTCTTCGATGGTGCTTAAACGGAAGGGACTGAGGTGCGATTGAGATTAAGCCAGCCAGACCCACGCCTCTCCCCGCTGGGGAGAGGCCGCAATCTCGCGCCAGCGAGATTGCGGGTGAGGGGTCTTGTTAGACGAATACAGCCCCTCACCCGGTTTGCTCGCTGCGCTCGCAAACCACCCTCTCCCCAGCGGGGAGAGGGTCAGAATGGGTGGTTGGCTCGATGTCTGTACATTGATGACCGTCAGTAAGCCTCGATCACTTCACATCGATCACGAGAGTTGCGTAATAGCGGGTCTCTTCGTACTTCTTCCCGGCATACTCGCCGGCCTTCGCTTCCGTGACGCGGGCAAACACGCCATAACGCCCCTTGCCTGCATAAGCCGGCGTGAAGCCTTCTTTATCCGTCTTGGCCGTCTTCTTCTCCCCTTCCGGCGGCAAGACAGTAACTTCGATCCCTGAGGCCGGTTTGCCCTGATTCAACACCTGGAAGCGCACTTTGCCGCCGGCCTCCGCGGGCACGATTTCCACTTTCAGCGGGTCGCCGAGCGGTTTGCGAGGTGCATCGCCGACGATTGCCTTGGGGTAATAGACGAGGCGGAAGGGCTTGGCATCGCCCTTTTGCAGAACGCCATATTCCGTTATGCCAAAGACAGTGCGCGGACCGTTGCCGGGTAACTTCGCTTCATAGAAGCCGACGCCTTTCTTCCAGTCGAGCGGCGCATCCTTGCCGGCGGCATTGCGGATAAACAACTTGGTGCTCGCGAGCTTCTCGATGTTCACGTCGGTATCGGGCTTGAGAGTGTCGCTGAACACGATCTTGGCGGTAGTGCCATCCGGTTCGGGCACGATGAATGGGAAGTGCGCCTGAGCGATGGCCGTCGCGAGAATGCCGACGAGCAGAGCACCGATACAGCGGTTCATGACACCCTCCGGATAAGTCGCATGGAGCAATCTCAAAGTATGGTCCGCGCGTGCAAAAAAACAGGGAGCCAAAGCTCCCTGTTCGTTTCCGACTCCGGCCGCTGACGCGGCCGGCTCGCCAAGTATCTCAATAACGCATCATCATGCCGAAGTTCACGCCCATCATCCAGAAGTTGCTCTGCGTGAACAGGTTCTGCACCACGTTCGGCTGCCCCGCCGCCCCGTACGCCGGGTTGAACGGAATGGTCGCCGTGTTGATGATCGGATTGATCTGCTCGCCGGGGCGGGCGATGTTGTTGATGTAGATGAAGTTGTACCCGAGATACGCGGTCAGCCCGCGGGTCAGGTTGAGGCCGATGTTCATGTTCACCTCGGGAATGACGGTGAACTCGTCGTGGCTATAGCGGCCGATATTGGAGGCGTTCGCATAGACGCCGCCGAACGCCGAGCCGGTGTTGGGCAAGCCGCCCATCGGCCGCGTGATGTCCGTATAAGAGCTGGCCCCGGTGATCTGCAGCCGTTCGTTCATGTCGCCGATCGACAGCTTGCCCGTGGCGTTCACGGTGAACATGCCGCAGCGGACCTCACCGCGAAGGCCGACCTGGCCGCCGTTGAACCGGTTGGTCACCAGGAATGAATCGCGGGTAAGCACGGTGGCCGGCGGCGAGATCATCACGCCGCCGAACGGAACCTGCGCCGGCGTCGTCGTCGTGCCGACCTGCGTTACCACGCCGAACGGCCCGAGAGCGAATACCGGACTCATCGTCGGCAGCTGGTTCAAGGTCGTGTGCGTGTCGATGGTCAGGTCTTCGCGCACTTGCAAGTATTTGTAGCCGGCGAGGAAGTCCATGCTGAAGGCGATTTTCTGGCCCGGCGCCGAACGATAAATGTTCACGATGCCGTCGGCGTCCGTCCACCACGTCTGGTTCGTGGTGCCAATGATCGCTTGCCCCTGGCCGTAATTCGGATTCGCCACCAACTGGCTCGTGAATACATGAGGGTTGGTGGAATCGATGAACGGCAAGGCAAGCGTCGGAATGCTCGACGACGACGAAACGCTGGTGACGTTCCCCTTCGATTCGAACAGCACGCCGGTGGCCTCGAAGCCCCAACGGCGATCGGCGTCGCCGAAGAAGCCGAACACGGCGCGGAAGCCGCTGATCGGGTTGTACGACATGTTCTGCCCGCCCGCGAGCGGCAGGGTGCTCGAATGCCCGAGCAAGCCCTGATCGACGGGGGCACTTGTGGTCAGCAGCGGAAAGTTCGATGGCTGCCCCTTCGCGAAGAACATCAAGTAATCGAGGCTGGTCCACCAGTGGGGGGCCTGGCCATAGCTTCCTCCGTTGCCGGGCGGCGGTCCGGGCTGGAAGGCCGGGGCCGAGTACGGGCCGGGGTTTGGGTACATCGGCCCGGGGGGTGGACCATATCCGCCGATTGGGCCGAGCCCTTGCGGATCGCCGGGAGGGCCGGAGGCGAGCGGCGGCATGATAACGGGGGCCGGGGCCGTGGGTGCGAAGAGGCCGCCGAAGGGGCCGCTCGTCTGGGCCTGGGCGGGAATCACGGTGGCCGGCGCGACCGCGGCCGGCGCCGGCGGGTCGCCCGCGCTGGCCGACCCCGGCGACTGCCCCCAGGCTGTCCCCGCGCCGGCGGCCAGTGCCGCGATCGAACCCAGAATTCCCTTTCGCATGGCACGCTCCTGATCGGCCCGCCGGATTCCCGATCCCCCTACGCGCGGCATCCCCCGACACCCGCGCGACCGGACAATGCCTATCGGCCTACTCCCACGAACAATCGGCACATTCGGAGCAGTGTCTTGAGCAAGATTTCCATTCGCGCCGCCATTGCCGGTGCTAACGGTCGCCCGGAACCGGCAATCCCGGCAAGGCAGGCGTTCTAGGAAATCACGTCGGGGAAATGGTCAAGACCTATGACCGGAATCACCACAGAGGCACAAAGATCCACAGAGATTCACTGAGTAAAACCGCATTGGTTTTCTCAGTGCGCCTTTGTGTGATCTCAGTGTCTTTGTGGTGATTTTCTTCTATGCCAGGTCGCGGTCTTCGAAGAGAAGCAGGCCGACGATCAACGCGACGGCCGTGTAAAGAAGGGCATAGCCGGCCACCGTAAGCACATAGAGGCCGAAGCTCGTCAGGTCGAGCGGCGCTTCGCGGATCACCGCCGGGCCCATGTTGAAGAACTCGAGCGCCGGCAGCACCACGTCGAAAAGCTGGCCGAGGAAGCCGACGAGGTTGCTGAAGTCGTTGGCATCGCCCCGGTTCTTGGCGATCTCGGTAATGTGCACAACCACGGGCGCCAGGTGGCCCATGATGTAAATGACGAGGCAAATGACGATGTTGATCACAAACGGCAAGCGCGTGGCCAGGGCCGTGGCAATGGCCACGAGGATCATGACCTGGCCGAAGCCGAGAGCGACGCCGAAGGCATTGGCATAAGCGTCGCCGAACCAGATGCCGCACCCCTTGGCGATCGTCTTGCCCGGCTGGGTCGGCACCACTTTCTGAAACGCGGGGACTATCACGCGGGCCCCTTGCAGCGTCATCGCGTCAACCACCTTGTCGCGCGGCTTGGCCATAATATCCGTCGGATCCGGGTTGTTGTTGATCGGATCGTATTCGCGAACCACCCGCTGGCAGAAGCTCATGTTCCAGCTGAGGATCATAGACATCGCGAAGCAGGCCATCAGGATGCCGAGGAATTTGCCGACGAGGAATTGCCGGCGATTGATCGGCTTGCTCATGAGAGTGACGGCGGTGCGCCCCTCGATCTCTTCGCTGATCGACATGCTCGCGGCGAGAACGCCGAAGACCAGTGCGGCCAGCATCACCAGGTCGAAGCCGACCTGCTTCATCATCTTGTAGTCTTCGCCGAAGGTGAAATAGGGGATGTAGACGGCGAACCACATGGTGCAGCTGGCGGCGGCGATGATGAGCCAGAACATCGGTTGCCGCCACCCTTCGCGGTAGGCGGCCAGGGCCACCGCCCCGCCCTTCGGCCACACTTTCACGAGCACCGCCGGCATCAGCAAAAACAGATCGATGAGCAACTGGAGATTGAGCACCGCGCCGTAGCCGTACTGGCCGATTTGCTGGAGCCGCGATGAATCGCCCTTGTACCCCATCAAGCTGGCGAGCACGGCCCCGGCCAGGACGAGGCCGCCGAGCACCACGGCCATCGCCGACCCGCTCCGGGTCGTTCGTTCGAAACCCTTGGGATCGATGGCCCAGAGCCACGGCAGGGCGGCGGCGAACTGCACACCGGCCAGGATCAGCCCGGCCACGAACAGCATCCGATCGGAAGTGATCCAGTCGAACATGAAGCGGAACCCGCAAGTCTGTATCGCGAAACGACCCAATACCCATACGCCGTCAGTCGTCGTGCGGTTCGGTCCGATAGTTGGGTGGAGTGCCCCAGCGGAGTTTATCGCGGAGCGTCTGATAATAGGTGCGGCCAGGAACCTTCACGAGCTGAAACGCGACCCTGGCCTTGCGGATGCGCACGGTTTCGCCGCAGGTCAAGGGTCCGAGCGCCCGCCCGTCCGCCGTCAACGCCGCCCCTTCCGGCCGACAAACGCGAATCGTATACGTTTTGTCGGCGGCATCCACCAGCGGCCGGTAGGTGAGCGTGTGCGGGCAAATCGGCGTAATCGTGAAGGCCGGCAACTCCTGCGACAGGATCGGCCCGCCCGCGGACAGGCTGTGCGCCGTCGAACCGATCGGCGTGCTGATGATCAGCCCGTCGCCGCGATAGCTCGTCACGGCCTCATCGTCGATCGACAGTTCCAGCTCGGCCACGTGCCCGACGGATGGCGCGTGCACGACGACCTCGTTTAACCCGAGGATCACTTCCTTGCCGTGCGAATTCGGGAACTCGCATTCGAACATCAGATGCGAGGCGATGTGGTAATCCTTGGCGACGATGCGCGGCAACGAGCGTACGAGTTCCTCCGGGGTCAGGTCGGCGAGGAAGCCGAGGGTGCCGAGGTTGACGCCGACCACGGGAAGTTGATGGTAACCCATTTGGCGGACGGCGTGCAGGATGGAGCCGTCGCCGCCGAGTACGATGGCCAGGTCGGCATCGTGGGCGGCGAGGTCTTGTTCCTGGCGCAAGTCGTAAACAACGATTTCACCGAGCCCGGCGAGGATCGGCTTGAGCCACGCGGCGGCCTCGACCACCTGCGGTTTGCGGTCGTTGCCCAGGAGAAAGAATCGCATGGGAAACTCCGGCGTAGCCGCGACCCAACGGGGAGCGCGAGTCGTCCAGATGTGTCTGCAGCAAGGGATCGGGCTGTTCTCGACATATGCGATGGAGCAAAGAATGTCTCCAAAAGGGGTGGCTCAGAGCGAGACAAGCCGAATGCTTGTCGAGTGGGGCCGACGCGCCGCATGCAACCGCTAAAGTAGTCCGCGGGGCCTCACTCGACAACCGCTGCGCGGTTTGTCTCGCTCCGACCCACCCGGTTATGGTTGGCATCGGTAACCGGCATTAACACAAGGACTTGCGGAGAGCCTTCACAATTCGCATTCGGAACGAGTAAAGAAGCCGCAAGTCGCTGTGGGGGATGACGCTTGCTGCGAACCACCAGACTTTATGGTTGGTAGGATGCCAACCATCAAGTCTACAAAACCGGCTACAAAACCGGCTTTTTTGTAGCGCCTCGCGTTGCTGAATCTGGAAAGGTTAGGAACTGCGGCCGTGGGGTGATTGCGATTCGCGATCGGCGATCGTTACGCGATAGTCCTTGCCTTCCCAGCGGTCAGGCGCGGTCCAGTGGAAGGTGAAGATCACGCTGCTTCCGGGGGTTGCTTGATCGGTGTCGAGGTCGGCGAAATGGATGCCGAGGCCGCTATGGACCGTCGGTTGTTCGCGCGACGATGGCCAGCCGTCGATGCGCCACTGGATGATGGCCGGGGCGGCGGCCTCCAAGCGCAGGCGATATCCGGCGGGCAAACTCTCGATCCGCTGATTGAAACGCCAGGCGCGGAGCCGCGGTTCCACAAAGCCGTTGCCATAGCGTTCGATTGCATATGGCGGCATGTCGAAGATGCGGCCATCTTGCAGCGATCGGGTCAGCTTTAAATACTCGGCATGGGCCCACGGCAAGGGGCACGCTGAGCCGGTGGGGCGGCCGCGGTAGAGGCTCCGTTCCGGAATGTCGTCCGCGTCCCAGATTTGTTCGGGGATGAGTCCGGTGTCGGTCGCGGCGGCTTCCATGGCGCGAAGCATTCGCTCCGCTTCTTGCCTGCGTCCGGCGGCGAGTTCGTAGTGGCCGCGTTCGCCGATGAGCAACGGCCAGACGCGGCCGATGCCGCCTTTCGAATCGCGCGGCCGGCCGTCGGCGTATTCGCCATACTTATCTTCCTTATGCCGACGCCAACCCGGCCCGGTCGGGAACTCCACGCGCAACACGGAATCGATGGCTTTCACGGTGTCGACGATGCGCGGGTCATCCGGGCGGCGCAGGCCGAAGCGAACGAGCGCCAACGCATCCGGGCTGATGGTGTCCTCGTCCGTGGGTGGCTCGTCCTCGTCGCTTTGCGGCGGTCCGCCGCGCGTTTCCGTCTTCCCCTCGCGCGTGTAGTAGCCGGCGATGCCAAGCCGCTTGGCGAGCGCCGTGCCGCTGCGGTACGACCAGCGTTCGATGCCGGCGTTCCACAGGTCGGCCGTTTCAATAAGGAACGCCGCCAGCGCAGGATCGCCACAGCGGTCGGCCAAATCGGCAGCCGCCAGCAGGGCCGTGACTTCGGCGGCGAGCGTGAACGGCGAGTAGCCGCCGTCGCGCTCCCAGCGATCCTCCGGCGTGGCCGGGCCGGTGCGCGCGATGTATCCGGCCGCCCGCTTCACCATCGGCCACAACCGAAGTTCCTCTTCCTCGGTCAGTACGTTCTTTCGGCGCGCGAAGCCGACCAGTAGAATCGCGAGCGCCGTTTCGTCCAACTGAATGCCGTCCCAGAATGCTTCGCCGTCGAGTTGCATGTTTTGCGACCAGTGACCATCGCTTTCCTGAGTGGTTTCCAGGAACTCCAATGTGGCATGCACGTGGTCGGCGACATCGATGGCGAGCAATCCGCCGGCGATCTCGACGAGATCGCGCGGCCAAACGAGGTGGTAGCCGCCGACCTTGTCGCCGATGCGAGCGCCGCCCCACGGAATGGAGAGACTGGCGACCGCGGCGCCGGGAGGAAGTTTCGCCTCGTGCACGCGCAGCATCGCCGCGCTGGCGCGGTAAACCGCGCGCGCGCGATCGATGGAAGTTGGCGCGGGCCGCACCGCTTTTTGCCAGTCTCGCCAGCGCGATAGATAGCGCGCGAGCGGTGCTTCCCATCCTTGCAACAAGGCCGCCCGGGCGTTGAAGCCGGCCTCCCATGCGTTGCGGCCAAAAGCAATGGCCAGGAGGAACTCGCCACCAGATGTATCCACTTCGCCCGTGAGCACGGCGTTGCCGCTTTCGGCGCGATCGTAGAACCCGGTGAGGCGGCGATGCTTCTTCAAATCGCGCCAGCCGTCCGAGACACCGACGAAGCCCACGGTGCGGCATCGCCACGGCAGCGAGCAGGCCAGGGCGATGGCGGCCCCCTCGCCTTCGGCGAAGAGCATCGGCAGCCCCTTGTAGTCGCCGAGCCAGTGGTTCGCCTCGCGGCCGAGATGCGAGTTGAAGAGGGCGTAGAGATGCAGCGCGTCGCCATTCGCGCCGGGCATCCACCGCGTTTGCTGAAGAACGACGGGATAATCGGGGTGGGAGAAGACGATTTTCTCGATTCGGTAGCGGTTGCGGCGGCAGCGATTCACGATCCGATAAGCAGGCGCGCCCGGTTCGAGGCTTTCCGGTTGTGAGTCCGCATCGGCATTGTCGCAGGAGAAGAAATCGTTGCCATCGGCAACGGCGAAAATGAGGTCGCGGCTGCGGGGATGATCGGCCGTTGGGTAATAGAGTTCTTCAATGACGCCGCGGCCCAGGGTGAACCAGACCGAGCTCGCTTCGCCAAGGGCCGTTCCCACGCCGACCTTGGAACCGCACGTCCAGCATTCGGTCGCCCCCGGCGCTCCCGGGGGTTGTCGCTGTTCGCCCGCCACTGCCGTCGACTCCTCGGGAATAGCAACATTAGACGCCAATCGGCACTGCGTTTCGGATGGCCGCCTCCACGGCGCTGGCCGAAGGCATGTCGTCGCCGTGTTTCTGGATCACCGGTGAACCATCCACATAAACACTGAGTTCGCCCCGCGCCCCGTCCTCGATGCTCGCCACCACATGCATGTCGTTGCGAAGAGCGGCCGCGATTCCTTCGACCTGGCTGCCGATCGATGGGCAGACGGGACACCGCTTGATGACGACGCTGGCCACGACGGGTCTCCTTGGAATAGTGGAATCGCAAGCGATCAGGAAGCATCTTCTCCATGCGTGCGGCCGCCATCATTGAGCGGGCCGGGTTGCTGCAGCGAATGCTCGGCCGTGCCGGTGTAGTCTCCCAATCGCCGCTTTGGATCCTCTTCGTCGAAGCCCGTGCCGGGAGCGTTGGCCGATGGATTGGCATCGCTTTCCGGCGTGCCGCTCGTGCCGGACCGCGGCCGATTGCCGGGTGGAATGGGGGCAGGATTGTGGCGCTTGCTCATGGCGTTCTCCGATCGGGACTGCGGGCGAATTGAGCCAGCATCTCGCGGTTGAACGCCGGGATGTCGTCGGGCTTCCGGCTGGTGACGAGATTCCCGTCCACCACGACTTCCCGATCGATCCATTCGGCGCCGGCGTTTTTCAGATCCGTCTTGAGCGATGGCCATGAAGTCATGCGCTTGCCCTTGGCCGCACCCGCTTCCAGAACGGTCCACGGCCCATGACAAATGGCGGCCACCGGTTTCCCTTCTTCGAAGAACGCCTTCACGAAGGCGACCGCTTCGGGGTTCATCCGCAGCGAATCCGGGTTGTGAACGCCGCCCGGCAACACAAGCGCGTCGAACTCGTCGGGTTTGGCATCGGCCAGCGCCACGTCGGCCGTGAACGTGCTGCCCCAATCCTTGCCCGACCACGCCTTGGGTTTGCTCACGGGCGAAACCAAGCTCGTCTTCGCGCCAGCGTCGTCGAGCGCTTCGCGTGGCTTTTCCATCTCGGATTGCTCGAAGCCGTCCGTCGCGAGAATCGCCACCCGCATTCCATCAAGATTCTGTTCGGCCATGGTTTGCTCCTCGAGTTTCGCGTCAACGAGGGAGATCGCAATTCTCGCGCCGCGGCTTGGCACTCGCATTGCTACCGGGTTCGCAATGAACAATCCGTCGATCAGCATCGTGATGATCACGTGGAATCGGCGCGAAAGCACGCTGGTCACGCTGGCTCGGTTGGTGGAGCTTCCCGAGCGGCCGTCCATCGTGCTCGTCAATAACGGTTCGACCGACGGCACATCGGAAGCCGTGCGCCGGCAGTTTCCCCAGGTGGAAATCGTCGAGGCCGGCGCGAACCGCGGCGCCTTTGGCCGCAATCTCGGCGTCAACCGCACGGCCACACCCTATGTCGCCTTTTGCGACGACGATTCCTGGCCCGATCCGGGATGTCTCCGTTATGCGGTCGAACAGTTCGCTGCCCATCCGCGGCTAGCGATCCTGTGTGGCCGGGTGCTGGTGGGGCCGGAGAATATCGACGATCCGATCTGCCGGGAATTGGAACGAAGCCCGCTGCCGCGCGAACCGGGAATGCCGGGGCCGCCGCTGCTCGGCTTCCTGGCCGGCGCGTCCGTCATTCGCCGCGCGGCGTTCCTGAACTGCGGCGGTTTTACCGACTTCCTTCACATCGGCGGCGAAGAGGAACTGCTGGCGATCGATCTCACCGCGGCGGGCTGGTGGATTTGCTACGACCCGCGCTACGTCGTCCATCATCATCCGAGCCCGCTGCGCAACTTCACCGATCGGCGCGCAACCGTCGTTCGCAATGCCCTGGTCGCGGCGTGGCTGCGGCGCTCGTTCTGGAATGCATTGCGGAGAAGCGTGCGAATCGTGCGGCACTACCCCTGGAGTGTCGCGACACTGCGCGGCATTCTCGCGGCGCTTGGCTCCGTTCGGCACATCGTTCGCAATCGCCGGGTGGTGCCGCGGCACATCCAGGCCGCGATGGAATTGCTCGAATCCCAGCCGTCGCGAGATCATGTTCAGCCGCATGCCGATCGTGGGCCGTCACCTGCCGCCGGGCGCGCTCTGCCTCACGTACGATGACGGCCCCGGCGAGCAAACCGCCGCGCTCGCCGAACTGCTGTACGATCTCGGCGTGCCGGCCGCGTTCTTCCTGGTCGGCCGGGAAGTGGAAAAGCAACCGGCAATCGTCGAGCAACTGCGCCGCTGGGGCCATCTCGTCGGCAACCACACTTACTCGCATCCGGGGCTCGTGAAATGTCTGACCGAAGGCGGCGATGCCGTCGCGGAGATCGAACGCACCGATGCGCTTCTTAACTGCGATGAGGTGATTCGCTACTTGCGGCCACCCTACGGCAACTGGAACGAAACAGTCGCGGATGCACTGAATCGCTCGCCGCTGGCAACGCACTACATCGGCCCCATTCACTGGGACATCTGCGCGGAAGATTGGACATTCTGGGAGCGCGGCGACTCGGCCCGCGCCTGTGCCGATGCCTACCTCGCTGCCATTGAAGAAGCCCAGCACGGGATCATCCTGTTCCACGACAGTTCCGCCGATGAACCGATCGCACGAGCGAACAATCGTTCCCATGAAGTCGCGGCGCAATTAATACCCACATTGCTCGCGCGCTATCGCTTCGTGCAACTCGATGACGCCCTCGCAAATCGTCCGTAACTCCCGACACTCAGATGGCAGCGCATGGCATCACTGTTGCAACTCGGACGACCCGACGAGTTGGATCGTCTGATTCCTCTTTGAGTTGACCGCACGAGGGTTGGAACTTGTTGGTCGATCCCGCCCGATTGGGCTCGGTGCGCCGCGTCGCGGTGCTGCGGGCACTCAAGCTCGGCGACCTTCTGGTTGCCATCCCGGCGCTGCGGGCCTTGCGGCGGGCCGTACCCCGCGCCGATATCGCGCTCATCGGCTTGCCGTGGGCCCGCGAGTTCGTCGACCGGTTTCCGCACTTGATCGATGTCTTCCACGAGTTCGCCGGGTGGCCGGGGTTGCCGGAAATGGAACCGCGGCTCGCCGAGATCCCGACCTTCATCGCGCGGATGCAGCGCGAACGCTTCGATCTCGTGCTGCAGATGCACGGCAGCGGGTCCATCGTCAACGAACTGTGCGCGCTCCTGGCGCCCCGGCGCGTGGCCGGTTTCTTCCGAGCCGGCGATTTCCGCCCCGAGCCTCGTTGGTTCCTGCCCTGGCCCGAGACGGGATTGGAACTGCGCCGGTTGCTCGCGCTCACCGAATTCCTCGGTTTCCCAACCTGCGGCGAACAACTGGAATTCCCGCTCAATTTCGAGGATTTCGACAAAGCCTCGGCGTTGACGAACGGACTGCGCGAATACGTTTGCATTCACCCCGGAGCAAGCGTTGCCGAACGGCGCTGGCCGATCCACGGCTTCGCTCAAATCGCGGACATCCTGGCGGCCCGCGGCTATCCCATCGTGCTCACCGGCTCCGAAGGCGAGTGCGAGCTGACGCAGGCCGTCGCGCGTTCCATGACCGCGCCGGCGCTCGACCTGGCCGGGAAAACCGATCTCGGCGCCGCCGCCGCCTTACTCCGCCGCGCCCGGCTGCTCGTTGCCAATGACACCGGGGTGTCACACCTGGCCGCCGCCGTCCGCACGCGGAGCGTCATTGTCTCGACGGGCGACAATCCCGCCCGCTGGTCGCCCTTGAACGAACGACTGCATCGCGTTCTGTGCGCGAAATCGGGAACGGTTCCCGTCGCTGCCGTCGCTCGGGCGGCGATCGATCTCTTGAAGCGAAGGCATCGCCCCGCTCACTCGGACCTGGCGTTATGCGGCCCCTCCGCGTCTTGACCTGGCACGTACACGGCAACTACTTGCTCTACCTCGCGCATGCGAAGGTGGAGTTCGTGTTGCCGGTCGATCCGCGCCGCGGCGCCGGCTACGGCGGCCGAGGCACGACGTTCCCGTTCGGCGCCAACGTTATCGACGTTCCCGCGGCGGAAATCGCCAAGGAATCGATCGATTGCATCCTCTTTCAAACGCGGCAGAACTGGGAGCGCGACCAGCACGAGATTCTTTCAGCGGCGCAGCGACGCCTGCCGCGGATTTACCTGCAGCACGACCCGCCGTGGAACGAGCCGACGGAAGAACGCCACTGGTTCGACGATTCCAACGGCCTGCTCGTCCACGTGACGCCGTTCAACGCCTTGATGTGGAACAGCGGTCGAACGCCGACGCGGGTGATCGAGCACGGCGTTCACGTTCCCTCGTCGGCGCGGTTCACGGGGGAAACTGCCCGCGGCGTCGCGATCGTCAATCATTTGAAGCAGCGCGGCCGCCGCGTCGGCGACGACATCTTCCTGCAACTGCGCGAACGAG
>DATNBQ010000588.1:0-5550 GCA_035571955.1 Urbifossiella sp. | reverse complement strand
GCGAACACCTCACGGCACTTACGGCGAATGCGCGGCGGCGTCGAAAAAAGAAAAGCGGCCTCCAAATTTTATTGCGGCGAAAGATCGAGGATTTCCGCGGTTGGATTCGGCCATTTACGGCCGGGGAATCGGTGGCGAGATAGGAGCGATCGACAGGGTAAGAGGACCTCGATGAGAGCGGGCTTGTGGTCCAACGGGCTCCGACCTCCGGGCGGATAAAAAAGTCTACCCACTTTCCAGCTGCTTACCCTCCATTCGACCGCGCACCGATTCGGCCCATCGTGCAAAACTGCGGAACGGTACAATTCGAGTGGCAAGCGAGGAAGAGATCAACCGCCTCAAAAGCATGGTGAACTAGGTTTCTCTCAGCCGTCCAGCAGCTTCCGGACCTTCCACGCCAGCAAGCTGGGTGTGAACGGCTTCTGCAAGAACGCCTGGCCGCTTTGCAACGGCGCCCGCCGCAGGGCGTCGTCGTCCGCGTAGCCCGACATGAATAGCACCTTCAAGCCCGAGCGCTTCTCGCCCAGCTTCCCCGCCAGTTCCCGGCCGCCCATGCGCGGCATTACCACGTCCGTAATCAGCAAGTGGATCGGCGCGGTGAACGACTCCGCCATCTTCAGCCCTTCGTGGCCGTTTTCGACTTCCAAAACGGTGTAGCCGCTCGCTTCGAGGACCGAGCGGACGAAGCTGCGGACGGCCGCTTCGTCCTCGGCCAGCAAGATCGTTTCGGTGCCGTGCGGCGCCGCGGTGGGGCGGGCCAGGTCGGCCGGCGTCAGGGTTTCTTCCGCCCGCGGCAAGTAGACCGTAAACGTGGTGCCGCGGCCGAGAACGCTGGCGACTTCCACTCGCCCGCCGGCCTGCACCACTATGCCGTGCACCGTGGACAGCCCGAGCCCCGTTCCCTTGCCCGGCGCCTTGGTCGTGTAAAACGGCTCGAAGATCCGCGCCTTCACTTCGTCGGTGATTCCCGTGCCGGTATCGGTCACGGTCAAGGCGATGTAAGGGCGGCCGCCGAGCGTGCCCGTTCCGGAACTGTGAGTAGCGATCCGCAGTTTGCCTCCCGCCGGCATCGCATCGCGGGCATTCACCGCCAGATTCACGATCACCTGCTCGATCTGGCCCGGGTCGGCCTTCACGGGCGCGACTCCCGGGGCCAGTTCGGTCGTCAATTCGACGTCGGCGCCAATCAGCCGGCGCAGGATGCGTTCCGTCTCGCGAACCAGGGCGTTCAGGTCGAAGAGCCGCGGCTCGATCACCTGGCGGCGGCTGAACGTGAGCAGTTGCTTGGTCAGCGTGGCCCCGCGATCGCCGGCGTGGCAAATGCTCATCAATAGTTCGCGCGTATCGGCATCCAGTTCCGGAGTGTCCAAGAGGAGTTCGCCGCTGCCGACGATGACGGTGAGCAAGTTGTTGAAATCGTGGGCGACGCCGCCGGCCAGCGTGCCGAGGCTCTCCATCCGCTGCGTGTGCAAAAACTGCGCTTCGAGCCGCCGCCGCTCCGTGACATCCGTCGTGATGACGAGCGTTTCCTTGGGCCGCCCCTGCTCGTCCCACACCGGCGTCCAGCCGCTGACGACGGTGATCTCCTTGCCGTAGCGCGTGACTTGTTTCAACTCGCCGGTCCAGCCGCCGTCCTTCAAGACGGCGCTGTGGGCCCGCGACACGTCCGGCGGCGGCGACGACCGGTACAGCAGCTTCGACGCCACGCGGTTCATCGCCTCTTCCGCCGTCCACCCGTACAGCCGCTCGGCGCCGCGGTTCCAGTAGCGAATCCGGTCCTCCAAGTCGCACACCATGATGGCGTCGTTGGCGCGATCGAGATATTCGGCCTGGGCCTTGATGGTCTTCTCGGCCTGGCGGCGTTCGGTGACATCGCGAATCACCAGCGTGTAAAACTTGCGTCCCTCGACCTCGACGCGCGAAACCGAGGCTTCCAGCGGGAACTCCTCGCCGTCGGCGCGGAAACCGCGCGTTCCTGCCTGGAGGCGAACGCTCAGGGAACCGCTCGGGTTCTTCCCCTTCACGTCGAGTTCGTCCGGGATGAACTCGGTCACGGGCCGCCCGATCGCCCGGTCCTTCGGGCAGCGGAACATCGTCTCGGCGGCGTCGTTGAACAGGCTGATGCGCCGGTCCGCCTCGTACACGATGATGGCATCCTTCGCGGAGCGAATGATGCTGAGCAGCCGGGCCTCCGATTCGGCGAGGCGATGCTCGGTTTGTACCTGGCGAAGTACCCGGGCCACGGCCTCGGGCAGGTAATCGAGGTATTCGAGCGACTTGGTGACGAAGTCGCGAACGCCGGAACGGAGCGCGCGGATCACCGTCGCTTCGTTGCTGAAGCCGGTGACCAGGATCACGGGAAGGTCGAAGCCGGCATCGCGAACCCGGCTGTGAAACTCGAGGCCGTCGATGCCGCCGGGCAGATGGTAATCGAGCAGGATCAGGTCGACGGGGCCGCGCTGAATCTCGGCGAGCGCGGCATCCGCGTCCGATGCCGTCCGGATGCGGTAGCCCGCATCCTCGAGGCGGTCCTTCTCCAGTTCCGCGATGCCCGGATCGTCCTCCACGATCAACACCGTGGGCGCGGCGCCGATCCCGGAGGCAATCGGCCTTATGCTAGTCGCGTTCATCTTCACGCGGCACCTGGACAATGGTGAGGAACAGGCCGAGGCGGCGGATCGCCTCGACGAAGCGGTCGTACTCGACCGGCTTGGTAATGTAGCTGTTGCAACCGAGTTCGTAGCAGCGGCGGACTTCGCGCGGATCGTCCGTCGTGGTCAATACGATGACCGGAATCTTGTCGGTGGTCGGATCGGCCTTGAGGCGGCGCAGCACTTCCACGCCGTCGACCCGCGGCATGTTGATGTCCAGCAGCAAAAGCATCGGCGCGCCGGCCACACGGTCCCGGAATGCCCCTTCCCGGTGGATGTAATCGAGCACTTCCTGCCCATCCGTGACGCGCACGAACCGGTTGGCGACCCCGGCATCCTGGAGGTTCTGTTGCACGAGATACGCGTGCCCGTCGTCGTCCTCGGCCAGGAGGATGATCATTTCGCGCGATGCAATTGGCATGAACTTTCCCTCCAAGCCCATCCGCGCCCGCGGTGGGCTTTACCGAACCTCTTGCCCCGATCGCAAAGCCACAAAGAAGGTGCTTCCTTCGCCGACCTTCGAGGCAACCCAGACGCGGCCGCGGTGGCGCTCCGCGACTCTCGCCACAATGGATAACCCGATTCCCTCCCCGGACCCGACACCGGGATGCGCGCGCTGGAAGACCTGAAAAATCTTGCCGCGGTGATCCTCGGCGATTCCCAGGCCGTTGTCGCGAACGAAGTAGGCCGGGCCTTCCCCCGCCGGGCCGTAGGCGTCGAAGCCGATTTCGATGCGGCCGGGCCGCGCCGGATCGAGATAAACCAGCGCGTTGCCGATCAGGTTGGCGAATAGCTGCTCCAGGGCGGTGGCGTCGCCCCACGCCGGCGGAAGTTCCCCCACCGCCACGCTCGCGTTCTTCTGGGCGATCGCGTTCTGCATCGCGTCGAGAATCTGCTTCACGATCCGGGCGAGGTCGACGCGTTCCCAGCGGTATTCGATGCGGCCGGCCCGCGACAGCCGCAGCAAGGCGTCGATGATCGTGCTCAGCCGGCTCACCGCGGCGCGGATGAAGCCGAGCGATTTCGTCGCCTTCCCATCGAGCACGCTCATTCCCTTGTCCCGGAGTTCCGGGGGGATAGCGGGATCGGCCAATAATTCGGCCAGCGTGGTGCAACTCTTGCCGAGCTCCGCGCTGAATCCCTGCAAATTCACGAGCGGCGACCGCAAATCGTGCGACACGCTGTAAACGAACATTTCGTTTTCTTCGTTCTTTTGCGACAGGTCGCGGTTGGCCTCGGCCAGTTCGACGGTGCGTTCCTGAACGCGGCGTTCCAGGTCGGCGTTGAGCCGCCGCACTTCCATCTCCGCGCGCTTTCGGTCCGATATGTCCGTGAGCGTCGAACGGCTCCTCAGGTAGCGCCCCGCACCGTCGAGTATCGAAGACGAGTTCAAGAGAACGGTAAACGAACTGCCGTCCCGGCGAACCAGATCGAGTTCGATGTCGGCGGCGCCGCCGGTCGCCTTGACCTTCTCGAACGTGGCCCAGTAAGCGTCGCGGCTCGAGTCGGCCAGCATGTGAACGAAGGTTTTTTGCCCAATGAGTTCCTTCGCCTCGTAGCCGAGCCAGCGGAGTTCGGTGCGATTCATGGCGATGATGATGCCGGAAGGATCGACGGAGTGGTAGCCGCACGGCGCCTCGTCGTACAGGTCCTGGAAGCGCTGGGATGATTCGCGGAGTTCGCGGCTGGTGTTTTCGAGGGCCGCGGCCATTTCGCGAAACGCACGGTCGAGGAGTGCGATTTCATCCGAGCCAGCGAGAGGCGGGGTGAGCGGCTTACTGGCCGCGAGCCGGCGCGTGTTCTCCATGAGCGTCTGGAAGCGGCCGAGCAGGCTGCGGCGGATGAGCAGCGCGAGCACCACCATGAGCAGGGCCGAGGCGATGCCGCCGCCGATGAGCAAGCGGCTCATAGCCGTGTGATTCCGTTCGAGGCGATCCGTGCGCTCTTTATCGAGCCGTTCCTCCTCGCGCTGGAGCTCGAGCAACTGCCGCCGCAAAGTCTCCTGACGGGTCAAGCCTTCGTGCTTTCTCATGCGCTCCCGGACCCTGGCGATATCCCCAGCTTGCAGGTCCGCGAGCGCCTGCGATTGCCAGGCCAGCAGTTCATCGGCTTCGGCGCGAATGGCGCGAGCCCGGCTCAATTGCTCCGGATTGTCCGATACCAGCGTCTCGAGGGAATCGAGGTTGGCGGGCAAGCTTGCAACGGCCCGCCGCTGCGCCGCCGCGAACTCCGGATCGCGCGTGGCGGCAAACCCGCGAAGCCCCGAACTGCTCTCCGAGATCAGGGCGAAGGCGCGGCTCGTCTCCTCCAGCACCTCCTTGGTATGCTCGAAGAGCCGTTCCGCCTCTGTCCGCTCGCGCTGCACCTGGAACGCCAACAGCAAAAAGATGAACTGCCCGACTATGGGAATGGCGAGGAGAATCGTGCCTTTCGCGAACAGATTGAGCTTCACGGAACGGCCTTACCGCGAGGGGCGGACTTGGGGCGATGGCGAGCTTCGAATCACCACGAATCCACAATGTTCACACGGAGAGGCACCAAGAAGAACCCAGGAATCTCGTTTTTTGGCTTCTTTGTGAATCTTTGTGTGAGCTTCGTGGGGCAAGCAGCTGGAAAGTGGGTGGGTTTTATCCGCCCAGCAGATCGAGCCGAATTCATCGTTCCTGGAACCGCCAGTCAAGCCGCCGTAAATGGCCGCTAACACTCCCTCTTTGCGGAAATCCTCGATCTTTCGCGGCAATTAAAAATTGGAGGCCGCTTTTTTGTTTCGAGGCAGTCGCGCATTTGCCGTAAGTGCCATGATGCCTGTGCCTTTCGCGACTTTCTTCGCTTCGCCGCGGCGCGGCCGCGCGGCCATCATTCACCTTCCAATTTTGACGCAACTGGCGATCTCGCATCG
>DATNBQ010000587.1:0-17543 GCA_035571955.1 Urbifossiella sp. | reverse complement strand
CATGCCGGGGGCGCCGACACCGACCGAAACCGCGATGGGTGTGGCGACGGCCGCGGCCATCCTCGGCGGGGCAGCGTTCGCCGTTGCGCTGGTTTTGTCGTTCCTGTTGCCGCCGCCGCGCACCGAGGAACCGACGACGCCGGCCGCCATCGGCCCCGATGCGGATTAGTTTGGTGGCACAGGCATTCTTGCCTGTGCAAGCTCAGGCAAGAATGCCTGTGCCACCAAGATCCAAGGTAACAGATACCGCCGCCCGCTAGGCGTTCCATATCCTGAACGCAACCGTCTACTTTTCGCCCGGGTTCCTTCATGCCCGCCATTCACCTGGACGTTCCCGCCGCCATCGATCGGCTCATGCGCTTCCTGGCAATCGAAGGAATCACCGGCGAAGAAGCCGCCATCGGCAAGGAGATCATCAAGACCTTGAAGGACGCCGGCGTCCCCGCGAATGCCATCGCCTTCGACGACGCCAACACCCGCATCCCCGAGCCGACGCAGACCGGCAATCTCATCGTCAAGCTGCCCGGCACGAGCAAGAAGAACACGCGGCCGATCCTGTTCATGACGCACATGGACACGGTGCCGCTGTGTGCCGGGGCGAAGCCGAAGCTGCAAGGCAAACGGATCGTCAACGAAGCGACCGCCGCGCTCGGCGGCGACAACCGCACCGGCTGCGCCGTGCTCACCACGCTCGCCGCCGAACTCATCGCTCAGAAACTGCCACACCCGCCGATCACGCTGCTCTACACCGTTCGCGAAGAGAGCGGCCTGTTCGGGGCCAAGCACTTGAACCCCGCGGACCTGGGCGGCCCGGCGATGGGGTTTAACTTCGACGGCCGCTGCGCCGCGGATGTGATCGTCGGAGCGATCGGCGCCGATCGCTGGAGCGTGGACATCCACGGCCGCGCCGCTCATGCCGGCGTCGCCCCGGAGAAAGGAATCTCGGCGACGATGGTTTTCTCGCTCGCCATGGCCGAAGTGTTCGCCGGCGGCTGGTTCGGCAAGGTCGTCAAGGGCGGCAAGCAAGGGACGAGCAACGTCGGCCCCGTCGGCACCCTCGACGGCAAGTGCGCGGGACAAGCCACCAACGTCGTGACCGATTTCGTGCACGTCAAAGGCGAAAGCCGCAGCCACGACGCCAAGTTCGTTCGCGAGATCACGGCGGCCTTCAAGACCGCGTTCACCAATGCCGCCAATCGGGTCCGCGACCACGAAGGACGGCGGGCCAAGGTGAAGTTCAGTTCGCGGCTCGATTACGTGCCGTTCCGGATGAAGGATGATTCGCCTGCGGTTCGCCGCGCCGCCGCCGCCGTGAAGGCCATTGGCCGCGTGCCGAACCTTCGCACCACCAATGGCGGGCTCGACGCCAACTGGATGGTCAAGCACGGCATCCCGACCGTCACCTTCGGCGCCGGCCAGAACGAAATCCACACGGTCAAGGAATTCGTCGACTTGGTGGAGTTCGAAAGCGGCTGTCGGCTGGCGATCACCGCGGCCACGGCATGAATCGCGGCCGTACGTTTTTTTCCCATCCTGTGGAGATTCCCGACTCAAGCCTCGCACGGTCAAACCCCGATAAATAAGCAGGCGAGCGCCCACGCTCGCTCGGTGGTGCCGTGCGATGAAGGCGAAAGGGCGACGGTGGTGGGTCGATGCGGCGGCGTATCTGGCAGTGCGGGCGATCGTTGCCGCGGCCCAGACCGTCTACCCGTGGATGGCTTATCGCTTCGCCGACGCATTCGCCGCGGCCGCCGTTCGCTTGCTCCGTCGCCGCGTCGAAACGGCCAGCGACAACATTCGCCAGGCCTTCCCCCACCTCGCCGATCAGCCGGCCCACATCGATCGCCTCGTCCACGACATGTTCCGCCACTTCGCCCACGTGGCCCTCGAATTCATCCTGATGCCGCGCAAGTTGAACCGCTCGACTCTGCGCCGCCATCTGGCCTTCCCGGACGAACCGCTGGTCGCATCGCTGTTCAACTCCGGCCGGCCGGTGCTCGTGGTGACGGCCCATTTCGGCAACTGGGAAGTGGCCGGCGCGGCGTTCGGGCTGCTCGGCTACCGCACCCACGCCATCGCCCGCGTCCTCGACAACCCCTACCTGGAACGCTACCTGCTGCGGTTGCGGCAAGCGACCGGGCAAACCATCATCGCCAAGCAGGACGATTTTGCGCGGCTCGATGCAATCCTTTCGGAGGGCGGCAACGTCGCAACGCTGGTAGACCAGGATGCCGGGCCGCGCGGCCTGTTCGTCGATTTCTTCGGTCGCAAGGCCGCCGCGCACAAGGCCGTCGCGCTGCTGGCCTTGAAGTACGACGCCATCATTTTGGTGGGAAGCGTGCCGCGCTTGCCTCGACCGAAGAACGCCGACGGCGACGGCCTGGAGGCAATGCGTTACGCCTACGCGCTGGAAGAGGTGATCGACCCGCGCGGCTATGCGAGTCGCGGTCGCGCCGCCGCCGTCCGCGCCATCACCGAACGCTATACGGCGGCATTCGAACGATTCATTCGCCGCCATCCGGAGCAGTACTTCTGGCTGCACCGCCGCTGGAAAACGCAACCGCCCCTGGCCCCGGAAACGCGTCGCGCCGCGTGACGAACGGCGAATGACGGTCATATCTTGTCAGTGTTGCCGATGCGCGAATCAAACTTGAGGATGCACCATGCTTGCTGCACTTTTGCTCGCGGCGTCCGCCGCCGGGCCCGACGAGTTGACGCCGCTCTTCAACGGCAAGGATCTCGCCGGCTGGCAGGCGTTCGGACGCCCCGCCAAGGACGGGCCCACCCAACCGATCGACGCCGCCCGGACCTGGACCGTCGCCGACGGCATCCTCAAGAGCAACGGTAAACCGACCGGTTTCCTCATTACCCAAAAGGAATTCGACAACTACGAACTGCGCCTGAAGTGGCGGTATCCGAAGGAACTCAAGGCCGGCAACAGCGGAGTGCTCGTCCATTGCCAAAAGGAGAATCGGGTGTGGCCGATCTGCGTGGAAGCGCAATTGCGCTCCGGCCGCGCCGGCGACATCTGGCTGCAAACCGCCGCCGACGTGAAGCTGACCGTCGCCGCCGAGCGCCGCGACGCCAACGATAAAACCATGCGGCACATCTGGCGGATTCCGAAGAACGAAACGATCGAGAAGCCCTTCGGCGAGTGGAACGAGTATCGGATCACCTGCCGCGGCGCCGCGATCAGCATTGCCGTCAACGGCAAGATGGTCAACGAAGGCACGGCGTGCAGCTTGACCAAGGGCCGCATTGCCCTGCAAGCCGAAGGGACCGAGATTCACTTCAAGGACATCGCGATTCGTAAGCTGAATGCGGAGAAGTGAAGCGGGGGGTCCTGGTATGCCGTCGTTTTCCGATCGCCTGGCGGACGCTGTTCGCCGCAAGGGGCCGCTCTGCGTGGGGATCGACCCGCGCTGGGAAATGCTGCCCAAACGCATCCGGGTGAGCACGGAAATCGTCGACGATTATGCTCGACCGTCTCTCGGTTTTCTTCGCTTCCAGGCCCGTTTGCTCGAACTCATCCAACCGTTTGCCGGGATCGTGAAGCCGCAGGCCGCGTTCTATGAATTGATCGGATCGACGGGATTGAACGCGATGCGCCGGGTCCTGGAACTTGCCAAGGAGATGGGGTTCGTCACGATCCTCGACGCCAAGCGCGGCGACATCGCCAGCACGGCGGATGCTTATGCCCAGGCCGCGTTCGGCCCGACCTGGAACGCCGACGCGCTGACGATCAATCCGTACCTCGGCCGCGACGCCGTCGAACCGTTCCTTACCGCGGCGAAGGCCGGCCAGCGCGGCGTCTTCGTCCTCGTCCGCACCAGCAATGCCGGCGCCGGATTGTTTCAGGACTTGCCTTGCAACGGCCGCCCACTGTACCGGCACGTGGCGGACGAAGTCGTGAAGTGGAACGCGAGGGCGCTCGGCGCCTGCGGTTTGGGCGATGTCGGCGCCGTGGTCGGGGCCACGCACCCGCGCGAACTGGCCGAACTGCGGACCGCCATGCGGCACGTCTGGTTCCTGGTGCCCGGCTACGGCGCCCAGGGCGCCTCCGCCGCGGACGTGAAGGCGGCCTACTTACCGAGCGGCCTCGGCGCCGTCGTCAATAGCTCGCGTGGCGTCACATTTCCGTTCCATCCCGACGATCCGCAGTGGGAAGCGAAAATCGTCGAGGCGGCGAAAAAGGCCGCGGCGGAGTTGGCCCATTAGTTGGCGAGCCGGGGGCGTCAGCGACCGGGGCCTTCGAAACGGTGTTTCCATGCTCATCCATGCCCGGCACTATGCCACCGAGCAACCGGTCGCCGTGGCCATCGACAGCGGCCGCATCGTAAGCATCGATCCGTCGCCGCAAACGCCGACTCAATGGATCGCGCCGTCCTTCTTCGATCCTCAAATCAACGGCTGCCTCGGCATTGCTTTCAATTCCCCCGACCTGCTGCCGGAGCAAGTTCGCACGGTCGCTGAGGAGTGCCGCAAGCACGGCATCGGCGGCTTCTGTCCAACGCTCATCACCGGTTCGTTCGAATCGCTGCGGCACGGCTTCGCCACATTAACCCAAGCCGTTGCCGCCGATGCCGAACTGCGCCGCTGGCTGCCTTGTTACCATCTGGAAGGGCCTTATCTTTCCGAAGAAGATGGCCCGCGCGGCGCCCATCACCGCGAACACATTCGCAATCCCGATTGGGACGAGTTTCGCCGCTGGCAAGACGCGGCCGACGGCAAGATTGGCATGGTGACGATCGCTCCGGAGCGGCCGGGGGCGATCGCGTTTATCGAGAAGCTTGCCGCGGCGGGGGTCGTCGCGGCCATCGGCCACACAGCGGCAAGCAGCGATCAGATTCGTGCCGCCGCCGATGCCGGCGCCAAGATCAGCACTCATCTCGGCAACGGCGCCCACGCCATCTTGCCGCGCCATCCGAATTACATCTGGCAACAACTGGCCGAGGACCGCCTGTGGGCGAGCATTATCCCGGATGGCTTCCATTTGCCGCCGGCCGTCGTGAAATGCATCGTGCGGGCCAAGGGAATCGAGCGCACGCTGATCACCTGCGACGCGAGCAGTCTGGCCGGCGCAGCACCAGGAAAATACCGCGAATGGGGTACGGAACTGGAAGTGCTGCCGAGCGGCAAGGTCGCGCTGGCCGGCACGCCGTACCTGGCAGGCAGCGGTCACTTCACCGACCGCTGCGTCGGCAATTTGGTCCGCGATGCCGGCATTTCACTCACGGATGCCGTGGAAATGGCTTCGTTGCGGCCGCGCCGATTGCTGGGATTACACGAGACTTCGCTCGCCGCCGTGGGCGACCTGGCGAACGTCGTGGTGTTCGACTGGGAACCCGGCGGCGAGGTGATTGTGCGGCAGGTCGTGTAACCTTACTCAAACTGATCACATTGCCGAACCCGCAGCAGGAATGCGGCAAGAATGCCTGTGCCACCAAGGCGAGGCATGAGTCCGTTACAAACGGTTCCACCGGCTTTCCGTTGCTTAGGCAGGCGAAAGCGGATATTCTGACCTTCCGGTGCCTTCGAGCCGCGGTCCGCGCGGTGGCAGCCTCCCCTTCTCCGAGGAACGCATGGCCATTTCCATCAAGTGTGCAGGATGCCAGGCCGCGTTCGACGTGCCCGAGACACTCGACGGCAAAACGATTCGCTGCACCTCGTGCAAGACGCAACTGGTCGTCGCGGCCAAGAAACCGGCCAGCCCCCTGCCGCCCGTTCGCAGCAAGCCAGTCATCGAAGTGGAGGACGACGAGGAGAAGACGCGGCCGTCGCGTTCGACCGGAAGCAAGGGGGGCAAGCTGTCGCCGCGCCGCCGCGATGACGACGAGGATGATGACGACGAGGAGGAAGAAGAAGACGAGCGGCCGCGCAAGGGGAAGAAGAAGCCGGCCCCAAAAGGCGGCAACGGCGCGAGGATCGCAATCTTCGGCGGCCTCGGCGTGCTCGTCTGTGGCGGCCTCGCCGCGGCGATCTACTTTGCCACGGCCTCCGACGACAAGAAGAAGGAGACGGGCAGCGACACCGCGGCGAACTCGAACACATCCGCGCCGCCGATGCCGATGGGAAAGTCGGGCTCTGGGAATTCGGCCGTTCCCGCGAACTGGAAGGTAACGAACGCCGATGGGTTCAGTTTCGCGATGCCGGGGGAGCCAAAAATCGAAAGCGTACCCGCCGATGGGACCACCATCAAAGCGTATATCTATGAGTATCCCAAGGACGAAGGTGGGATCATCGTAACGGTCACGTCGCTCAAGCAAAAGAGGGGCTATAACTCGGCGACAGTCGATCGGGTGAAGTATTTATCTGATGCAATATCCAATAATGCCGCCCTCATGGGCGCGAATTTCCGAAGTCGAAAAAAGACCGCGTTCGAAGGCCACCCCGCCGAAGATTTCGTCATTGATAATCTCAAAGAAAAAGTCGTTATGACGGGGAAGGGGATTCTTGCGAGCGATGTGCTTATGATCGCAATGTGCGGCCACGACAAGGATCCGTCATTCCAAGCCAACGATGGCGCCAAGTTCTTTGCCTCCATTAAAGTTCCGTCCTCAGGAAGCCCAAGCAACACCGCTATCGCCAGCAACATACCGAACAACCCGACGATGCCCGGCCCGATGGGCTACAACCCGAATCCCACTGTCCCCGGCCCGATGGGAACATTCCCTGGCCCGATGGGGGGGCCGAACAACTTCCCCGGGCCGAAGGGGCCGGGATCGAAGGGGCCGCGGCCAATGGGCGTTCCCGGTCCGATGGGGAAATTCCCTGGCCCGATGGGCGTTCCCGGACCGATGGGAAACTTCCCCGGGCCAATGAGCGCTCCTGGCCCAATGGGCATCCCGCAACCGATGGGCGTTCCTGGACCGATGGGAACTTTCCCTGGGCCGATGGGCGTGCCGCCATCCAATACCTTCCCGCCCGGACCGATGGGCGTGCCGCCTCAGAATAACAACTTCCCGTCCGGCCCGATGAACGGCTTTGGCCCGCCCGGACTCCCCAGCAGAGTCCCCGGCAGCGAGACCGTTCGTCCGCCGCTTGCCGCCCGCATCGAAGCCTTTAACGCCATTGCCGTCGATGCCGACCGCGGCGATGCTTACACCGTCTCCACTCGCAAGGATTCCAAGGCCTATTCGAAAGTGCTCGGCACCCTGACGCGCTACAGCTACCCGGACTTCAAAAGGCAGGCCGCCTTCAACTTGCCGTTCGCGGCGACTCGCGCCGTGCTCGATTCGAGCAGCGGCAAACTCTACCTGGCCACGGTCACCGCACGGGCCTTCGCCGTCGAGCGGGCTGGCTCCGACCGCGTTCACGGCACGGGCGACATCCAGATTTACGACCTCGCCCCGATCCGCGACGGCAAAGCGGAACCGGACTCGAACCTCAAGCCGCTGGCTACCATCGCCCAGGGCGCCGAGATCAATGGCCTCGAACTGTCCAACGACGGCAAATTCCTTTACGTCGCGGTGACCAAATCGAGCGACAAACCGCGGTCGCACATTAAGAAGTACGACCTCGGCGATCGCAAACTGGTCAAAAGCGTGCCGCTCCCCGCGGACGCTTACGAGATGCAGAAATCGGCGGACGGCAAGAAACTGTTCGTCATCGAGCATCTCCGCAATAGCAAGGCGAAGAACTTGCAGATCATGTCGTGCGATTTGGAGACGATGAAGGTGGACAGCTTCCGGGCGCCGGGGATCGCGCTGGACATCGCATCCGCCCCGGACGACACGCTGGTCATCTCCGTAGAGAAGCCGGTGGCGCCGGCCGCCAACTTCAACGGTGGCGGCAACGGCTTCGGCAATCCTGGCGGCGGCGGCAACGGCTTCGGCCCGCCGCGGAACGGCCAGTTCGGCAACCTCGGTGGCGGCCGACGCGGCGGAGGCCGAGGAGGCCCGCAGCCCGGCGGCATCTATGGCCAACCCGGCAGCGGCGTCAACCAGCCACCCGCCCAACCCGGCGGCGCCATTTATGGACAGGCCAGCGGCAACCTCGGCAACGGCAACCAGAATCCCGTTCTGCCGCCGCTCGAAGGCGAACTCCACACCATAACTGCGGACCGCTCCAACACGCAGTTCTCCATGGCCTGGACTGCGTCCCACAATTACTACGTGCGCTTCGGCCCGGACGGCGAACATCTGTTCGTCAGTTCCTTCAACGACAACAACAAGGAACTCGTCCACCCTGGCCTGGACATCTACGTGCCGGACAAGAAGGGCTTCAAGAAGAAGGCCTCGATCACGAAGGCGATTCGCGGGCAAGCCAACGTACCCATCGGCGGCTACTTCCACGTCACCCCGGATGGCAAGCATCTGGTCTTTTACACGGGCACGGTGCTGGCCATCGACGGGATCGAGAAGAACGCCAAGGGAGCCGAAGCGATTCCGGATCCGGATCAGCCGATCGCCGGGAATAACGGACCGATGAACGGCTTCGGACAATCCAACGGCTTCGGGCCGAACGGCTTCAATGGCGGACCGAATCGACCACTGTCCGGTTCGCAGCCGCCGAACGGTCCGGGGCCCGGTTCCAATGGAGTACCGCCGCCAAACCGCCCGCTCTCCGGGTCGCAACCGCCTAACGGTCCGGGGCCCGGCTCCAATGGCGTTCCTCCGCCGAACCGGCCGCTGTCGGGAACCCAACCGCCGCAAGGCCCCGGCCCCGGCAGCACGCCAGGAGCGATCCCGCCGCCAATGGCTCCCCAAGGCCCTGGCAGTACGCCCGGCGCGATCCCGCCGAAACGTCCATGATGCGCCATGCCTTCCTTAACGCATTTCGATGACGCCGGCGCGGCCCGAATGGTCGACATCGGCGGCAAGGGCGAGACGGAACGGCTGGCGCGAGCGTCGGCCGTCGTTCGCATGAACCCGGCAACGCTCGCCCTCATCCGCGACGGCCAGATGGCCAAGGGAGACGTCGTCGCGGTGGCCCGCTTAGCCGGGATCATGGCCGCGAAGAAAACATCCGAGCTCATTCCCCTCTGCCATCCCCTTCCCCTTACATCCGTCACTCTCGATTTCGCGTTCCTCGAACCGGATGGACTCCGCATCGAGGCGATTGCCAAAGTTTTTGGCCGCACCGGTGTTGAAATGGAGGCGCTCACTGCGGTTAGTGTCGCAGCCCTGACCGTGTACGACATGTGCAAGGCGGCCGACCGCGGCATGAGCATCGAGGCGATTCGCCTGGACGAGAAGAGCGGCGGCAAGAGCGGGCACTTCGCACGAACGGCACCCGATGTGCCGTAAACCAGGGCGGTTCTCGTGGGAGGCTGCGCCGTGGAGTCCGTCTTGTCGCCGGTCGTCGCTGCTGCTTCACCCCGCCCTTCCGCACGGATGTTCGCCCCGATCGCCGTCGATCTCGAAGAAACGGATCGCATTCTGGCGGCAGCCTTGGCCCAATATCGATCGCAGTTCGGGCCATTGATCCAGCACCTGAAACACTATCGCGGCAAGCGGCTCCGGCCGAGCTTGCTTCTACTCGCAGCCAAGGCCTCCGGCGCGGTCGCCCCGGCGCATCACGTTCTCGCCGCCGCCGTCGAGATGATCCACACGGCCACGCTCGTCCACGACGACGTGCTCGACGAAGCGGCGGTGCGGCGGCGACTCCCCACCGTCAATGCCGAATGGGGAAATAAGACCAGCATCTTGCTGGGGGACATGCTGTTCACGCACGCCTTCCACCTGACGAGCACGGTGGATGGCCGGGCTTGCGGGATCATCGGCGCGGCGACCAACCGCGTTTGTGCCGGGGAATTGCGGCAAGTGTGCCAGGGCGGCAATCTCGACCTGAGCGAAGTGGACTACTTCGCCATCATCGAAGGGAAGACAGCGGCCCTCACGGAATGCAGTTGCCGCCTTGGGGCCCTCTATGCCGGGACATCGGATGAAGTGGCCGAGTGCATGGCGAACTTCGGCCGCGGCCTCGGCCTTGCGTTCCAGATCGCCGACGACCTGCTCGATTTGGTCGGCGACGAGCGGACCGCCGGGAAAACGCTCGGCACCGATCTCGCTCAACGAAAGCTGACGTTGCCGCTGATCCATTGCTTGAACGCCTTGCCGGGAAGCGATGCAAAGGGATTACGCGAGGCGATCCGTGGGAATGTAAGCAACCGCGTGATGGCAGCGCTGGCGCGAACGGAGTCGCTGCGTTACGCGCGGCGCCGAGCGGAATCGCTTGCGCGCTCGGCCAAGCAGGAACTGGAATGCTTGCCGCGCTCGGAGTGCCGCACGATCCTGGAATCGCTCCCCGATTGGTGCATCCACCGCGAACGGTAGTGCTGGGCATTTCTCAATCGGCCGGTACACTTTCCACAATCTCTCACGGAGTTTCTCATGCGCGTTCTCGTCGCCGCGGCCATCGTTTGCCTGGCCTTGCCTCTCCAAGCTGCCGAGCCGCGCTATCGCGTGCTCGCCCAGGATAACGGGCATGTGGCCATCGTCGGCGAGCGCGGCCGCAGCGAATGGGAAGTGCCGTGCCGCTACAATTCGCACGACATCCATCAACTGGCCAATGGCAACTTCCTGCTGCACACCGGGCCGGCCACCGTTAGTGAAATCACCCCAAAGAAAGAGACCGTGTGGAAGTACGAAGCCAAGCCGAAGGCCGGCTACCAGGGGCGCGTCGAGGTCCATGCATTCCAGCGCCTGAACGATGGCAACACGATGGTCGCCGAGAGCGGCAATAGCCGAATCGTCGAAGTCAATGCCGACGGCAAGATCGTCAAGGAAATCGCTTTGCAGATCAAGAACAAGGATCCGCATCGCGGAACCCGGTTGGTCCGCAAGCTGAAGAGCAGCAACTACCTGGTCTGCCAGGAAGGGGACGGCTGCGTGAAGGAGTACGATGCGAGCGGCAAGGTGGTCTGGGAATACAAGTTGGATCTGGCGGGGCGGCCGCGCTCGCCGGGCCACGGGCCGGAAGGGCACGGTACCGAGGTCTTCTCCGCCCTGCGCCTCGAGAGCGGCAACACTCTCATCGGCGGCGGCAACAACAACCGCGTCCTCGAAGTCGACGCGAGCGGCAAGATCGTCTGGAGCATCGACCATAAGGAATTGCCCGGCATCACGCTGGCCTGGGTGACGACGCTGCAGGTGCTGCCGAGCGGCAACGTGATCGTCGGCAACTGCCACGCCGGGCCGGATAACCCGCAGCTCTTCGAAGTGACCCGCGACAAGAAAGTGGTGTGGAAATTCAAGGACTTCAAGACGTTCGGCAACAGCACCGCCGCCGCGATGGTGCTCGATGCGAAAGGCGTGCTTCGTTGAGGAATCTATTTGCCCGCGAGCCGGCTGATCATAGTCCTCTTGCGTTCGAGGGCAATTCGAGTAAGCTGGCGTTATGAAGCGACGGATTAATCTCCGTCTTAATGACCCCGTATTACCACGCAATTCATTGCAATGGCCGAAGATCAAGATGCCGCGGAAAAGCCCAGGACCGGCGAAGGCTCTCCCGCGGCGCCGGAAAAGACGCGCGACATTCACTTCGCGTATTCGGAGAACATGCCGGCGCTTTTCAAGGAGCTCAACTGTTCCCTTCTCATCTCAACTTACCTAATCGGCAATGTCGTTGCGATTTCTAATGAAGCGAACCGATTGACGGCGTCGTTTCATCTCTTCGATCGCCCCATGGGAATGGCGGTATCGGAGAGCCGGATTGCCGTGGGCACGAGAATGCAGGTCTGGTTCTTACGGTCATCGCCCGATATCGCCGCTAAAATTCAAGCGCGTGGAAAACATGACGCGTGTTATATCGCCCGCTATTCGCAGAACACCGGCGACCTGAGCTGTCATGAAATCGGCTGGGTCGGCAACGAATTGTGGATCGTGAACACGCGTTTCTCCTGCCTGTGCGCCTTGCATCCGTACTACCATTTCGCTCCCCGATGGCGGCCGCGATTCATCACGAAGCTGGCGCCGGAAGACCGCTGTCATCTGAATGGCCTCGCGCTGGCCGATGGACGAGCGCGCTACGTGAGCGCCATGGCCGAGACCGATACCGTGGTCGGATGGCGGGCCCAAAAAACGACCGGCGGCTGCTTGATCGATGTGTCGACTGGCGAAACGGTCGTCCGTGGATTGACGATGCCGCACTCGCCTCGACTGATGAACGGCCAATTGTACGTTCTCCACTCCGGTCTCGGCCGGTTGGAGAGGGTCGATCCTTCCAATGGGCAGCGCGACGTCGTTTGCGAATTCCCCGGTTATGTCCGCGGGCTGGCGTTTCGCGGCTCGATCGCGTTCGTCGGCCTGTCGAAAGTGCGAGTGACCTCATCATGGGACGGCGTTCCGATTGCGGCCCATCCGGAACGATTGAAGTGCGGTATCTGGGTAGTCGATCTCGCGAAGGGATCGATTATCGGCCACATCGAGTTTTCCTCGGGAGTCGATGAACTCTTCGACGTACAGATCCTGCCCAACATCTCCCTGCCGTTGATTTCCGGGCCGTTGGCGGAGATGGATTCGGACTCGCCGTTTTGGAGCGTCGCCCCGCCCGCGTGAACGAACTGGGAGACATTCTAAAAACTGCCCTCGCGTGTTTGACTTGCCGCGCGATCGGTTCTAGATTTCGCGCACGGGGACGCATACTCGCTATAGGCGTCCACCCCCCTTCGTGAAATCTGCAGCGGCGGTGATCCCACGATTCGCGGGGGATTGCCAGTTCGTTCCCACAGTCGCCTCGCTTGCGTAGCGAGGCGACTGAGACGAGGTATGCAGTTGAGGGACTCGAACGCATCGCTACCCGAAGCTGTCGGGCGAGAACCACATCGCTATTTGGCCGCAATTCCGGTCAATGACTTGGCATCGGCTTTGCTTTTTCTACCACTCGCGTTTTGCGGTTTACGCGAACCGATGGATTGCGCGCTGGGTGTCGGTCGGCGACGCGAAGATCGTGAATAGCTGGGTTGGCGAGGATCGTAACTCATTCAAGGAGTAGGCATGTCACGGGATTCGTTTCGCGTTCGCGCCGTCGAAGAACTCGAAATCCGGCTCGTGCCCTCGCTACTGGGCCAGCAACTCTTCCCTGCCGACAATCCGTGGAATCAAAACATCTCCGCGGCGCCCGTGGCCGCCAACTCGGCGGCAGTGATCACCCATGCTGGCGGCGGCACTCATCTCCACCTCGATTGGGGCTACGACCAAGCGCAGCCAGGCGATCCGTACTATGGCTATCCACTTTATGGCATTCCCATCAATGTCGTTCATGGCAATACGGCGCCGAAGATCAACGTCATTATCGAACAGTACGCTAGCATTAGCGACAGGGTTCCAGTGCCGATGCCGGCGAACCCAGTCATCGAAGGCGACTTTCAAGGCAAACCGAATCCGAACGGCCCCGGGTACAATTCGGGTGAGCGCGGCGACTCCCACATGATCATTTGGGATGAAGACAACGACGTCGCCTACGAGTTCTTCCTGGCGACTCGTCCGAACGATCCTGTCGACGCCGAGGGGAATGCTCACACCAATGGACAGTGGGCGGCAGCTTCCGAAGCGGTCTGGGACATGAAGACGAACAGTTCCTTCACCATCGGCAAGGCTTCAATCGATGCCGCGGGATTGTCCGTCCTGGCGGGTCTCGCGCGGCCCGACGAAGCGGCTCCCGTGTCGCAGGGTGGGCAAGGCGCCATCGACCACGCCCTCCGCTTTACACTGCCCAGCTCCGATATCCTCAATCAGTTTATCTACCCGGCAAATCATGAAGCCGATAGCAGTGGAACGAACAAAGTTCCGATGGGTTCGAGATTCCGGCTTCAAAATAACTCGACGGTCAATGCTCAGATCGCGGCCATGGGCCCCGAGGCACAGGTCGTCGCAAGGGCCTTGCAGCAATACGGTCTGATTCTCGCGGATAATGGTAGCCCGATGTTCATCTCCGGAACTTCGGGCTCCGTCGATGCCAACAACAATCTCAATCTCGTCTGGGACTGGAACGATGTTGTCGGGTTGCAAAAACTGACGTTATCCGAATTCGACTTGGTGAGCCTCAAGCCGGCTGTCACTGGATTGAGTTCCAGTAGTGGCGCGAGCGGCAATACCATCACCGTCACGGGCCAAAACTTCTCGGGCGCCGCCGGGCATCTCAGCGTCTTCTTCGGCGCCACGGCCGCCACATCGGTGACTTTCGTCTCCGACTCCCAGCTCTCCGTCGTAGTGCCGAATGGAACCGGAACCGTGGATGTGACGGTTCAATCGGGAGTCAACACGGGCGCCAACCCCGAGAATGCGACCGCTCCCATTTGGGGATACGGCGTTTCCGCAAAGACCGCTGCCGATCAATTCACTTATCAAACGCAATCGATCAGCGGCTCTCTCTCGTCCGTTCAATTCGCGAGCGCGACCGATCCATCGGGCACGACCGACCTCGTGACAATCGTCGTCAAGAATGGATCCGGCAACCCGGTGACGGGCCTCGCCAATAGCGCATTCGGCTTCAGCCTGTCGGGCGGCACCAGCACGGGCGGGTTCGGAACGGTGACCGAGACGGCGACTCCGGGCACGTACACGACTCAGTTCACGGGAGCAGTCGCTGGGACAGCTTCGACCCTTTCGACAACCGTGAGTGGCGTCGCTCTCACAACCAAGCCGGCGGTTACCGTCACTGCGGGCACCGTCTCGGGGACGAAATCGACCGTCAGTTTCGCCAGCCCGACAGACACCACGGGAACTACCGATCTGGTGACGATCATCGTGGAAGACGCCATTGGCAATGCCATCAGCAAGTTAACCAACAGCGATTTCGCGTTCGCTCTCGCCGGTGGGACCAGCAATGGTTCGTTCGGCACGGTCACCGAAACCGCGACTCCGGGCACTTACACGACTAACTTCACCGGTTCCACCGTGGGGACGGCCGCGACACTCACACAGAAAGTCAGCGGTACTTCCCTTTCCGCTCAGCCCACGATTCAGGTGACGGCTCTCCCGGTGAGCGGTTCGAACTCGACAGTCAGTTTCGCCAATCCGACCGACGTATCGGGTTCCACCGATCTGGTCACAATTGTCGTCAAGGATACCGGTAACAACGCGGTAACGGGGCTCGCCAACGCCGCCTTCGTATTGACGCTGGCCGGCGGCAGCACCGGTTCGTTCGGGACCGTCACGGAGACGGCGACGCCGGGAACCTATACGACCAACTTTACCGGCAACCTCGCCGGCGCCGCCGCCACGCTGACAACCAAGGTCAACGGCGTGTCGCTGAGCACCAAGCCGACCGTGCAGGTGACCGCTGGATCGGTTTCGGGAAGCAAGTCGACGGTCAATTTCGCTTCCTCGACCGACGCATCGGGTTCCACCGATCTGACGACCATCGTCGTCGAAGATGCCGCCGGGAACGCCATCACGGGTTTGACCAACGCCGCGTTCACCCTGACGCTGGCCGGCGGCGCTAGCACCGGATCCTTTGGAACCGTGGCTGAAACCGCGACGCCGGGCACCTACACGACCAACTTTACCGGCAATCTCGCCGGCACCGCCACGACGTTGACCGCCAAGGTCAACGGCGTATCGCTGACCACCAAGCCGACCGTGCAAGTGACCGCTGGCTCGGTCTCGTCAAGCAAGTCGACGGTCAGCTTCGCCAATCCAACCGACGTATCCGGCTCCACCGATCTCACGACCATCGTCGTCGAGGATGCTGCCGGCAACGCCATCACCGGATTGGCCAATGCCGCGTTCACCCTGACTCTCGCCGGCGGCGGCAGCACGGGTTCTTTCGGGACGGTCACCGAAACCGCGACGCCTGGCACTTACACCACTCAATTCACGGGAAGCCTGGCCGGCTCGGCTTCAACGTTGACCGCCAAGGTCAACAGTGTGACGCTGACATCCCAGCCCACCGTGCAAGTGACGGCAGGGTCCGTCTCGGCAAGCAAGTCGACGGTCAGTTTCGCCAATCCAACCGACGTCTCGGGTGCACCCGACCTCACGACCATCGTCGTTAAGGATGCCGCGGGGAACGCCATCACGGGTTTGACCAACGCCGCGTTCACCCTGACGCTGGCCGGCGGCGCTAGCACCGGATCCTTTGGAACCGTGACCGAAACCGCGACGCCCGGCACCTACACGACTAACTTTACCGGCAACCTCGCCGGCGCCGCCGCCACGCTGACCGCCAAGGTCAACAGCGTGTCGCTGACCACGCAGCCTACAGTGCAAGTGACCGCGGGTTCCGTGTCGGCAAGCCAGTCGACGGTGAGTTTCGCTTCCGCGACCGACGTATCCGGTTCCACCGATCTGACGACCATCGTCGTGAAGGATGCCGCCGGGAACGCCATCACCGGTCTTGCAAACGCCTCGTTTTCCCTGACTCTCGCGGACGGCGGCAGCACCGGTTCCTTCGGAACCGTCACCGAGACGGCAACGCCCGGCACTTACACCACGCAATTCACGGGAAGCACGGCCGGCACGATTTCAACGCTGACCGCCAAGGTCAACGGCGCATCGCTGACGACGCAGCCCACCGTCCAGGTCACTTCCGGATCTGTCTCGGCGAGCCAGTCGACGGTCAACTTCGCAACCGCGACCGACGTCTCGGGTGCACCCGACCTCACGACCATCGTCGTTAAGGATGCCGCGGGGAACGCCATCACCGGTCTTGCAAACGCCGCCTTCGCCCTCACACTGGCCGGCGGCGGCAGCACGGGGTCGTTCGGGACCGTCACCGAGACGGCGACGCCAGGCACCTACACGACCAACTTTACCGGCAACCTCGCCGGAGCCGCCGCCACGCTGACCGCGAAGGTCAACAGCGTGTCGCTGACGACAAAGCCCACCATCCAAGTCACCGCCGGTTCGGTGTCGGCAAGCCAATCGACGGTGAACTTCGCCACCGCGACCGATGTCTCCGGTTCCACCGATCTCACGACCATCGTGGTTAAGGATGCCGCGGGGAACGCCATTACAGGCCTGGCCAACGCCGCCTTCACCCTGACACTGGCCGGCGGCAGCAGCACCGGTTCCTTCGGAACCGTGACCGAGACTGCGACGCCCGGCACCTATACCACGCTGTTCACGGGTATCGGAGCCGGCACGGCTTCCACCTTGAGCACGAAGGTCGGCAGCGTTCTTCTCAATTCTCAGCCCACGATTCAGGTGACGGCGCATCCGATCAGCGGTTCGAATTCGACGGTCAGTTTCGCCAACCCGACCGATGTATCGGGCTCCACGGACCTGGTGACCATTGTCGTCAAGGACACCGGTAACAACGCTGTGACGGGACTCGCGAGTGGCGCTTTTACCCTGACGCTGGCCGGCGGCGGCAGCACCGGTTCGTTCGGGACCGTGACCGAGACCGCGACGCCCGGCACCTACACCGCGCAGTTCACCGGCAGCCTGGCCGGCGCGGCCGCCACATTGTCCGCGACAGTCGGCGCGGTTTCCATCGCCGCGCAACCCACGGTTCAGGTCACTCCCGGCCCAGTTTCGGCAAGCAACTCATCGATCCATTTCGCCACTTCATCCGATGTCTCGGGTTCCACCGATCTCACGACCATCGTCGTCGCCGATGCCGCCGGGAACGCCATCACTGGTTTGGCGAGCAGCGCC
>DATNBQ010000586.1:0-2876 GCA_035571955.1 Urbifossiella sp. | reverse complement strand
TGCGGGCGATCAGTTGTTCGTGGTCGTCCGCGGTGAAGAAGAAACCCGGGCCGTTCGGATCGGCGAAATGCTTCAGCATGCTTTCGGCCAATTCGATGGCCGCCTGCAGATGCCTTGTTTTGAAGCTGGCTTGGTAAAGTGCGATGAGGCCGTCGGCGAGGAAGGCATAATCTTCGAGGTAGCCCGGGAACCTGGCCGCTTCGCCGACCCCCGCCGTGCGGAACAAGCGGCCGTCACGGCCCCGCATGCATTCGAGAACGAAATCGGCGGCTTTTTCGGCGCCCCAGAGATAACGCGGTTCGAAGACAGCGCCGTGCGATTTCGCGAAAGCGGCGATCATTAAGCCGTTCCAGGCGGTTAGGAACTTCTCGTCGCGGCTGGGACGAACGCGGCGCCAGCGCACCGGATAAAGTCGCCGCTTGCACTCTTCAAGCGTCTCAGAATCAGGGGGCTGACGCCCCCCGCTCGCCGGGCCGTTCGACAGATGTAGAATGTTGTGCCCTTCGAAGTTCCCTTCCGGGGTGACGCCCCAGACCTTACATGCTAACTCAGCGAGTTTCGGGCCGAGCAGATCGCGGATTTCCGCTTCGCTCCAGACATAAAACTTCCCTTCCTCCCCTTCGCTGTCGGCATCCTGAGTGGAAAAGAAGCCGCCCTCGTGCGAGGTCATTTCGAGTTCGACATAATCGAGAATGCCCCGGGCGATCTGCTTGTAGAACGCGTCTCCGGTCAGTTGCCAGGCCTCGGTATAGGTGATGGCCAAGAGCGCGTTGTCGTAGAGCATTTTCTCGAAGTGCGGGACGAGCCAGCGGGCGTCGACGCTGTAGCGGTGGAAGCCGCCGCCGATCTGATCGTAAATGCCGCCGCGAGCCATTTGGTCGAGCGTGTGGCGGACCATCTGCAAGGCGACGCCGTCGCCAAGGCGCTTCTCGATCCGCATGAGCAGCCGCAGCTCGAGGGCATGTGGGAACTTGGGAGCGTGGCCGAAGCCGCCGTTCACCGGGTCGTAGCTGCGTTTGAGGGCCGCCAGCGCCGAGCCCAAAATATCCGGCGACAGGTTCCCTTCGCCGGGCATGAGTTTCGCGGATTCGTTCAGGAACTCCGCGACGCTCTGCCCCACGTCGCGGATGCGATCGCGGCGATTCGTCCACGCTTCAACGATCCCTTCGAGTAATTGCGGGAAGCTCGGCTTGCCGCGCTGGGCGTAGCGATCGTCCGGCGGGAAGTACGTGCCGGCATAAAACGGCGTCAGGTCCGGCGACAAAAACACCGACAGCGGCCAACCTCCCCCTTCCCGCGTCAAGGCCTGCAACGCATTCATGTAAATCGCATCCAGGTCGGGCCGCTCCTCGCGGTCCACCTTGATGCAGACGAAATGCTCGTTGAGGATTTTCGCCGTCGCCTCGTTCTCGAAGCTCTCGTGCTCCATCACGTGGCACCAGTGGCAGGCTGAGTAGCCGATGGAAAGGAAGATCGGCCGATCGAGTTCCCTGGCCCGGCCGAGCGCTTCGGGCCCCCACGGAAACCAGTCCACGGGGTTGTTGGCGTGCTGCTTGAGGTACAGGCTCGTTTCGCGCTGGAGGCGGTTCGGCACGGAGCGCTCCGATTTCTGGGCTTCGGGCATTGTAGGCCGGTGGTGCGATCGTACGGCAGTAGATACAACAAGCAGCGTAGCCGCGACCCAGCGGGGAGCGCGCGTCGCACCGAGGAACGAGCATCATGAAGGTCGGACTGGTCGGATATGCGGGTTCTGGCAAGAGCACGGTCTTCGAATGGCTCACAGGCGAGAAGCCGGACCCATCGAAGATTCAGCAAGGGCAAACGGCAATGGCCGACGTGCCGGACGAACGGCTGGCGAAGATAGCCGCGGTCATCAAGCCGAAGAAGACGACCTACACCAAGGTGGCGATTCTCGATACGCCGGGCCTCATGGCCGACGACCGCAAGGATAACCCGCGCCGCCTCGGCATCCTCCGCGAAGGGAACGGCATCGTCGTCGTGCTCGATGGCTTCTCCGGGTCCGAGTTGATCGATCAGCTTCGCCGCTTCCGCGAAGACCTGCTCTTCGCCGATATGGAAGTCGTCGCCAACCGCATCCCCAAAATGGAGGCCGGCTTGAAGAAGAACAAGCCGGTGAAGGAACGCGAGGCGGATGAAGTGGAAATCGCCTTGCTCAAGCGGGTGGTCGCGGCCTTTGAGGCGGGCACGCCGGCTTCTCAGCAGCCGATCGCGCCGGAGGAAGAGAAGCTGCTCCGCGGCTTCCAGCTGCTCACGCTCAAGCCGGAAGTCGTGCTCGTCAATCGCGGCGACAGCGGCTTCAACGACCCGCTGCCGCCGAACTTGCTGATGCTCGCTGCTTCAGC
Organism: Urbifossiella sp.; assembly: GCA_035571955.1. Lineage (GTDB taxonomy): Bacteria > Planctomycetota > Planctomycetia > Gemmatales > Gemmataceae > Urbifossiella. The sequence continues at coordinate 513 of DATNBQ010000586.1, read as the reverse complement.
AATGCAGGCCCCGGTGAAGCTCGAAATGGAACTGGCCCAGCTGGGCGACGACGATCGGCAGGCGTTCATGGCGGACCTGGGCCTTGCTGCGTTCCACCGCGACGCCGTCATTCGCAGCATCTTTTACGGCGTCGGCCGCGAGGTCTTCTTTACCGTGGGCGAAGACGAGTGCCGCACCTGGTCGATTCCCAAGGGGTGCGAGGCGGTCGAGGCCGCCGGCTGCATTCACAAGGATTTGAGCGAGAAGTTCGTGCGGGCCAACGTGATTTCTTACGCCGACTTCGTGGCCTGCGGCTACTCGGAAAAGGAAGCGAAAACGAAGGGCCTCAACCGCACGGAAGGAAAGACGTACATCGTCAAGGACGCGGACATCGTCCACATCCTGGCAAGCAGCTAATCTGGCGAGCCGGGAGCGTCAGCGACCGGAGTGCTGCACGACTCCGGTCGCTGACGCTGCCGGGTCGCCAGCGATCTTTATGGCCCAATGGCGCCGGTGCCGCGTTCTCCCGTGCG
>DATNBQ010000585.1:0-4799 GCA_035571955.1 Urbifossiella sp. | reverse complement strand
CTGCGCGAAGCGACGGGTGGCGGCCCCGAGTACCTCCGGCCGCGGCCACGTCAAGCGGAACAGGCCAAACGACTGGCACGTCGGCGTCGGCGACGGGAAGGCATTGCGATACACATCGCGGACTTCATCGACGACGCGACCGGCCGGCGTGAGGATTTCGTTGAACAGCGCTCGGGCGGCGCGGGCCGCCGTCATCTGCCGGCCCTTCTGATCCTGCGCCTTCGGCAATTGCACGATCGCCGTCCGCGCGTAGGGGGCGTCGTTATCGATCACCGGCGGTTCCGACTTGTCGAACGTCGTTTGATACTTGTTGCGCCGCGTCTGGAAGTGATAGAGTTCGGTCAGCGCGGCGCAGGCATTGCCGAGCGATTTTCGCGCCGCCGAGCGATCGGCAGGCGAGACCATGAACATGCCGACCACTTCCTGCTGGCTGTAGCCGAGTGCCCGCATTTCCTGGCGAATGAGGAACGCCAGGTCGATGAACATGCCGCTGCCGGTGCCGCCGCCCAGGCCGGCAATCACGTACGCCCGCGGCCGATTGCTCCGCAAACCCATCATCGTGGCCTGATCGGCCTGGTAGAGCGTTTCCCCGGTCAGGAACATCTCCAACTGCTGACGAATTCGCTGGGCCACGAGGCGATAGTTGTCGAAGAGCGCGAGCCGGCCGAAGGCGCGAACGCCCTCGGCAGCCCCCGGCGTCCGCGAAATCTTGTACAGCGAACCGGGCGGCAGCCATTGATCCACGGGTGGCAGCGACTGCGCCTGCAAGTAGTGCGTCGGGCGGTTCAACCGGGCCAGCACCAGTTCCTTGGCCCCGAGCGCTGCTGGGGTTCCCGGCAACGCCGTCGCCAACTCGCCCGCTTCCGGATCGGTATCGATGTACAGAAAGCGAACGTTCGGCACCTGATCGGGGTTGCCGAAGTGGTCGCAAATGATGGTGCGAAGGCATTCGAGGACAATCCGGCCGAGGTAGCCGACGCCGATGACCAGGGCGGGAAAGAGCGTGCCGTCGCCATTGTGTTCCGGCGGGGCAATGCCCAGGCTGTTCATCCGCGCCGTCTGAAAGATCATCGGTCGGTTCAAGGTGATCGCCGGGCCCGGCGCTTCGGACGAAGGCGAAGGCGTGACCAATCTCGGAACGATCTTCCCGGAGGCGCCGGTGGTGACCAGGGCCGGCATCGGCGGCAGCGGCGGCGACGGCCGCACCGGGTTCGCCGGCATCGGCGTCTGCGTCTTCGAGGTATCGCTGCCCAGCCGCCCCGAGCCCCCGAACTGAACCCGCGTCATCTGGTTCGAATCGGCCGCCGAGATCGGTTCCGGCCGAATCGGCGTCATGGTCGTCGGGCCGGAGATCGGCGTCGACGGCGGCGCCGGCATCCCCGAAAGCTTGATCGCCCGGATCATCTCGGTGCAGGTCGGCCATCGCTCGTCGGGCTTCTTCGCCAACCCGCGAGCGATGATCGGCTTATCCGCCGCCGGAAGCGAATGCAAATCCGGGGCGCCGTTGAGGTGCTGCATCAGCAGCATCCGCATGTTGGCGCCATTGAACGGCCGGGCCCCGGTGAGAAGTTCCTGGAAGACAATCGCCAGGCTGTACTGATCCGAAAAGCGGGTGACGTTCCCCTCGAAGGTTTCGGGGGCGGCGTAGACCGGCGTGACGCCGCCGGTCACGGTGGCCCGTTGCCCTTCGAGCACCTTGGCCAGCCCGAAGTCGCCCACCTTGACGTGGTTGAAGACGAGGAAGAGGTTCTGCGGCTTGATGTCGAGATGCTGGATGTGATAGTGATTGTTCATCAAATCCAGGGCTTCGGCGGTCTCCTCCATGTAGCCGACGAGTTCGTCGCGGGGAATGCCGGGAAAGCCCTGACTGCGGCACTCGCGATACCGATCCCAGAGATTCTTATCGGCCAACTCCATGACGATGCGGAGCTGGCCATCGACGATCTTGTACTGTTCGAGCGAGAGGATGTACGGGTGGCGGATCATCTTGACCCGCTTGAGGGCTTTGTGCTCCTGACCGGCGGGGCTATCTTCTTCGCTGTCGTCCAGGTCGCCGAAGACGAACTTGATGGCTTTACGGAAACCGCCGGGGGCCTCGCATTCCCAGACTTCGCCGAAGCCGCCGCGGCCGAGGCGCTGGATCAGCGTGTATCCCGGCAGCGCTTCTTCGCCAGCGATGAGTTGGAGCGGCGGCATGAAAAATCGCGTACGGGAAAAAGAGCGGCCGGGGGACGGCGCGCCGACGGTGCCAAATGAACTACTATCCTTTAGCTTATCCCCCGGGGTTTGGCAAAAGCCGGCCCGCCTTGGCGCGTGGGGAATTGCGGCGGAAGCTGAACAAATTGGCCGGCGTGAGCAACCGTTCCTGAGCTCATCGAGTCGCGCATGCCCCAACCTTATTATGCGATCTCCGTCAGGCAGCCCTGGGCCGCCCTCATCGTCGCCGGCATCAAGACCATCGAGATCCGGTCGTGGCCGACGCGGCGCCGCGGCCCCGTGCTCATCCACGCCGGCAAGCTTCCCGACGAGCGGGAAGAAGGCTGGCGGCGCATCGACACGCCGGAACTCAAGGCAGCGGCGGAACTTCGCGGCGGGATCATCGGCATGGCGGACCTAGCGGCCTGCAAGGGGTACACCTCGGCCCGCGGTTTCGCCGCCGATGCGAATCTGCATCTGAACGACGCCGACTGGTTCACTCCGCCGCGCTTGTACGGCTTCGTCCTCCGCAAGATCCGCGCGGTGGACTTCCACCCCTGCGTCGGTCAAACGCTATTCTTCCGGGTGACCGGTCTTAAGACTCCAGTGGTGTGAAATGGCGGTTCCACCCATCATCCGATACATGCTGCTCCGCGATGACTGGCAGATCGATCCTTCGAATACTAGCCGAGTGAATATTCTCGGGCTTCTAAGTAACATCAATTCCATAGAAGATCCCTGTATCCTCTCTACCTCGAGGAATTGTGCGTGTTTCTCATCCTCACGGAGGGACGCGGCATGGGTGAGGGAGATATCGAGTGCGTTCTGGAGGAAACTGGCCAGAAGATCTTCGAGACGCAGCGGCATGCGATCCGGTTTGGGGCCGATCCATTGGAAATTCTGGGCCTCCCGTTCCGCATCCAGAGTTGCCCTTTCTCCGTCATCCGGCCTCTATTCCATTCGATTCTGGTATGATGGAGAGATGGTGGCGGAGCGTCCATTGCGCTTGAGGTAATCATGGGATCGATCGAACGGAACCGCGGATTGCGCGTGCATGACGAGTGCGTCGGCCCTGCCCTTCCCGCGGTGGGAGGGTTCTCGGAGGCTCCGCGTCACCGCGGAAGAACGCCGAGGTTCGAGTCGTTGAGGAAATTGTGTTCGATGAGGCGTGCAGTATCCCGAATACGAAATCTGCTGAGGCGCCTCGAACGCTTCGAATCCCCGATGTCGCGAGTCCAATTGCGAACTGCAAGTCGTGTGGATGCCTGCAAGCCGTCTATACATTAAACTGCTGTGGTTCGGCGGCCTGCGAGAAGTGCCTGCAAGGGATGTTCAGCGTTCCGCAGCGGGAAGGAATGGGCTTCCGCTGTGCCTTTTGCGGGACTTTGCGTCCGGCCTCCGTCCCAGCTTAGTCCGTTTCTCGCGAAAGGATTCCTTCACGATGAGCAGTTCGCGAAGCCCCGGTCTGTTAATCAGCGTGCGTTCGGCGGATGAGGTCGAGGCGGCCTTGTCCGGCGGCGCGGATCTCATCGACGTCAAGGAGCCCGTCAAGGGGCCACTCGGCATGGTCGAGGCCGAGGTGCTGGCCGCCGTCATCGCCAAAGTGAAGAAGCGCGTGCCGGTCAGCGCCGCGCTCGGCGAATGGTCCGCCAACGCCATCACCGAGGCGCACTGGCACCTGGAACTGAAGCTCGATTACGTGAAGTGGGGCCTGGCCGGCTACACGCCCACGCCCGGTTGGGGCGAGGACATCCTCGATACTCGCCGCGAACTTCCTGCCGGCGTCGAGATGGTCGCCGTGGCCTACGCCGACTGGGAACGGGCCAAGTCGGTGCCGCCGGACGAACTCGTCAAGTTCGCCAAACGCTATCGCTTCAAGGCATTTCTACTCGATACCTGGGGCAAGGACGGCAAGACGCTGCTCGATTTCATGAAGGCGCCGGCGATCGGCGAGTTGATCGAAAGCGTCGGTCGGGTTGGCATGAAGTCGGCCATCGGCGGCTCGCTGCGCCCCGAGCAGGTGAAGTTGCTGAAGGGCGTGTCGCCGGACTGGTATGCGGTACGCGCGTCGGCCTGCGCCGGCGGCAAGCGAACGGGCGCTATCGATGCCGGCCGCGTGAAGAAGTGGAAAGAAGCAATCGGATGAGCCGGCCTCGAACGCGCGAGCGGCCGAGGCCGGTAACCACTGGAACAGCGCGTCAGCGGCTTCCGCAACCATTCATCGCGGGCATCGGGTCGCTGTCGAGATCGTACGACGGATCGTCGGCCATCTTCAACTGCCGGCGGGCCATCCGCTCGTTCCCTTCCGGCATCAGTTGCGTGCGATCCCCTTGCAATAGGCCGCTGACTCCGCGGGTCGGCGTCTTCAACCCCTCGGCGCTCGGCTTATCCTCGGCCTGATAGCGGATGAGCATGCCTTCGTAGTTGCGGAGCACCACCGCGTCGTCGGACATGGAGACGAGGTAGTTGGGCATGAGGGGAATCTTGCCGCCGCCGTGCGGGCTATCGACCACATAAGTCGGGATGCCGATGCCGGACATGTGGCCGCGGAGCCCTTCCATGATCTGCATCCCCTTCCACACGCTGGTGCGGAAGTGGCCGGC
>DATNBQ010000584.1:0-5387 GCA_035571955.1 Urbifossiella sp. | reverse complement strand
CACTGTCCCAGCCTTTCAGGCTGGCCTACTTTCTGACTTCGATTCCCAGGGCGTTGCCCTGGGCTATGTTGTCCCAGCCCTTCGGGCTGAGGAGAAGCAAGCGAGCCTCCCGAATTCTCTGCCACCTCGCAACTACACTGGACCCGATAGCTCGGGCTTCATTTTTCATCGTCGGAACCTCCATTTACTTGGCATCGCTCGCGCGCTCTTCGAGCGCTTGCAAAATCAGCGGGTGGCTGCCGAGCGGCTCGGCCAAGGAGAATCGCACCGTGGGAAAGCGAGCGGCGAGTTCGTTGCGGGCAGCCGTCAAGTCGTCGGTCACGTGGCGACCGGGCGACAAGAAGAATGGCAGCAGGATCACTTCTTGGGCGCCGGCCGCCACGCAGGCCGCTCCTCCCTCGGCAATCGTCGGCGCCGCTAGTTCCAGATACGCAACTTGAACGAAGGGATACTGGCCGCGATTCCGCAGCGATTCGGCAATCGTCAGGAGTTCGGCGTTGGCTTCGGCCCGGCGACTGCCGTGCGCGATCAGAAGCACCGCCGGGGTCATGGCAAATCCCGAGGCAGCTTCTGCGTGTCGCCGGACGAACCAGGCGGCGGCGTGGACGCGTTGTTCGAGAGTGCGCGATTGAGTACCTCGATCAACCGCTTCGGCGTGAATGGTTTTTGCAAGAAATCCGCCGCCGGGTCGTCCGTGGAATGAGCGAAGGCGTCTTCGCGCGGGTATCCCGAGATGAAGACGACCTTCAAATCCGGCCGGCTGTCGCGCAGTTGCCGAGCCAATTCGGGACCGTCCATACCGGGAAGCTGCACGTCGGTCAGGAGTACGTCGACGCGAGAAGTCGCGGCAGCGATGTGAAGCGCTTCCTCGGGATGCTCGGCCAGTATTACGGTGAACCCGCGGAGTTCGAGCATGCGCCGCGTCACCGTTCGCACGGCCGGCTCGTCCTCGACAAGCAACACAACGGCGGACGCGCGCGCCGGAGCGCCGGGGGATGTCGAAACGGGAGTTTTGGAGAGGCGGGCCATGATGCGACCCGGTACGTTTCGTCCGTTCCAGTCTACCCGATGATTGGCCAAAACACAAAAGCCAAGATGGGCAAAAAGGGAATTCTGAACAGATTCAGAGGAAGCCTCGAAGCGCGGAGGAGAATGCAAATCACTGATGAAAAGGACGAAGTGAAAAAATCAAGAGAACGGACTGCTCGCTTGAAAAACTGCAACACTCGCACCAACCACAGAATGCCAACTCGGTGGGTTGGCAATGTGGCATCCTTGGCATTCTGTGATCCGTTAGTGAATACTTATCCTTGCCTACTTCGAAACCGCATTTCAACCGAGCCACGGCGGCAATTCGCCTTCAGGAGGAAGTTTCACGACCATCACGCTGCTGATCTTCGGGTGCGCTTTCACTTCGGCCAGTGCTGCTTCCGGCGGCGGGCCGTCCAGGTTCAGAATGCCCACCGCTTCGCCGCCGGGGTTCTGTCGGCCGACAATCATCTGCGCGATGTTCACGTTGTGTTTGCCGAAGATCGTGCCGACGAAACCGATCAGCCCTGGCACGTCGTGGTGCGTGAAGACCAACAGCACGCCGTCTAAATAGCCTTCGATGCGATAGGGGCCGAGTTGCACGAGGCGGACGTACTGGTCGCCGAACAGCGTTCCCGCCGCGACGGCCGTCCCCTGCTCGGTTTCCACCTCCGTGTGAAAGAGCGATGCGAAGTCGCCCTTTTTCGGGTTAGACGATTCGGCAATCTCGATGCCGCGCTCGCGGGCGAAGACCTCGGCGTTAACGAGATTGACTTCTCCGGGGCTGAGGCGGAATTCGAGCAGTCCCGCCGTGAACGCCGCCGTCAGCAACTTCGTCTTCTTCGAAGCGAGTTCGCCCTTGTAGGTCAGCGATGCCCGGCGAATTGGGCCGTGGGCCATTTGCGCGTGGAGCAAACCGAGCCGCCGCGCCAGGTCGATGAATGGCCGCACCTCGGCGAGTTCCTTCGGGTCGAGCGCCGCCATGTTCACGGCATTCGCAATCTGTCCCTTCAGCAGGAAGTCGGCGATTAACTGGGCCGCTTCCACCGCGACATTCTCTTGCGCCTCGACGGTGCTGGCGCCGAGGTGCGGCGTAAGCACGATGTTCGGGGCCTTCAAAAGCGGGTTATCGGCGCTGGCCGGTTCCACCGTGAAGACATCGACGCCGGCCCCGGCGATCGCTCCTGCTTTCAGAGCCGCGGCGAGAGCCGCTTCATCAATGATGCCGCCGCGGGCGACGTTGAGGACGCACGCCGTCTTCTTCATCAAGCCGAGTTCACGGGCCCCGAGAAGGCTCTTGGTCTCGGCACTGAGCGGCACGTGAATCGTCAGGAAATCGACGCGGGGCAGGAGCGAATCGAGATCGGCGGAGGTTTCGAGCCCCAACTCCGCGGCCTTGGCGGCCGTCACGAACGGATCGAGGGCCACGACGGTCATGTCGAGCCCCTTGGCGCGACGGGCGACTTCGCGGCCGATGCGGCCGAGCCCGACGACGCCGAGCGTCTTCCCGGCCAGTTGCGTGCCGACGAACTTGTTGCGATCCCAGCCGCCGGCCTTCATGACGGCGTCGGCTGCCGGAATCTTCCGCGACATGGCGAACATCAAGGCCACGGTGTGTTCCGCCGCGGAAACGGTGTTCCCGCCCGGCGTATTCATCACCACGATGCCCTTGCGCGTCGCGGCCGGCACGTCGATGTTATCGACGCCGACGCCGGCCCGGGCGATGGCCCGCAATTTGCCCGGTTGCTCCAGTACCGCGGCGCCGATCTTCGGCTGCGACCGGACGATGGCTGCGTCGCATTCCCGCAGCGCCGCGGCCAGTTCCGCGCCGGATAACCCGAGTCGCACGTCTACTTCGAGCCCGGCGGATTTCAGCAACTCGATTCCGGCGGCTTCGAGCTTGTCGGCGATGAGAACGCGCGGCATGGTCGGATCGGTCCCAGTCGGCAAGTAGTCGATGAAACGGGCGGCTGGTATTCTATGGGAAGTCCTGGGGCTTGAGCGCACCGGTCCGCGGATGGATATGCCAGCGATTCTTGCAGCGGTAAATCGTCGGGCACAGCCCGACCTACAAGCGGCCCCGTAGGTCGGGCTGTGCCCGACTCCACGAGAGAGACCTCCGAGAATCGTTGGCTCACCCCCGCGGACTGCGCGGCGCGGCGAACCCGGGCTCGATCGAATGACCGTAAGTCTGGCTCACTTCAGCGATGTGCACCTGACCAGCGACCGCCTCGGTTGGCGGATGCGCGACCTGTTCGGCAAGCGGGCCTCGGGGTGGGTGAATGTCGCGGTGCTCGGCCGCGGCCACCGCTTTCGCCTCGCCAATGCCGTGGTCGATGCCATGAAGCGCGACTTCCGCGACCGACGCTTCGACCGGCTCGTCTTTTCCGGCGACGCCACCACCATGGCCTTCGACCGGGAAATGCAAAAGGCCGCGGAAAGCCTTGGAGTCGGCGACGCGACATTGCCGCCTGGCCTCGCGGTTCCGGGCAACCACGACCTGTACACGCCCGCCGCCGTGCGGTCGCGGGCCTTCGAACGGGCCTTCGCGCCGTGGCAACAGGGCCAGCGGTTGGTGCCTGAGGAAACGTATCCGTTCGCTCAGAAAGTTGGGCATGTGTGGCTGATCGCATTGAATTCGGCGCGAGCGAACCGGCTTCCCTGGGACGCCACCGGCCAAGTGGGGACGGCGCAGTTGCAGCGTTTTAAGGCCCTGATGGCCACGCTCAATGACGGCCCGCGCATCGTCGTGAGCCATTACCCACTGCTGACCCGCGGCCGCAAACCGGAGTCGCACTGGCACGGCTTGAAGGACTGGCGCGAAGTGCGCGATGCGGCCGCCGAGTGCGGCGTCAATCTTTGGATCCACGGCCACAAGCACTCGTGGTACTACCTGGAGGCGGGCGCCGAACAGCCGTTCGCTTCCATCGACGTCGGCAGTTCCGCGCAAATGAAACTGTGGGGCTATCACGATTACACGATCGACGGCTGGAACCTGCATGCCGTGCGACGGACCTATTGCCCCGAACGCGATGGCTTCCAGGATGAAGAAGAGTTCAAGCTGACTCTGCGTAGTTGCGACCCAACGGGGAGCGCGTAACCTCCGCGCTCCCCGATGGGTCGCAACTACGCTGGGATGCATCATGAACGATCTAAAATGCGATCCCCTCGTTGTGGCAGTGACGGGCGCGAGCGGCGCGGCCTACGGCGTGCGGCTCGTCGAAGTGCTGCTCCGCGCCGGCCGCACCGTACACCTGACCATCAGCCCTGCCGCCGTGGAAGTGATCGCCCAGGAACTCGAACGGACGGTTTGCCTGGAATCGTTCGACCCGGCAACCTTCTTCGGTTCCAACGCGAACCTCGACTTGAGCTTGCTGCACTACCACCATTACCGCGATTTCCGGGCGGGAATCGCCAGCGGTTCGTTCTTAACGGCAGGCATGGCGGTCTGCCCGTGTAGCATGGGGACGCTGGCGGCCATCGCGCATGGGAACTCGGAGAATCTGATTCAGCGGGCCGCGGACGTGCACTTGAAGGAGCGGCGGAAGCTGGTGCTGGCGCCGCGCGAGACGCCGCTGGGGCTGGTGCAATTGCGGAACATGGTGGCGGCGGCGGAGGCCGGCGCAATCGTACTGCCGGCGATGCCGGGCTTCTATCTCCGGCCGAGCCGCGTGCAAGACTTGATTGACTTCGTGGTCGGCCGCGTCTGCGATCAACTCGGCGTGGCGCACGAGCTGCTGAAGCGCTGGAGTGAATGAGCGGGGGGCCGTCTCAGTACGCCGATTCCTTCTTGAGCGGTTTGCCGAGGCTCATTTTCTTGATGGTGCTGCGCCGCTTGGCGGCCTTGCGGCTCCGCGCCTCGCACGGCTTCTCGTAGTATTCGTGCTTCCGCAACTCGCGCTTCAATCCGCTCCGTTCGACCAGTTTCTTGAACCGCCGCAGCGCCGCGCCGATCGGTTCGCGGTCGTGAACCCGCATTCGCAATCCCATTCCGACTCCCGTTTGAAGTTCTCGGTTTCGTGGCAGCAACCGGAGAGTGAATGCTATGGAATCGCCCGGCGAAAACCAGAGGCGTTCCCTCGCTATGGCTATAACCATTCATCAAAGTAACGACATGGAGTCAACCAGTCCCAAGCCTCTCCCCGTTGGGGAGAGGCCGCATCTCGCGCTAGCGAGATACGGGTGAGGGGTCTTGTTACACCAATTCTGCCCCTCACCCGGTTTGCTCGCTGCGCTCACAAACCACCCTCTCTCCGACGTGGAGAGGGGGGTAAGCGTCTCAATTATGGGTAACGCTAACGAGGCTCAGCCTCGGACCGTCGAGCGATGCTCGGCGTGCATTCGGTTGACCATTCTTG